>NZ_JODF01000085.1:0-23535 GCF_000717945.1 Streptomyces sp. NRRL S-920
AGGGGAGACCCCGGCCACCCCCACACCCCAGCCACCCACGGCCCGCACACGGTGACGGAGCCCCCGCCCCCTTGGGAGTAAGGGCCCCCGCCGGAGGCGGTCCTGTAGGTATGAAGAGAAGTCGAACGAACGTCGACTCAACCGTCTCGGCAAGCCCATGAGCTGGGGGTTTGTGGCTTGTAGCCCTCAACCGGAGCGGGCATAATTAGGGATTCCGGCAGGCTAAGAGCGGTTTGCCGGTGCAGTGCGGTCGCTCGATCGGACCGGGTCCGCCGAACGACTGGACACGCAGTAACCGAGTAAGGCACGATTAGTGAAGCCGAGAGGTTCGATGCTCGGCTCTTCCGCGGAGACGCGGGAGGAAGTGGGGCGGACGGTCAGCCCAATGGCAGTAGTGCTGACCGCCCTGAAGCCCCCTGGCCCCAGGCCCTTCAACAAAGCCCATATACCAGGAAGGCATCTACGCATGATGGTAAACGACGCGGAGCTGAACACGGCCCCCGCGCTTGACGACCTGATCACCCTGCACGCCGGGAACACGGCCGGTGCCGACCACGGTCTGCTCTACCGCATCGAGGACGGCCCCCTCCCCCGTGACGGTGGCTGGTTCATCCAGCTTGCGGACGAGACGGCCCACGGCGCCCAGGACTGGGCGGCGACCATCCAGAGCCAGGACATCGACACGATCACCAGGCCGATCGAGTCCGGCGTCATGAACTGGAAGCACGAGGTCGACCAGGACCAGGGCGCCGAGGACGCGGACGAGGAGCCGGAGGTCGAGCACGGCCTGACGGAGTCCGGCGTGGTACTTCTGCCCCGCGCCGCCGGCCACGACCAGCACCACCGTGACCAGGGGGCGGGCAATGACGACTGAAGCCCCGTCGCGAGACGGAAATACAACGGAGGACTCCCTCATGGCCATCCTGAACGGGCGTCGGGTATCGACCCGCAGGGAGCTCGCGGACAAGCACGACCTGAGCCTCACGTACCTGGAGAAGCTGTACCGGGAGCGGGAGACGAACGGGCACCCCGAGCCGGTCCCGGACGCCGCCGGCCGGGAACTGGCCTGGTATGACGCCGACTGGCGCCGCTGGTACAAGGACCTCACCGGCACCGCGGGGCTGGAGAGCCGCGCGGAACTGCAGGAACGCACGGGCCTGGGCCGCAGCACGCTCGAACTGTTCTACCGGGAACGGGAGACCAACGGCCATCCCGAGCCGGAGAAGACGGTCGGGAACACCATGTACTGGAACTCCAAGGCATGGGACCGCTGGTACAAGGGCTACCAGGCCGGACAGGAGTGGCGGACGGAGATCGACCGGAGCGGCAACGCCGAGGACGAGATCACGCTCTCGCAGGCCGCACGGGTGCTGAAGATGGAGCCCACGAGCATCACGAAGTACCCCACCAGGAAGCCGAATCACTGGCCCGACCCCATCAGGGAGGAGAAGACCGACAGCGGCCGCGTGAAGCGCTACTACCGCCGCGGGGACATCTGGAAGTACGGGGAGCTCCGCGAGCGGAGTGGTGGCGGTCGCCCTGCCGGCACGGCCGGGACTACGCGCCGTTACCCCTACGACGGGGACGAGCGGCTGGAGAAGGCCCGGAAGGCGCTGAAGGCGAACCCCGACATGCCCGTCGCCAAGCTCGCTGGCGAGCTCGCCCGCGAGCACGGTGGAGCTGCCGGGACCTGGTCCCACATCGTCAGCAGTGCACGGCAGAACCCGGAGGACTGACCAGATGACCACCAGCGTCACCATCGCCTCCGACGTCATCGACCAAGTGGGCCTGAACCAGGCCGCGGACTTCCAGAGCCGCGTCACGGTGTTCGAGTGCGTGGAGTGCAGGACCGCAGGCGACGCGAGGACGGAGCCGGCCGTGGTTGTGCTACGTCGCAGTCCCGGCCTGTCCCACCTGGGGGTCGCGCACCATCGCTGTGCGAACTCACAGGTACGGGACTACGGTCCCGGAGACCTGGCCCTCACAGGGGAGACCGAACTGGTCCCCCGGGTGCTGGGGTTGCCCTCACCGACCGGCACCAGGCCGGTCCTCCTGATCGCCTACGAGGAGGAGGTCACCGTCACGGAGGGCGGTGAGCCGCCCTACGATCCCGTGATTCGCAGTTTGCTCGGGGACGGCCTTCATCAGATCCATGCGCTGGGGAAACCGTCACCGCGAAGCCCTGGGTGGCGAGCGCTCATCGGGCCGGAGACGAACGTACAGGTGAGCTCAAGTGCCCATGCCTGGCTGACGGACGGCGACATGTACGTCCCGCCGGGCTGGAGGGCGCTCGCCGAGCAGGCAGGTGAAGTCACCCTCATGATGGGACGTCTCGAACACACTCTCCTGCACGCCGTCACTCCCCCGCTGATGGCGTACGCGAAGGCCGCCAGGCAGGGACATCTGGTTGCCGGTGTCGTGGACGTCGTACTGCGGTGATTGCTGGCAAGCAGGCAGCACAGCGGGCACGCCATCGAGCGGGCAAGTGCAGCTCACAGTGAGTTTGCCATTACGTGTGCCATTACCCTACGCAGTGCACTGGCAAGCGTGTATGCCCAGGTCAGACACTGCTTCTTTCCCCGCCGTCATAGTCGCTTCCCTCCCCGCTTTTCAGTACAAGTGCTAGCCCCTCGGCAACCCAACTGGCCGCCCTGCTGCTCCCTCAGCGAGGTGGCCAGTTGTGTTGTAGGCGGGCTACCACGCGGAGCAGACAGTGGGAAAGACGGTTGTCAGTACAGCCTCCATGCCACCATGTAGCCACGCGTGCGGCCGGGCGAGGCTGCCATCAGAACAGGAGAGGGAGGTAACAGTGGCGACACCACTAGACATCGCTGCCTACTCGGCATCGCTGGTGAACTGGTCTGAGCTGGGCCATGTCTATTGCTTCGGCAACGGCAAGGGGGGCGTCGGAAAGACGACGTGCACGTGCAACATCGGCGGTCTCGCGGCGGCTGATGGCCTTCGCGTGCTGATCGTTGACCTGAACGTACAGGGCAACGTGGCAGAGGAACTTGGTTACGCCGAAACCGAGCTGGACGACGAAGGAAAGGGCCTGCTGACCGCCATCACGCTTCAGGAAGCGGTCAAGCCCATCCGTAACGTCCGGCCGAACCTGGACGTAGTCCCGGGAGGCAAGCTGCTGCGTCGAGTGCCGGGCATCATCGGCTCCCCGATCAACGATCAGGAACGAGCTGCGGCCGTCCTTACTCTGGCCCGCATCCTTCAGCCAGTGGCCAAGGAGTACGACCTGATCCTGATCGACTCCCCGCCCGAGAACGAGCACATGATGCAGCTGGCGCTGGGCGCCGCGCGGTGGGTGGTCGTGCCGGTCAAGAGCGACAAGTCCAGCCGCAAGAAGGGGCTCAAGGCCCTTGCCACGGACTACGCAGCGATGCGGCAGTACAACCCGTACGTGACTCTTCTGGGCGCCATCCTCTTCGCCACGGGAGCCAACGCCACGGCCATTCGCAAGACGGTTCGCGACGACGTGGAAGCGACCCTGGGCGGAGCAGCCCCCATCTTCGACAACGTCATTCGCTTCGCAGAAGCGGTGGCAGTGGCCGCCCGCGACCGCGGCAAGCTGGTGTACGAGCTGGAGGCCGCTGCCTCCGAGAACCCGGAGTTCTGGAAGATCCGCGCCGGCCTGGCGGACGCGAGCCAGGTCGTGTCGAAGACGTCGGCGTCGGTGAGCGAGGACTTCGCCGTGGTGGCGCGAGAACTCTTCACCCGGGCGGCGACGGTGCAGAACGAGATGATCCAGGAAGGTGTCTGGCCGTGACCACCCCGGAGGAAAACCTCGGGTCCATCTTCGCCCGGCCGACGGCGAACACCGTACCCAACCGCGCACAGGGCCTCGGCGGTCTGGTCCCCAACCGCGGAACAGGAAGTGCTCCGCCCCCGCAGAGCCCTACCGGTAGCGCTCCGCCGCCCCCGAAGAGCCCTGAAGACGTCAAGGAGACACCGCCGCCGGCCGCCCCCAGTGGTGACACCCCGCCGCCGCAGGCGCCTGCAGACCCACCCGCAGCGGTCGAGGCTGAGGAGGTCGAGGCCGAGGAAGGCGAGGCTGAGGAGGGGGAGACGGAAGCGGCCCTTGCCAAGACCAAGCACCGCACGACGCTGTACGTCTCGCCCGCCCTTCACCGCCGGTTCGAGCGGTACGTACGGGCAGCACGTGGCCGTACGAACACGTCGGCGGTGTTGGAGGCCGTGGCAGCGAAGAACTCGACCACCCCGCAGATCATCCAGGAGTCCAAGGTCTCGGTCGCGGCCGGGAACGAGCTCTTTCCCGAGGACCCCCGAGCAGTCCGGTACCTGGGTGCGGGGCCCGTGCAGATCCAAATCGCCCCGACGTACGCCCAGTTGCAGGTCTTGGACACCCTGACAGCCAAGTACGGGTTCGAGGCCCGAGCCACCTGGATCGCCCCAGTCCTGAACGCCTTTCTCCCCGGCAAGAAGGAAAAGGTGCCGGAGTGATCAAGGGCTTGACAAGGACTCCAAAATAAGGCATAATTAGGGACGTTGCGAGAGTGGTTCTTGTGACGCAAAAGCGAAACCCCGGGGTGCCTCAGCTTGTGGAGGCGGGCATCCCGGGGTCTCACACCAGAGACGAGGCTCCGATGTCGTACTTCAGTATCACCCCAGAATGGGGTGGACGTGCACCTTCCGGTGCTCTGCTGCCGGAGGTGGGGGCGTGAACGTGCTTCCCCGCATCCATGCCGTGGCGGAGTCCCTGGGGGTGCCCCCGTGGACGGTCGCTCTCGGCGGAGTGCTCGCGGGCGTGGCGAGCCTGGCCCTGCTGATCCTGGTCGTCCGCCTGGCCGGCCGGGCAGCGACGCGGGCGGTCGAGAAGGCTCGCCGCGACGACGACAGCGAGGCCCGCGCCCGGGTCATGGCCATGATTGACGACCGCTGGCGGACCATCGTCGGCATCTGCGGCATGTCCGTCAGCATGTACGGCCTGTACGGGTTCGCGGAGGACACCGCCGGGCTGCCGCTGCTGCTGCGGATCTTCTTCATCGC
Source organism: Streptomyces sp. NRRL S-920 (assembly GCF_000717945.1). Lineage (NCBI taxonomy): Bacteria > Bacillati > Actinomycetota > Actinomycetes > Kitasatosporales > Streptomycetaceae > Streptomyces > Streptomyces sp. NRRL S-920. The sequence continues at coordinate 5,020 of NZ_JODF01000085.1, forward strand.
GATCTTCGACGGCGCGGAGATCGGCCTCATGCTGGGGCTGGCGCGGTCGCTGGCTGCCCAGGATGTGCCGCGGTGGACCGAGGGCATGATCCGGTCCCGCCGGATGGCGTGGGGCCTGGTGGCCCTCTCCGCGGCGGCGAACTGGGTGCACGCCCCGGAGGGCGGCGGCCTGTGGGCAAAGGTGGCCCTGGCCGGTGTGCCGGTGGTGTCGGTCAAGCTGCTGGAACACGGCCTTGACCTGCGGATCGCGGAGCTGGCGAAGGCCGAGGAGGAGGACGGCGTCCGGCCGGGCCCCCTTCGCCTGTTCGTCCTGCTGTGGCGCCGGATCTGGATCGCCGCATTCGCGTGGCTGGGCCTGGACACGACGTCCACGACCAGCGAGACCTCCCGCCGGCTGCTGGCCCAGCGCGCTGCCCGCGCGGTCATCGTGCTGGCCCGCGCCCAGAAGCGTGCCGACCGTACGTTCCGATTTGGCTGGCGGAAGTCGCTGGCCGACCGGGCGGTGGACCGGCGGACCGAGGACGCGGCGGTCGCGCTGGACCGCGCGGACGCGCCGGTCAACGTGGACCAGGCCCTTGCTGTGGTCCGGCGGACCATGGGCCACATGCAGGCCGGGCGACTGGGGCGGCTCGACTACGCGGACGTCGATGCCGTGGTGAACACCGTGGTCTCGCTGCCCGCGCTGCAGCAGAAGGTCACGCAGAAGCTGGAGGAGCAGAAGGCCGAGGTTCAGGACGAGCTGCGTGCAGCGGAGCGGGCCGCCAAGCAGGAGCGGGACGAGGCGCTGGCCGCACTGGAGGCGGAGCGGGAGGAGCGCACCCGGCTCCAGGCGGAGCAGCAGCAGGAGCGCGAGCGCTTCGAGGAACTGGCCGGGCAGCTTCGCGAGCAGGCCGAGCAGCTTCGCACCGAAGCAGAGCAGGCGAAGCGGGAAGCGGCCGAGCAGGTTCGGCTTGTCCGTGAAGCCGTCGAGCAGAGTGCGGCGCGTGAAGCGGAGGACCGCCGAGCGGAGCGGGAGACCACCGAGCAGCGGGCCGAGCGGGAAGCGAAGCGGTGGCACGACCAGATCGAGCAGCTTCGTGACGAGGCGAAGCAGCAGCTTCAGGAGCAGGCAGAGCGCTTCGAGCAGCAGAGCGCCGAGCAGGTCCGCGCCGAGCGGGATCGGTGGAGCAGGGAGCTGGAGCGGCTTCGCGGGGAAGCGGAGCGGCAGCTTCGTGAGCAGGCCGAGCAGCTTCGCACCGAAGCAGAGCGGGCGAAGCGGGAAGCGACCGAGCGGGTCGAGCGCGAAGCGGCTGAGCGGCTGGCGGCGGAGCGGGCCGAGGCGGAGCGCAAGATCGAAGCGAAGCAGGCCGAGGCGGAGCGCGAGATCGAAGCAGCACGCGCCGAGGCGGAGCGCAAGATCGCTGCTTCGCAGGAGCAGGCGGAGCAGCTTCAGGTTCAGCTCGATGCGAAGCAGGCGGCTCCGGAGCAGACCGCGCCGGCCGAGACGGCGGCGGAGCAGCCGCGGACGCCGAAGCCGAGGGAGGCGTCGAAGCCGTCGGCGCCGCTGGCCAAGGGCTCGCTGAAGCAGCGCTTCATCCAGCGGGTGCACGAGCTGTGCGAGCAGGGCGAACCCCGTCTGCTCGGTCCGGCGGTGACGCCCCGGACCCGTACCGATGTCGCGTACCAGGTGCAGGCTGAACTGGGGCTGACGTCGCAGGGGACGGCCCGCACCTACATGCAGGAAGCGATGGAGCGCTGGGAGGCCGCCCAGCAGGCCGCGGCGGAGAAGAAGGCGCCCGCCAAGGCCGCCAAGGACAAGGGCAAGGGCAAGCTGCTGGACACCTTCGGGCGCCCGATCGCGGACCTGGACGCGCTCGAACCGAAGGGGGCCCTGGCGCGGATCTGATCAAGACGCGAACGGGGGCTGGCCGGACCTGGAAAGGGGGTCCGGTCAGCCCCCGTTCTGCTGCCCGACGACCTTCTCGGTGGGTGCCGCAGAGGGGCCCTGAGCGCCGCTCTGCGGCCCTGCTGGCACCCGCCTGGCCGGGGAGGCCGACAGTGTCCCGGACGGCGTCCAGCGGCCGCGAGGCCGGTCCCGGGTCGAGGGGCGAGGGCGCCGGTAGGCGCGGTAGGTAGGCGGTAGGTAGTTGCCGGTAGGTGGCCTCTGACCTGCACATCTACCGGGCTACTGGGCGCCGGACGCGTCGGCCCGCCCGGTCGGGGAGCGGGGCGTCAGGTGGCGGTGGACCACTGATAGGAGAGCGACCACAGGTGTGCGGGGAGCACGCTGACGGTGACCGCCACGGTCCGATCGGCGGTGGCGGCGGTGCGGGTCAGATGGATGACCCTGTTGTCCGCGTCGATCTCCAGGGCGGTCGTTTCGTGCTCATGTGGCGGGCGGACTTCGACGGTTTCGGAGAAGTCCGTGGGCCGGTGCCCGAGCTCGGTGAGAAGGCCCGGGACGCCCCGGGGGCCGAGGTCTGGGCGCTCCAGGTCGGTGTGCCGCGCGATGTCGAGCGGCAGGTACGTGAACGCGAGCTGGACGGGGGTGCCGGGATCGGCGGGCGCGGAGCCGGCCGCCACGGCGAACGTCCGTGTCTCGCGGACAAGGACCTGCCCGTGCCGCTTCAGTCCGAGCAGAGCGGCCAGGTCCTGCGGGGCCCGCTCGGTGCGGACGTCGGGGAAGTGGCGGGCGACGAGTCCGAGCGCGCGCAGCTCCGCTTCGAGCGCGTCGCCTGAGCCGTCCGCTTCACCGTCGGGGCCGGAGCGGAGCAGGCCGTCCGTCCGCCGGGTGATCCGCTTCAGCAGGCGAGAGACGTAGGCCCCTGACCCCTTGCGCGTGGTCACCAGGCCCTCGGCGGCCGCGACCCGGACGGCCCGCTCTACAGCGGAGCGGGAGCACCCCAGGTGCTCGGCCAGTTCGGCGGCGGCCGGGAGCCGGGAGCCGGGTTCGTACGTGCCGCCCGTCACGGCGTCCCGCAGTCGCTGAGCGACGTGACGGAACTCTGGGGTGGCGGACGGGTGCTGTGTCATGAGCTGAGAGTAAGGCTCCGCAGCAGATCACTCAATCTCCCGAGGAGATTTCTAAATCTCCCGTGGAACTTGGTTGACCTCCCGTGGAGGTTGGCGTTTACTGGAGGTACCGCAGGACGCCAACGCGCTTGCTGCGGTGCTTCGTTACATGACAACGGCCCCGCACTGACGCCTGAGCGCAGCCGGGGCCGAAAGCTCCGGGACGGCCTCCCACCTTCCACAGCAGACGGCCGTCCCGGTCCCATCCCGAATCACGGAACGGACCTTCATCATGCCATTTCGCAAGACGATCTCTCAGGACGAGCTGCGAGAGAGCCTGACGCCCGAGCAGCGGGCGAGCGGCCCGACGTACCAGGCCAGCCGCGGCGGCTGGTTCCCCGAGCCCGCGAAGCCGGTCCCCGGCACCCCTCAGGGTGACCGGACCGCCCCCCAGTAGCCGACCGCGAGCCCGTGGGCGGCCGGACGGGTTCCGGCCGCCCACGGCGGGAGGGCGCCATGTACGCGCTGCACCTAGTTCTCACCCTCATGTTCCCGGCCTCCGCCGCAGGGGCAGCCGCCGCACTCGGCGCCCGGCCCCACGGACGGCAGGCCCTCGCCTGCAGCACCGCCCTGGTCGCGGCATTCGCCGTCGCCCTCGGTGTTGCGCACTCCTGAAGGACTCCCGTGCTCGACCTCCTGCTCGGCGGCGTGCTGATCGTGCTGGCCGCGACTCACCTCAGCCGGCCGCAGACCCGAGCCGTCCGTATCGCGAAGGACGCCCTGACCATCGGTTCCGCCCTGGCGGTCCTCATCATCTGGAGCCAGCTGTGACGGTGAACCAGCGCGCGATGCGCGCTCACCAGAGGCCGAACGGCCCTGTGGCTGCCGTGACTTCTCACGTTCCCGGCCCCCGCGCGACCCCGAAGCACGCGCGCTCGCCGCTCTCCCTGGACCTCCCTCCCGGGTTCGAGCGGGCGAACACGCCGACCGCCCCGATCGAGTCCACGGGGCGACTCGACCCTGACGAGATCCGCATCCGGCGGCTGATGATCGCGGCCGTCCGCGAATGGGGGTGGCTGGCCCGATGACGGCAAACACCGACTCGGGGACACAGGTCCCCGAGGCAGGTGTCCGCGACGTGAGTGACTTCCTCGCGGACCTGGACGATGTCCTGGCGACGTCGACCGCGCCCACGATCCCGGCACCAGCCGCCGAGCCGGACCCGGAGCCCGACGCTGCGGCGACCATGCCGGACGTCGACCTGGACTTGGACGTGGCCGACGCCGACCCGGCGCCGGCCGTGGTCGCGCCCGCCCCCGCCCAGCCGCCCGCCCCGGTCCGGGCACCCGCCCCGGCCTCACCGGCGAAGGACTGGTGGAACGACGTCTACAAGGCCGACACGGCAGACCTGGACACCTTCACCGGCAACACGCCAGCACCGGCCCCCGCGCCGCCCACGCCGAACACCGCGCCCGCTGCCGATCCGGCCCAGCCGGTCGTCAAGGAGGACGACGCCAACGACGAGGACGCCGAGGACGAGGACGAGGCGCCCGAGCCGAAGAAGGCCAGGACCTGGTGGAAGAAGGACCAGGGCACCCAGGACGACGACGCCGACGAGACGGACCCCGACGAGGCTCCGGCACCGCCCACGACGACGGGCGGCCGGTTCGCCGCCGCGGTCAGGAAGGCCGGTCCGGTCGTCGCTGGCACCGCGGACGGCGGCGGCCTGATCAACAACCCCCGGGGCCGCCAGGTCGTTTTCGCCGGCACCGCGTACGCCGTGGGCTGGGGTCTGCACCTGGACGACTGGGTCACGGGCCTGATGGTCCAGGCCGACCAGTACGCCACACCCGTGGCCGGTTGCGCCCTGGGCCTGGGAGTCCTGGGCCTGGCCATGCGGTCGAGGTTGGGCGGCGTCGTCTTCGTCTCTTCGCTGGGCCTGATCACGGCGCTGCAGATGGCCAGGCCCGCCTGGGTCGTCGGCGGCGGCGTCGCGCTGGGGCTCCAGATCGCTTACCGGATGGTCCGTGGCTGGGTCGGCCGCTACGGCGAGAAGTGGCCCTGGAAGGGCGTCGTCTGGGCCGCCCACATCCCAGCCGCCACGGCCACCGTCGCATCCCTCTTGTACGGCACGAACTAACTGAGAAGGCAGATCACAGACATGGGCCAGATTTTTGGAGCGATCGGGTTCACCGGCGGCGCCGTCGTGATGACCGCGTTCCTGATCGTCGGCGCGCAGGGCAAGTGGAAGATCAAGTTGTCCCACGAGGGCGTGATCGCGGCCGCGTTCATCACCGGCCAGCTCTATGCCCAGGCCGGGGAGACCTTCAGCTTCGTCGGAGACATGAGCGGCGGCCTGTCCCAAGCGATTCAGACCAGCTTCGGGTCCGCGGGCAACTTCGGCGCCGGTGCCGTCGCCATCCTGATGTGCATCCTGCTGTACGGCCTGAAGCCGTCGAAGTTCCGCAACGGCCTGTTCGCCCTGATGCTGCCCAGCATGTTCACGGCGGCTGGTGGCATCTTCGACACGATCACGCACCTGATCAGCAACTTGACCGGAACGGTGGTCGCCTGATGGCTGTGGACCTGGTCAAGTCCGACCCGGGCGACGAGGACAAGGGCGGGGCGGGCGACGTCGAGCTGCTGGACGACGAGGGCGTGACGGCGGAGCAGCCGTCACGCCCTCGGGCGTGGTGGGGCCAGATCATCGAGTCCCTGGAGAGCCAGGCGGACGCCCCCCGGGTGCCCGGCCGTGCCGTGACCCGGCCGGACCTGTCGGCGTATCACGCGTTCGACCGCGCCGGCCTGGTCACCGTACGGGCGGGGTCGGTGATCATCCTCCGCGCGACCTGGACCCTGACACGCCGGGGCTGGGTGCTGGTCATCGGCCGGGTACGAAGGAAGGGGGCGAAGTCGACCCCCAAGGCGGCGGCCGCTGGCGACGCCGAGCGCTCCGTGAAGCCGAAGCGGCGCGGCGGGAAGTCTCCGGCGAAGAAGTCGACGGGGGGCAAGAAGGCGCCTGCGAAGTCCGGGACCAGCACCGGTGACCTCATCATCGGCGGTGTGGTCCTAGTCGGCATGGGGGTCATGTTCCTGGTCAACACGGCGGTCCCGGCGGTGGGGAAGCTGGCGGCGGCGGTAGGGAACTGGGTGGTCGACCACCCGGTGGACCTGATGCGAGGAGCGGGCGGTTTCGTGATCATCTTCGTGGTGATCGCCTGGATCGTCGGAGCGGTCGCCGGGGCCCACGAAGATCACGAAAGGGAAGATCGCGAAGAGGACGCGGACGGGGGAGTCGCGGAGGCGGACCCCCTTGAAGATCGCGAAGAGGACCAGGGGAGTGGGGAAGCGGAACCCGATCCGTCCGGTGGGGAAGTGGCGGAACCGTCCCCCGAAGAGGCTGCCGCAGCGGAGCGAATCAGGGTCTACGCGTGGGTGCGCGAGAGCATCCGGACCCGGGGGAATGGCACCGCCGTGCACCTTCGTGAACTGGCCCTGGGAAGCCTCCCCGAGGGGGGTGACATGCGGTCCGAGATCGGCCGGGTGAGGGCCCTCCTGGCGGCCCACCAGATCCCCGTCCGGGACGGCGTGAAGGCCCCCGCATCGGACAAGGACGGGGCCACCCGTAACCGGCCCGGTGTGCACTCCGCGGACCTTCCCCAGGGCTTCACTCCCCTGCCGGCCCAGGGGTCGAACCTGGTCCGCCTACTACCAGTAGGTCAGCCCTCTGACCTGCAATAACTACCCGCCGCCTACTGCCCGCCTACCGATTCGGTAGGCGGGCTACCTGCCGTCCCGCGCAGGTTCTAGGCTCGATTCCCGCATCAGCAGCCGCCCGCCCGTGGGCGGCCCGCGAGAGGAGAACGTCCCCGTGGCGTACTGGAAGTGCGGCGCCTGCCGCACCCGCTTCCCGATCGGCCCGGAGGGGGAGACGGCTGCACGCGAAGCCCACCGCCACCAGGCCCACTTCGGGGGCATCCCCGACGGCGAGGACGGGCCCGAGCAGAGCGGCGGTCAGCCGATCACCGGCCGCCAGGTCCTGTACGGGCTGGTCGTGCTGGCTGTGCTCGCCGTCCTGGCCCGCTCATGCGACTTCCACCTCATGAGCTGATCGGATTCACAGCACAAACGGAACGGGCCCGGCAGACATGGTCTGCCGGGCCCGTTCGTGATGTCACGCGCCGACGAGCTGGGGTTCCCGCTTCAGTACGCCGTCGAGGAAGAACAGCCACTCGCGGTGGGTGTAGACGTGCGGTGCCCCGGCGGTCGCCTCCCGATCGCTGAGCACTGCCGAGTCCGAGGTGATGGCGATCGAGATCCGGGACGCCTCCGCCGGCACCAGACCGCGCAGGTGATCCAGGAAGGCGGTCCACGTCGACTTGGGGTAGAGGTGGGCGGGCTTGGACACGTCCTTGCTGTCGCGCACGGCGACCTGGCCGTTGGCGAGGAAGGCGACCTCAACGCACCCCTGGGCGCTTTCGGAGAGAGACGCCTTCCGCCACTGGGCGTTGCTGAGGTCAGGGTTCGTGGTCATTTCATCTCCTTCAGCACGGTCTTCATGAACCGCGCCGACTCGGCTTCATCGAGCGCCATGCCGCGCAGTCGACTGTGGGACTGGTCAAACCGCCGGGTGTCCTTGGCCTTCTGGAGGTACAAGTTCCCGCCGGGGCTGTCCACGTAGACCACTGCGGGCTCCGTGGGGTCGGGAAAGTCGAGGATGGTGAATGCGCCGGTAAGAGCCGTGTGGGCGCCCTTGCTGTAGGGGAGTACCTGAACCGTGATGTTCGGGACCTGCTCGGCCTGGTCGATGAGGTGCTTCAGCTGCTCGCGTTGGCAGTCGATCCCGCCGATCTGGCGCCACAGGCACGCTTCGTCAAGGATCACGACCAGGTCCAAAGGCGACTCGCGGGTGAGTACCTGTTGCCGCTGCATGTGGAACTTAACCAGGGTCTCGATCTCGTCCGCCGGCGCCGACGGGCTTGTGCCGCGCAGAACCGCCCGCGCGTAATCCTCGGTGCGGAGGAGGCTGTGAACCGAGGCGAGGGCGAACACCCGCAGCGCGGCGGCCTCGGCTTCGAGGGCGATGTACGTGTCCAGGTTCGGCGGCAGCTCGAAGTTCGTCCACCACGACGCTTCTGGCGAGGCGCTGTGCATGGTCAGCAGGTGCTCGCGGGTTTCGGCCGGGGCGTCGTACGCCTCCAGGAGTCCCTTCAGCTCGATCAGCTGGACGTCGCGCTTGCCGTTCTCGATGCGGCTGATCGTTGAGTCCGACCGGCCGATTGCGGCGCCCGCCTCTTCGATCGTCAGTCCAGAAGTTTCACGGAGCGCTTGAAGCTCACGCCCGATCTGGCGTCGCTTGACCATGGGTCCTTGTGCTCTCGCCATACCGGCACCTCCCCTCAGTCTCCGCCTGCGTACACGGCTCCATCCTGCCGCACGGCGGGGCCCAGGAGTAATCGGTCCGTCCACTGTGACCCTCCGACCGTCAGAAACTTCGGTGAATCTTCCCATTGAAGTTGCACAGAGAATCTTCTGGGGCCATTCTAGGGTGACGGGCTCATTACGGCTGGTGATCACGTCCAGCCGGTCGCGGCGCGTGGACGCGTGGAGCGCAGCGACTCGCCGAGCCGGGAGGGAAGCCCCCGATGAAGAACGAGACAGTTCCGCAGGCGGCAGCACCGATCCCAGATGGTGAACGCGGTCCCGCCGACGAGACGGCGATCTGCCGCCGGTTCGAGGTCCCCGAAGTGAGCGGGGCCGTCTTACGCGTGCTTCAGGGGGCTTCCTGTCTGTGCTGCCGAATGCCGGACGGAGAGCTCCGTTACGCCGGCCGCGCGTGCACGGTCAGCCCGAGCGGCGACACGCTCTGGTGGGACGTCAAGGCCCACGAGAAGTGCTTGGCGGCTGCCGGGGGCGAGTCATGACGGCCGCCGTCACGGACGCCGCCACGGGCTGGTTCCTCGCGGCCCACCCCAGCCCCGACCGGTTGGCCGTCGAGTGGGCCGAGCACCCGAAGTGGACCGGGCAGCTTCCGGCGGGCCGGGCATGGGACGCAGTTGCGATGCCGTACGCCGTCGGGCTCGACGTGCTCGGAGTGTGCCGGACGCTGAAGGGCTACTGCCCCCCGGCGCTGGCAGATCGCTGGAACCGTCGCCTCTACCTCTTCATCGAGCCGGACCAGGGCGGAGTCTGGGCTGAGGACATCTGGACCCTCCCCCGTGAGTCCTGGCTGACCATCCCCCACCCGCTGTACGGGCCGTACGACTGCCCGACCTGGTGGGTGCAACGGCCGGACACCGAAGACGAGTTGCTGGCCGCCGTCGAGCTGCGAACCGCCGTTCGGCTCGCAGTGCCCGCCTACCGTCGTCGCGTCGCGTCGGTCCCCGCCGACGGAGGTGTGCTGTGACGCATGAGATGCCGAATCGTTCGGCGGAGACACCGGCACGCGAGGTTGGGGCCGACGGTGCCACGCAGCCGAACGTCCAGCCCGAGCCGCACCAGTACGCCTTCGACGGCGACGACCAGGCCCCGGCCCGCGCCCGTCATCACGTCCGGGAGGCCCTGTGTTCCTGGCGGATGCCGGAGAACACCGTCGACACGGCCGTCCTGCTGGCGTCCGAGATCACGACCAACGCGGTGCGGCACACCACGTCATCCAGCATTCAGCTCGAACTGCTGCGGCGTGACGGCGAAGTCGAGGTGGCCGTTCGTGACAGCGGTCCCCGGCCCGCCAGACCGCTCCGCGCGATCTCGGAGGAGACCGCCGACCTGTGGGACGAGCACGGCCGCGGGCTCGACCTGGTGCGCCGGTTGTCCAGCCGGTGGGGCGCCACGGAAGCGGGGCCGGGGCTCAGGGTCTGGGCCGCGATCGAGGCGACGGGCGATGTCCGATGACCGAGTCTCCGGCCGGCCGCGCTCTCGCGGAGCGCGCACCGAACACCACAGCCACCGCGCCGGACTGGCGAGCCCGCCGTCCGGCGCGGACCCCGGGCGCCTTATCGGCGCCCCCCGTGCCGCCCCTGGCAGGGCCAACCCCCCGTATCCCGCGCCGGGGGCGGCACGCCTACGCGATAGGGAGCTGCTGATGCAGTCGACGTACGCGGTTCACGCTCCCTCGGTCAGCGCCGAGAAGCTGGCTCGGATGGCAGCGGCCTTGCGAAGGATGCGCACGCTCCCCGAGATCCTGGACGACATCGGTGACGCGCTCGACCCACAACCTCCCGAGGAGGACGAGGTCGAGGAGATTCACGGTCACCTGCGTGACGACCTGGAGCGACTGGCCGCCATCGCTATTGCGGCGGAGAGCAGGGACGCCGAGGTACTGCGGCTCGCAGAGCGGGCCGCCAGCCTTCAGGCCGTCGACCTGCCAGATCACTTCCGGGACCGCGTTCTCCACCTGCGGCTGGTGGGCACCGTCGCGAACGACCTCCTGGAACGGCTCACCGCCACGCGAGCGATCAAGCAGGTCGCGTGAACCAGTGCGTCCAGCGGACGCCTTCACCAACACGGACCACCGAGAGGACGAAGCGCTATGTGTCCGCACAACCCTCCCTGCCCGGCAGTGCACGAGTCGGACCGTGAGCACGCCAGGGTGGTCGGCCGGGACTACCTGCTGGGCTGGGCCCTGCTGTGTAACGGGACCATCGTCTTCGACGACACCGGGAGCCTGCTGCCCGACGGTCAGGTCATCGCGCCGCACCGGCCCGAGTTCGCGGGGGCAGCGGCATGACCGTGACTCAGTTCCACTGGCGGGGGCTCCACGTCCCCTTCGTGGCGCCGTGGAGCGAGGAGAATCCGCTGCCGACCAGGCTGATCAAGCGGGTCGGTCCGGATGGCGCGGAGGGAATCGGCTACGCCGACGAGGTCAGCGGCGCGGACCGGAGGGACGGCGCCCTCTGGGTGCGGTACCCACTGGTGCGGGGGAGGGGAAGGCCCCGTCTGGCGGACATCCACCCCCTGCGTCAGCGTCAAGCCATGTCGCACATGCTCTGCATGGTCTGTGCGACCTCCACGTTCGACAACGACGAGTTCAGCCGCTGGGGCGGGAAGCACCTGTTCATCGGACGCGCGGTTGACGGTCGACCGATTCGCGACGGTGATGTGACGGACACCCCTCCCGTGTGCCTGCCGTGCGCCGTCGAAGCCGCCGAAGCGTGCCCGCACCTGGTCAAGGGGCATACCGCCGCCTTGGTCGAGCGGACAGAGCCGTGGGGAGTCTCCGGGATCGTCTACGACCCGCGAACCCTTCGGCCGGTCCCGACGAAGAGCAAGAACGGCCTCACCGACGTCGCGTTCGAGGACCCCGCGTTCCGGTGGACTCTCGCAGCCCGCGACGTCGTGACTCTGCACGGCTGCACCCCCGTGGACCTGGCCGAACTCGCGACGCCGAGCGTCGCGGCCTAGACCCCGTCCGGCGGCCCGGCGCCTCGCGCCCGGGTCGTCGGACGGTCAGCGCCGGCGGGCACAGCGCCCGCGGTGCCATCCACCGAAACAACCGAGAGAGCGAACCGCCATGCCTGACTTCCCGTACCTGCGTCGCATCCGCGCGAAACGCCCGCCGCGGCAGGACTTCGAGCCCCGCACCCTCATGGACATGCTTCTGGACCAGGACCAGGAGCAGGTCGAGGGCCGTGCCGTGCAAGTGTCCGCGGTGACCGTCTCGTTCTTCGGCTTCCGAGCGCAGTCGCACGGCAGGACGGGCTTCGCCGCGCTGAAGCACATGTACCGCGACCACCCGGTGCTGGTCCGCTGCCTGTGCACCTACCTGGGCGCCATGTGGACCGTGACCGCAGCCGTGGCCGCTCAGAACCTGCTCTGAGGCGGACCGGCGTCGCACCGGTGCCGCACCGCCCAGCCGGTGGGCACCGGTCCCTCCGCCGTCCCGTCACCGACGACCTGACCGCGACCGTCGCGGACCGTAGAGAGAGGGCCTTTCCGTGCTGGACGTTGAGGGGACGAAGTCCGTCAGTCTGCCGGGGCAACGTGTCGCGCAGCCACCGCTGATCGGCCGGGCCGATGCGGAGGCGCTGGCGGGAGAACCCGCGCACTGGGAGCAGGTGACGGACCGCAGAGGCGCGGCCGTCTGGCAGGTGTCCGGACCGCGCGGGCTGTGGGCCGTGAAGGTCGGCACCGGCGAGGGGGCCGCCACCGTCGCCCGCGAAACCGCCGTGCTCCAGCAGACGCACTCCCTGGTGCCCGGCCTGTCGTACGGAGGGCGGGCGAAGGCGGGCCGGGGGACAGGTTCGGCGTGGCTCATCACGCCGTGGCTCGAAGGCGCCTCCACCTGGACCCGGTTCGAGAGCGTACGCCAGCAGCACGACGACGACCGGTCCTCGGCCCTCGCCGCAGCGGTCGACGTGTGCCAGGCCGTCGGAGCCCTGCACGCGGCCGGATGGGTGCACGGTGACCTCCAGCCACACCACACCGTCCACACGTCCGGCGCGGTCCGCTTCATCGACTGCACATGGGCGTCGGGCCCGGTGCTGGCACCGTCGCACACCTTCCTCGGCGGACTGGTGCACCTGATGTCACCCGAACTGATGCACCGCATCGAGGCGGGAGAGCGTCCGGTGGTCACCGAGCCCTCGGACGAGGTGTACGCCGTCGCGGCCGGACTGTGGTGGGCCGCGACAGGCACATGGCACCGCGACTACGCCGCGGCCGGGGTCGACCCGGCACGGTTCACGGCGGCAGTGCTCCGCGGGCTGCTGCTGCGTAACCGGCTGCCGCACGGGCACATCACGCACTGGCCGCAGCTCGAAGAGGTTCTGCAGTACGCCCTCATGCGACCGCCGGCCGCGCGGCCCTCCGCCGAACAGATGGGGCAGTGGCTCCGCCAGATCGGCCCCGGATAACCCTCACTGCACGACCGCAAAGCCCCGGATGAGCGCCCAACTGCCGCTCACCGGGGCTTAGTTGTGCTCTTGTCACATGCCAAGGTCCTTGTCCCTGCCGTCTACGAGCCGGGCCCCGGACGCGGTCGGGCGCAGGCGCCGAGGAAGCGGAACATGCCTCATTGATCACTAAATCGCACTTTTCGGATCAAGGAATACATACGTGATTAAACGTTCCCTCGGGCTGTAACTCATTCTGTGGGTTTGTCGACAAAGGGTTATCTCTTCTTCGCCTTTTTTAATGGGGCGCTATTCCTGACGGTGTGTTCGTCGGTATTGAAGAGAGCTCCAAGTATTGGCACCCATCTGTCGGGTAGACCCTGGCGCCCCGTCTCGACATCGCAATACGTGCTGACGGCGACTTTCAGCGCTTGCGCCACCTGTGCCTGCGTGAACCCCAGGAACCGTCGGAGTATCCTCAACGTCCAGTCAGCGTCGAGGAGTTCGACCAGATCAAGGGGGGAGACGTCGAGGCTTCTGGCCAGCCGCAGCAGATGCCGTGGACTGGGCCGCTGATTCTTCGACTCCCACATGGCGACGGCGCTACGAGAGCACCCGACCGCTGTTGCCAATACCTTCTGGGAGATTCCACGGGCCTGCCGCAACTCAGCGACAAGCCATCCCCGCAGACGCCATCCGTCTGCCCCCGTGCGCATGGCGCCGCACTCTACCGCGACCCATACGAAATTTTTTGACGCACTGTGGCCGATCCGCGTACTGTCCAGATCAGTTCGGGCCTATCGCGGGGAAGGTCGTCTGGGGATGAGTGCGCTCAAAACGGTCGTGTGGAAGGTTCTCAACCTCCCGGAGCCCCGGAGCAAGGAAGCACCAGCTCCCGAAACGGAACCGCCCCAGCAGCAGACCACACCGTCAGCCGGCGCCGCACACTGGGTAGCCGCGGGGAAGCGTGTCCAGGCCGAGCGCAACGGGCACAGCCCGACTCAGGTTGCGACCGAACCCAAGCAAACACGGACGCCTGCCACCCCCTGGGTGCTTCAGGAAGAGAAGACCGGCACGAGGGCGCTGGTCGTCACCGGCCGGATCGTGCTGTGGGTGGTCGTCGGCCTGGCCGTGATCACCGGAGTCAGGTCCTGGTTCTGGCCCAGCCAGCCCGCGCCGGCCCCGGCGCCGACGGTCAAGCAAGGGCCCACCTACCCGGTGCAGGACGCCCAACTGGTCGCCGCGCGATTCGCGTACTCGTACCTGACCTGGGACGAGGCCGACCCCGACCAGCGGGCCAAGGCCCTGGCGCGGGACATGCCCAAAGGCACCGACACCACCGCGGGTTGGAACTCGAAGGGGCAGCAGACCGTACTCCTCGCCCAGCCGGGCGCGGTGACGGAGCTCGGCGACAAGCGCGCCCGGGTGCACGTGACCGTGCTGGTCAACGTCCCCGGTGAACCGGCCAAGGACAAGAAGAAGGACCCGGCGCCCGCCCAACGGAAGTGGATGGGGCTGGAGGTCCCAGTCCTGAACACCGCAGGCCGCATCGTCGTCACCGGCGAGCCGGGCATCGTCGGCGTTCCTGCCTCCGGCCCGACAGTCACCGACCAGAACGCCGTCGACAGCGACGTCGAGCTCTCCGCCCAGACCCAGAGCACCGTGGAAACGTTCTTCACCGAGTACGCCAAGGGTGAGGCAGACAGCGTGACCGCCCCGGGCGCGAGCGTTCCGCCACTGCCCGACGGGATCACGCTCCAGGGCATCCAGAGCTGGAACGTCGACCAGGGCAAGGGCAGCGACCGCACCGGAACCGCCGTCGTGCGGTGGACGATCGGCGCCGCCGAGCTGGAGCAGACCTACCGGGTCGAGCTGACCCGGGTGGCCTCGGCCGCCGCCGAGCGGTGGCAGGTCGCCGAGGTCCACGGCGGAACCGTCTAACTCCACCTGAAGGAACCAAACGAGGGGATACGAGGCATGTCTGCCGACACGGTGACGCTGGCGCTGACCAGCGGCGCAGACCTGAAGACGTGGGTCTTCCTGATCGCGGGAAACATCTTCCTGATCATCCTGGTGGTCCGAGCGATCGGCCACTACGCCAAGCGCGAGTGGGGTGAGCTGATCGGCCACGTCATCACCGGCATCCTGGTGGCCGGGTTCGTCTTCGCCACCGACACCACGAAGACCATGTTCGTGGAGATCTTCAACAAGGTCGCGGGCGCGTGAGCAGGGTCGGACACACGTACACACGCCACTTCGATCTTGAAACTCGCCAGCACGAAATCTTCGGCATGGACCTGGGCGAAGGCCCTTCCCGCCGGATGCTGGTCACGGGCGTAGTCGTTTACGTCCTGTGGACCGGTTCTCTCCTGATGCTGTTCGGGCTGCCCAGCCAGCTGACGTTCACGCTGTACTTCGCGCCCCCGGCGGTCATCACGTACTACGGGGCCCAGCGCAGCCGGAGGAACGAGCGCAGGTGGAACCTCACGCAATGGGCGCTGTGGGTCCGGTACCTGACGCTGGGACACCGGCCCGTGATCAACGGCGGGCGCCGCGCGGCCGAGAGGCACGAGTGGATGCCGCTGCGTGCCCGGCTCGGTGAGCGTGCCGAGGCGTTTGTCGAGCTGCCCGGCATGGGCGTCTTCGAGAGCGCGCTCGGCAAGGACGCGCCCCGGCCCACCGCCGGCCGGGCCGTCCCGTTCGACTCCAAGACCCGGATGTACGGGCCGGACGCGGTGTACCGCGCCCGCAAGCGCACCGGCGGCAAGCCGCAGTAAAGAGGGGTACGGGGATGAAGATCACGAAGGCAGTCGGAAAGTTCCTCGGAGTCGCGGGGGACCGGTCGGCGCCGCCGCCGCGATACCTGGCCCTTGCGGACGGGCTCACGGTGACGGAGACCCACGCGGAGGCGTGGTACGTCCTGTCCAGCAGCAACACGGACCTGATGTCGGAGACGGCGCGGGACGCCGAACACGACCAGGCATCCAGTGCGCTCGCCCGCACGCTCGCCGGGCACGACTGCCACCTGCGGATACTCTGGAGCCCGCTGAACGCGGCGGACTACCGCGTCGAGGCCGAGGAGCTGTTCACCGCCGGAGACTTCGCCGCGTGGGCGGACGCCCGGGTGGAACGGCTCGATGACCTTGCCCTCTCCCAGCGTCAGCTACTGCTGGGTGTCCGCATCCAGGAGCGTTCGGGACAGACACAGGCCCGCAGCCGCAGCGGCGTGCAGGATGCCTTCGGCATCAGGAAGACCGGCATCCCGCAGCGTGAGCTGGCCCGGCTCGACGCGCTCGCGCGCCGGCTCGGACGCCAGTTGGAGACGACCCCGTGGAGGGCCAAGCCCGCTCCGGTCGAGGTCCTGGCCTGGATGATCGCGCGCGAACAGCACCGGGCCACGAGTCTGCCGACGCCGAACTCCGCAGGCGTGATCTCCGGGGCGAAGCTGGCCGCACTCACCCGCGGCCGCGTCGTCCCGTACCCGGACCACGTGCGCGTGATGGACGCCCAGGGCGAAGTCGCCGCCTGGACCAGCGTCCTGACGATGGACTCCTTCCCCGAAGAGATGGAATCCCCGGGACCGGGGGAGTGGCTGCGGACGGTCAGCGAGATCACGTATGTACCTGAGTACGACGAGGACGGCGTCGACCCCGATGTTCAGATCCTCCCCGTCAACCCCGAGCCGTCCGTGCGCTTCAAGGTCCTGCACCGGCGCGACGCGCTGAAGTTGACCGAGGAGACGCGGAAGCTGGCCAAGGAGCAGGGCGACTCCGCCGCCCAGCACTCCGCCGGCACACCCGCCGCCGACATCATCGAGACCGAAGAGACCATGGCCCAGCTCGCGCGCGACATGAAGCGCGAGGACGTCACCCTGTTGGAGGACCACCCCCGTCTGGTCGTCTCCAGCGATGTCTCCCTGGAGGACCTGCGGTCGAAGATCGACGCGGTCACCACCCACTACGGCGGCCTCGGTATCGAGGTGTCCATCGGCACCGAGGAGCAGAAGGAACTCTGGCTGGAGACGCTGCCGGGCGACAAGGTGCGCGTTCCCGACCTCTCCCACATCCGTACCGTGGGCGCCCTCGCCGGAAGCTGGTTCTGGGGCGGGGCCTCCGTCGGTGACGACACCGGCCCGGTGATCGGCTACCTCACCGGCTCCACCCCCGGCCTGGTCCGCAACGACCTGACCGGCGGCTCCGCGCGCGGTGACGCGACCACCACGGCGTTCATCGGCCGAAGCGGACGCGGCAAGACGACCGCGATGATGATGAGCCTGTTGGATGCGGCGTTCCGCGGCAGCTTCGTCTTGGCGCTCGACTTCAAGGGCGACATGGGTGGTTTGGTCGCGGCCGGCCGCCGCTACGGCCTCAACGCGCACCTGGTCGAGACCGGCGCCCAGTACGCGGGCGTCGCAGACCTGTTCACCCTGCTGACCGGTGAGAGCGCCGAGCGGGCCCAGACCGAGGTCCCCGCACAGCTGGGCATCGCCCTTCCCCAGCACCTGCGGATGCGCGGCGCCGAGACGCCGATCCAGTCGGCCGTCAACGAAGTGATCGCCGCCGGGGAACCGCGGGTGTGGAAGGTCATCGAGTACCTGCGCGAGTCCACCGACGAGCTGGCCAGGGAGACCGGGCAGGCCCTGTACGAGCTCGCGCAGACGGGACTCGGTGCCCCGTTCATGGGCAGGCCGACCGGCGACAACATGTTCATGCGGTCCGAGCCGGGCATCTGGGTGGTGCAGATCCCCGGGATCTCGCTGCCTGCCCCGGACGACGACCGCGAGGACTGGTCCGTGCACCAGCGGCTCAGCGTCGCCCTGGTCCACTCCATGCTCGCGTTCGGCATCTCGATGGCCGGCCGCAAGGACCTGCGCGGCCTGCGCAAGGCCATCGCGGTCCCCGAGGTGCACGTACTGACGGCGACCCGCGAGGGAAGCAGCTTCCTCCAGTACATCGCAAGGGTCGGCAGGGCGCTTCAAACCGCCCTGGTCATCGACACCCAGGACCCGGAGTCGCTGGCGAAGCTGACCGGCCTCATCGAGCAGATCACCACCATGTTCGGTTTCCAGCTCACGACCTCCGAGCAACAGGACGCCCTCGCGGCCCTGCTCGACCTGCCCACGGGTGAGCACACCCGGGCGCTGATCCAGGCGATCGGCGTGGGCTTTGACCAGGAGATTCGCCACGGCCACGCGATCATGCGCGACCGGCGATTCCAGTCCGCCACCGTCCAGTTCGACGTCCCGTCGGAAGAACTGCTGGAACTGCTGAGCACGACACCGAAGGTCGACAACGGCGGGGCCGACCTGACCAAGGAACCGCAGGGGGTAGGGGTATGAAGCGCGCCGTAACCATCGCCGCCGCGGCGGCCGTCACCGTTCTCGCCGCCGGGTGCTCATCCCAGGACGAAGGGGAGAAGGGCGGGTCCGGTGGGGGTGGCGCCTCCGACACCGCGGCGGCCGCCGTGCAGGTCGCCCGGACCTACCAGAGCGCGGTCAACGGCGACGACTGGGCGAAGGCGTGCGGCCTGCGGACCGAGCGCTACCGGGACGGCTCCGTGAAGGAGTGCGTCGCCGAGAACGCGCCGAAGGCCGAGAGCCCGGAGCCGACCGCGAGCGAGTCCGAGGAGTTCCCGCCGCTTCGCCGGGCGGACGGCTCGGTCGTGAGCGGCAAGCCGAAGCCGAGCGCCAGCG
>NZ_JODF01000086.1:0-22716 GCF_000717945.1 Streptomyces sp. NRRL S-920
CCCAAGCCCGCCCCGCACCCCCTCGACCCCGCCGCCCTGGCCCAAGCCCTCACCGCACTGGACGGCCCACCGGGCACCCTCCTCGTCGCCGCCACCGCCGGAACCACCGACGCGGGCCTCATCGACCCCCTCGACGACATCGCCGACCTGTGCGCCACCCACGGCGCCCGCCTGCACATCGACGCGGCGTACGGCGGCGGACTCCTCTTCAGCGACACCCGCAAGGAACTCCTACGCGGCATCGACCGCGCCGACACCGTCACCCTCGACCTGCACAAACTCGGCTGGCAGCCCGCCGCCGCCGGCCTGCTCGCGGTCCGCGACCCCCACGACCTCGCCGCCCTCACCCACCGCGCCGACTACCTCAACGCCGACGACGACACCGACGCCGGACTCCCCGACCTCCTCGGCCGCTCCCTGCGCACCACCCGGCGCCCCGACATCCTCAAGATCGCCGTCACCCTCAAAGCCCTCGGCCGACACGGCATCGGCACACTCGTCGACCAAGTCTGCGACCACGCACGGCACTTCGCCCGCCTCATCGAAGCCCACCCCCGCTTCGACCTCTACGGCACCCCCGCCATCAGCACCGTCCTCTTCCGGCCCACCGGCGCCGACGACACCCACATCGCCCACGTACGAAGAAGCCTCCTCACCGAGGGCACCGCCGTCCTCGGCCGCGCCGACCTCGACGGCCGCCGCTGGCTCAAAGCCACCCTCCTCAACCCGCACACCCGCCCCGACGACCTCACCGCCCTCCTCGACCTCGTCGACGGACAGAGCCGCACCACCACCCCCCGCCTCGCGGAAGGAAGCACCCCCCGATGACCGGCACACCCGACCACCCCGGCCCCCGGCCGCGCAACACCCCCGAAGACCCCCGCGACCTCGTCGGCATCGGCATCGGCCCCTTCAACCTCTCCCTCGCCGCCCTCGCCCACCCCCTCGGCGAACTCGACACCGCCTTCTACGACCAACGCCCCGACTTCCACTGGCACCCCGGCCTCATCATCGACGGCGCCACCCTCCAAGTCCCCTTCCTCGCCGACCTCGTCACCCTCGCCGACCCCGCGAGCCCCTGGACCTTCCTCAACTACCTCAAGACCCGCGAACGCCTCTTCCCCTTCTACTTCGCCGAGCGCTTCCACATCCAACGCGCCGAATACGACGCCTACTGCCGCTGGGTCAGCGAAAGCCTCCCCGGACTCCACTTCGGCCACCAGGTCGACGCCGTCCGCTGGAACCCCGAACGCGACCTCTTCGAAGTCGACTACACCCAACTCGACACCGACGGCGAAGCCGAAGCCCTCGGCCGCACCTACACCAAGAACATCGCCCTCGGCGTCGGCACCACCCCCCACATCCCCGAACCCCTCAAACCCCTCGCCGAAGCCCCCACCGTCCCCGTCATCCACTCCGCCGACTACCTCGACCACCGCGACCAACTCATCGCCGCCGAACACATCACCGTCATCGGCTCAGGACAGTCCGGCGCCGAAATCTTCCTCGACCTGCTCCGCGCCCGCCCCGCCGGACACGAAAAGATCCACTGGCTCGCCCGCACCGAAGCCTTCGCCCCCATGGAGTACTCCAAGCTCGGCCTCGAACACTTCACCCCCGACTACACCCGCTACTTCCACGCCCTGCCCGAAGCCGTCCGCGACGGCCTCGTCCCCCACCAGTGGCAACTCCACAAAGGCATCGACGCCGACACCATCGCCGCCATCCACGACGAGCTGTACCGACGCACCCTCCACGGCGGCTGGCCCGACACCGTCCTCACCCCCGGCGTCCACGTCCGCACCGCCGGACGCGTCGCCACCACCCGCGTCGAACTCCACCTCGAACACCTCCAGCAGGGCACCCGCTCCCGCCTCACCACCGACGCCGTCATCCTCGCCACCGGCTACCGCGAACGCCCCGTCGACCAGCTCCTCGCCGGCCTAGACCCCTACATCCGCAAGGACTCCTCCGCCCGCCCCCGCATCGACGAGCAGTACCGCCTCACCCTCGACCCCTCCATCACCGCCACCGGCAGCAACGTCTACATCCAGAACGCCGAACGACACACCCACGGCGTCGGCGCCCCCGACCTCGGCCTCGCCGCCTGGCGCAGCGCCACCATCCTCAACACCCTCACCGGCAAAACCCCCTACCCCCTGCCCCGGCGCACCGCCTTCACCAACTTCGGCCTCCACACCCCCGACCACCCCACCGACACCACCCCCCGCATCGGCGAACAACGCACCCATCTCGTACGCCTCAAGAACTGACCCCCCCCGGGAATCACAGCCCCCCATAACCTTTAGAACACCGGCACACCGTCCCGGGTCAGCTTCCAGTCCACCGAAGCGAAGTGACCCGGGTCGACCGTCCCCTTCGCCTTCACCCAACCGATGATCGTGTTCCGGATCTCCTCCGAGTTCGCCCACACCTGCTTGGCACCCGCGATATGCGGGAAATTCCCGCCACCACTCGCCCGGTAGTTGTTCACCGCCAACACGAACTCCGCCTTCGGATCGACATCCTTGCCCTCGAAAGCCAGCTTCACGATGCGCGACCCCGCAGGCTTCGCGATATCGATCTCATACGTCACGCCGTACACCGCGTCATAGTTGTAATCCGGGATCTTCTCCGCGTTCGTCAGCTTCGCCGGATCCACCGGCGCACCCACAGGCGTCTGCACGTAATAGCGCGCCGAGAACTCCAGATAGTCCTTCAGCTGCGCACCCGTCAGCAGCCGCGCCTCCAGCGTGTTCTCGAACGGATAAAGCCCCGCCGCGTCCCGGATCGTCACCTCGCCCGCCGGTATCCTCGCCGTCCGCGAGAAGCACGACGCCTGCGACAACACCGGCAGCGCCGCGTACGCCCCGCCCTCCAGCGCCTGCGCCACCGTCTCCCGCTGCACCTGGTTGATCAGATCGATGATCGCGACGTCCTTGTACGGGCCCTCGGCCGTGCTCATCGCCGCCGTCGACGTGCCGATGACCTGATTGACGTAGGCCACGACCTTCTCGTGCTCATCGGCGAGCAGCCGCGTGATCTTCCTGTCCTCCGCCGCCGTATTGGAGTTCAGGACCTTCGCCCCGACCTTCTCCACCGTCCAGCGGCCCTTCGCCCACACCAGATCGAAGTCGAACAGCGTCAGCCGCTGCCCCCACTTCAACGGCTCCGACAACACGACCTTCTTGCCGGTCGCCTTGTTCTCCACGAAATACTCCGGGATCTCCGTGTGCGCGTGCCCCACCAGAATCGCGTCGATCCCCGGCACCTGCTCCGCCACCAGACCCGCCGCGTTCTCCACATACGGCAACTGATCACCGTACGACGACGTACCACTGGAGCCCGAGTGCGCCGACACGATCACGACGTCGGCACCCATGGAACGCAGCTTCGGCACCCACTTCGCCGCCTGCTCCTCAAGCCCCGGGAACGTCATCTTCCCCTGGACGTTCGCCTTGTCCCAGATCGCGATCCCCGGATTCGTCAGACCGAGCACCGCCACCTTCACATCACGACCGTGCGGAGTACGCAGACGCTTCATGAAGTACGGAGGAAAAGCGGGCCGCTGCGTCTTCGCGTCCAGCGCGTTCGCCCCCAGCAACGGGAAGTCGCACTGCTCCTCGAACTTCCGCAGCACCGGAATCCCGTAATTGAACTCATGATTGCCGAGCGCCGCCGCGTCATACCCGATCGCGTTCATCGCCTGCGCCATCGGATGCACCGGACCGCGCTTCGCCGTGATCGGATCCACCTTGGCGTAGTAATACGACAGCTGCGTGCCCTGAATCGTGTCGCCCGCGTCGATCAGCAGCGTGTTCCGGCGGCCCTTCTCCGCACGCACCTCGTCCACCAGCGTGGAGATCTTCGCCAGACCCACATCGTTGTGATCCTTGTCGTCGAACTCCTTGTCCGTGAAGTAATCCCAGTTGAAGACATTGCCGTGCAGATCCGTCGTGCCCAGCACGGTGAACGAATACCGCTTCTCCCGCCGGCCGGGCCTCCCCTTCGCCTCGGCCACGGACGGCGCGACAGCCCCACCCGTGATCGCCACACCGACGCCGGTGGCGGCGGACGTGCCCAGGAACTTCCTGCGGTTCAGCGGCATTTCAGTACTCCTCGATCGACCGTAGTAACGCGCGTAGATTCTGACCCCCGAAGCCACACCCGCAACAGACCCCACAGGTTTCGATCCGATGACTGCCCCCCGCGCCCACCTGCTGCGAGAGTGAAGCCATGGACCCCATGAACCCCACGGACACCACCCCCGCCCCCCACACCCCTTACGGCACCCCCGACGCCCCCCGCGTCGCCGTCCGCGGCGAAGCGCACCTCGAAGTCGACCCCGAGATCGCCCGCGTCAGCATCACCATCAGCGCCCGCGGCACCGACCGCCGCGACGCCCTCACCGACCTCACCCGCCGCAACAACACCGCCCTCGACCTCATCAAGACCTACGGCGACACCGTCGAGAACCTCGAAACAGGCGCCCTCTCCATCACCCCCGAACTCACCAAACACGGCCGCGGCGAACGCATCCGCGCCTACCACGGCCGTGTCCACGTCACCGCCGAACTCACCGACTTCACCGCACTCGGCGAACTCACCACCCGCCTCGCCGACCTCGACCTCACCCGCGTCGAAGGCCCCTGGTGGGCCCTGCGCCCCGACTCACCCACCCACCGCCAAGCCCGCCAACAAGCCGTCCGCGAAGCAGTACAACGAGCCCGCGAATACGCCGAGGCCCTCGGCACCACCCTCGCCGCCCTCACCGAACTCGCCGACATCGGCGCGGACCAACCCACCCCCGCCTACGGCTACGGAGGCCCCGCCGGCGGCATGCGCTCCGCCGCCTACGCAGGCGCAGCCGACCTCGCGGAGGAAGCAGCCCCCCTCGACCTCGAACCACAACGCCAGCACGTCTACGCCCAGGTCAACGCCCGATTCACCCTCGTCCCGCCACAGCTGACGTCCTGAGCGACCTAAGCGTTCTGAACGGCATGAACGGCATGAACGGCCTCAGGCCAGCATGCCCCCGTCAACCCGAAGCACCTCACCCGTCACATACGAGGCACGGTCACTCAACAACCACGCGGCCGCCTCCGCGATCTCCCGCGGCTCAGCGCCACGACCCAGCGGCGTCCGCGCATTGAGCGCGTCCACAGTGCCCGGAGACCGCTCCTCCCACTCGAACAACAACTCGGTAAGCGTGGTGCCGGGCGCGACAGCGTTCACACGAATGCCCTCAGGCCCATACGTGGCCGCCGCCGACGCCGTCAGACTGTTCACCGCCCGCTTCACCGCCCCGTACACCGGAAGCTGCGGATTGGCCATCAGAGCACCGACACTGGACGTGTTGACAATGGCCCCCCGCCCCGCCGTCGCACGCATAGCGGCGACCTCCGCGGCCATGGCCACCCACGGCCCCTTCAGATTCACGGCGCAGACGTGATCGAAATCAGCCTCCGACAGCTCATCCAGCGGACCGGGCGGCTGACCCGTCGCAGCATTGTTGAAAGCCACGTCCAGCCGACCGTACAACTCCACCGCGCGACCCACCGCGGCACGCACACTCGCCGGATCGGCCAGATCACACACCACATGGTCCGCGACACCCCCGGCCGCCCGGATCTCCCCCACCACCGCCCTGAGCTGATCCTCCGAACGCGCCGCAAGCAGCACCCGGGCCCCCTCCTCGGCGAACAACCGCGCCGCGGCAGCACCGATGCCACGACCGGCACCGCTGATAAAGGCCACCTTCCCGGCGAGCAGCCCCGAAGCAGGGGCGGACGAGCCCGACGCCACGCTCACGGCATCGTCGTTCATGGTGTTACTGGTCATGGTGTTGCTGTTCCTGTCGCTGTCCGTGACGTTGTTCATGCCGACGAGCCTGCGCCCCGCCACCCCGCCCATCCAGGCACCAGCAGTACCTGGCTCGGCACCACGACGCCAGGACACACTGGACACGTGGACCGACGAGTACGAGAAGAACTGGGCGACTTCCTGCGCAGCAGACGCGCCCGCATCACCCCCGCCGACGTGGGCCTACCCGCCGGCACCCGCCGCCGCACCCCCGGCCTGCGCCGCGAGGAGGTGGCACAGCTCGCCTTCATCTCACCCGAGTACTACGCACGCCTCGAACAGGCCCGCGCCCCCCACCCCTCCCGCGAAGTACTGACCCAACTCGTCCGCGCCCTGCGCCTCTCGGACGCCGAGCGCGACCACCTCCACCACCTCGCCGGACTTCCCCCCGGCCCACCACCCGGGCCCTCCCGAGAAGTACGACAGAGCACCATCGACCTCCTGCACCGGATGCCGGACGCCGCGGCAGTCGTCCTCTCCGCCACCTACGAGGTCATCGCCTGGAACCCCCTGGCAGCCGCCCTCATGGAGGACTTCTCCGCCCTGCCCCCACGCGAACGGAACCTCATCCGACGCGCCTTCCTCACCCCGCACCCGCACGGCCGACAGTTGTACGGCCGCCTCGGCGCCGAGGAGTTCGCACGGACGTCCACCCAGCACCTGCGCGCCGCCGCTGCCCGCTACCCCCACGACCCGGAAGTGAACGCCCTGATCGAAGAACTCCTCGCCAACAGCGCGGAGTTCACCCGACTGTGGACCGCCCACGACGTCACCGACCGGCCCACCCCGTGCACGGCCTTCGCGCACCCCCTCGTCGGCACCATCACCCTCAGATGCGACATCCTGGACATCACCGACCGGGACCAGCGCGTCCTCATCTACACCGCCACCCCCGGCTCACCGTCGGAGGAGGCACTGCGCCTGCTGTCGGTCGTCGGCACCCAGCGCATGGACGTACCCGGCTGAACCCTGCCCGGTAACCCGCTCATCGGAGCGACGCCGCGCACAATTCAACACTTGTCAATACCCCTTCACGCAAAGGTTGTTGAGTAGTCACGCCCAACCAATTCTCTACCCGCCGGTAGGCCCTAGGCTCGAACCATGCGCCGAGCCAAAATCGTCTGCACCCTGGGCCCCGCCACCGACTCGTACGACCAGATCAAGGCACTGGTCGAAGCCGGAATGGACGTAGCACGCTTCAACCTCAGCCACGGCACCCACGCCGACCACGAGGAGCGCTACCAGCGCGTGCGCAAGGCCTCCGAAGAGACCGGCCGCAGCGTCGGCATCCTCGCCGACCTTCAAGGCCCGAAGATCCGCCTCGGCCGCTTCAGCGAAGGCCCCGTACTCCTTGAACGCGGCGACATCTTCACCATCACCGTGGAAAAGGACGTCGAAGGCGACCGCCACCTCTGCGGCACCACCTACGACGGCCTGGCCCAGGACGTCACCACCGGCGAACGCATCCTCGTCGACGACGGCAAGGTCACCCTGGAAGTCACCGCCGTCGACGGCCCCCGCGTCACCACCACCGTCGTCGAAGGCGGCATGGTCTCCGACCACAAGGGCCTCAACCTCCCCGGCGTCGCCGTCTCCGTCCCCGCCCTCTCCGACAAGGACGAAACCGACCTCCGCTGGGCCCTGGCCACCGGATTCGACGTCATCGCCCTCTCCTTCGTCCGCAGCGGACGCGACATCGAGGACGTCCACCGCATCATGGACGAGGAAGGCCGCCGCCTCCCCGTCATCGCCAAGGTCGAAAAACCCCAGGCCGTCGACAACATCGAGGACATCGTCGCCGCCTTCGACGGCATCATGGTCGCCCGCGGCGACCTCGGCGTCGAAATGCCCCTCGAACAAGTCCCGATCGTCCAGAAGCGGGCCATCAAACTCGCCAAGCGCAACGCCAAACCGGTCATCGTCGCCACCCAGATGCTCGACTCGATGATCGACAACTCCCGGCCCACGAGGGCCGAGGCGAGCGACGTGGCCAACGCCGTCATCGACGGCACGGACGCGGTGATGCTCTCCGGCGAGACGAGCGTCGGCAAATACCCCATCGAAACCGTACGCACCATGGGCCGCATCGTCGAAGCGGCAGAGGAAGACATCCTCGCGAAAGGCCTCCCGGCCCTCACCGAGCGGAACAAACCCCGCACCCAAGGCGGCGCCGTCGCCCGCGCCGCCGCCGAAATGGGCGACTTCCTCGGCGCCAAGTTCCTCGTCGCCTTCACCCAGTCCGGCGACACCGTCCGCCGCCTCTCCCGCTACCGCTCACCCATCCCCCTCCTCGCCTTCACCCCCGACAAGGCCACCCGCTCCCAGCTGAACCTCACCTGGGGCGTGGAGACCTTCCTCGGCCCGCACGTCGACTCCACCGACGCGATGGTCGACCAGGTCGACGAGCTGCTCCTGAAGATCGGCCGCTGCGAGAAGGGTGACGTGGTCGTCATCACGGCGGGCTCCCCGCCGGGGGTGTCGGGCTCGACGAACCTGGTACGGGTGCATCGCATCGGCGAGAGCGAGGACCACGAGTAGGGGCCAGTGGTCAGTACTTGGGGCCGACGTGGGCGTCCATGAGGGCTACGGAGGCTTTGCGGGCGACGGAGATGTTGAAGGGGTCGCTGTTGCGGGCGAGGACGGTCCACCCGACTCCGACCCTGTCGAGAGTGTCGGAGAAGAGCTTCCGGATGTCGTCCGACTTGTTGCTGAAGAAGTACCGGGGGTACTCATAGCGCTTCCGTTCCCCGGCAACGACGCGGGTCGTCCAGTTCGTGACGCGGCAGCCGTCGGAGTGGATGAGCCCTCGGATGAACTCCCACGGGTGGGCGTCGACGATCTCCTGCTGCCAGGGTTCGAGGGCGATCTTGCGGGTGTGCTTCTTGCCGGGGCCGTGCTGAGGGAAGAGGCACGCCCAGTGCTTGCTCCAGCAGGTGACGTACTGGCAGCCCACGCTCTGGACCCGGAAGACCTTGTTGTCCGGGCGTACGGCCTGAATGGCAGCGGCGCATGCGTCGATGAGACCGGGCCAGGCGTCGGCGCAAGCGATTCGGAGTGAGTAGACACCCCGCCGCTGGTGGCTGATGGAGCCGTCGCCGAGATAGAGGCCCAGTAAGTACGAATAGGCGGCTGGAGCGTCAGGCTCGCTCGGAGTGTCACGGCATCTTGGGCACGGACGCGCCCGGTCGTAGCCGAGTGGTTCGATGCGGACCTTCCAGGACCGAATAGCGGCCCTCGAGACACCGATTTCTTTGCTTACAGAGTTGAGGCTGCGGCCCTGACTGAGGAGGCTCAGTGCTCGCTTGCGCGTGCCCGTGTCGTACATACGCCCCACTTTGCGGGGCGAGGGGCCTCGAGTTGCAGCGAAAGGCGGATGTTCACGAGAAGGGGGACATCCGCTTGTCAACGGTGACCTTGGGATCCAAGGAAAAGTGCCCCGGGTGGGATTCGAACCCACGCTGGATGGTGTTTGAGACCACTGCCTCTACCGCTGGGCTACCGGGGCATCCTTCAGAACGAAGGCTAACGGGGATCCGCCGTGCCCTAAACATACAGGAGCTAGGTAGGCTCAGGGCAAGCAGTAGCCTGCCCCGCAACAAGGAGCCCCCGTGACCGCCCCCGAGCCGCCCCAGCCCACCGAAGCGTCGGACGACGACAAGTCGCACGTGCCGCCGCTGACGACCCGCGTCGTCATCGCCGAGGACGAGGCCCTGATCCGGCTCGACCTCAAAGAGATGCTGGAGGAAGAGGGCTACAGCGTCGTAGGCGAGGCCGGTGACGGTGAGAAGGCCGTCGAGCTGGCCCGGGAGCACAAGCCGGATCTCGTGATCCTGGACGTGAAGATGCCCGTCCTCGACGGCATCTCCGCGGCCGAGAAGATCGCCGAGGAGTCCATCGCCCCGGTACTGATGCTGACCGCGTTCTCGCAGCGCGACCTCGTGGAGAGGGCGCGGGACGCCGGTGCGATGGCGTACCTGGTGAAGCCCTTCAGCAAGAGTGACGTCGTGCCGGCGATCGAGATGGCCGTCTCGCGGTTCGCGGAGCTGAAGACGCTGGAGAAGGAGGTCGCGGACCTCTCCCAGCGCCTGGAGACCCGGAAGCTGGTGGACCGCGCCAAGTCGATTCTCCAGACCGAGTACGGCCTGACCGAGCCCGCCGCTTTCCGGTGGATCCAGAAGACGTCGATGGACCGCCGCCTGTCGATGCAGCAGGTGGCGGAGGCGGTCATCGAGGACGCCGAGGAGAAGAAGGCGGCGAAGGGCTAGCCCGGAGCGCCCATACGTACGTGCGTACGTGCGTACGTACGGAGAGGCCCGCACCCCGAACCCCGGGTGCGGGCCTCTCCGCGTATAGGGGGCTCAGTCCTCGCCGAGGTACGCCTTCCGCACGGATTCGTCGTGCAGCAGGTCACCCCCGGTGCCGGAGAGGACGATCTTGCCGACCTCCATGACGTGGCCCTCGTCGGCGAGGGAGAGCGCGGCCTGGGCGTTCTGTTCGACGAGGAGGATGGTCGTGCCGCCGGCTTTGAGTTCGGCGATGGTGGCCATGATTTTCTGCATCATGATCGGCGAGAGGCCCATGGAGGGTTCGTCGAGCATGAGGAGTTTGGGCTGGGACATGAGGGCGCGGCCCATGGCGAGCATTTGTTGTTCGCCTCCGGAGAGGGTGCCCGCGGCTTGCTTTCGGCGTTCTCCGAGGATGGGGAAGAGGTCGTAGGCGCGGGTGATGTCCTTTTCGATGCCTGTTTTGTCGGAGCGGAGGTAGGCGCCGAGGCGGAGGTTGTCCTCGATGGTCATGCGGGGGAAGATGTGGCGGCCTTCGGGGGAGTGTGCGAGGCCCAGCGAGACGATTTGGTCGGCGCGGTATTTGCGCAGTGTCCTGCCGTTGAATTTGATCGAGCCGCTGACTGGCTTGAGCAGGCCGGACAGGGTGCGCAGGGTGGTGGTTTTTCCCGCGCCGTTGGTGCCGATGAGGGTGACGACTTTGCCGGCCTCGACGGTGAAGGAGATGCCTTTGACGGCTTCGATCTTGCCGTAGGCGACGCGGAGGTCCTCGACCTCAAGGAGTGCGGTCATCAGTTGTTCTCCTCGAAGGGTTCGCCGAGGTAGGCGGCGATGACGCGGTCGTCCTGCTGGACCGTTTCGCTGGATCCTTCGACGAGTTTCTCGCCCTGGACGAGGACGGCGACGCGGTCGCAGAGGTTGAAGATGAAGCGCATGTCGTGCTCGATGACGAGGACGGCGATGCCCATCTCGCGGATGGCGAGGACGAGTTCTTCGGTGGCGCGGGTTTCCTGGGGGTTCATGCCGGCGGTGGGTTCGTCCAGGAGGAGCAGGCCGGGTTCGCTGGCGAGGGCTCGGGCGATCTCCAGCTTGCGTTGTTCGCCGTAGGGGAGGTTCCTGGAGAGGTGTTCGGCTTTGTCGGCGAGGCCGACGAATTCCAGGAGTTCCATGGCGCGGGCCTTGGAGGCCGCTTCTGCTCGGTGGAAGCCGGGGCCGCGCAGGAGGGCTGACCAGAGGCCTTCTTTGGTGCGGGTGTGGCGGCCGACGAGGACGTTCTCCAGGACGGTCATGTTGGCGAAGAGCCGGATGTTCTGGAAGGTGCGGGCGATGCCGGCTGCGGTGACTTTGAAGGATTTGGCGGGCAGGATGTCGCCTTTGTACCGGACTTCGCCTTCTGTGGGGACGTAGAGGCCGGTGAGGCAGTTGAAGAAGGTGGTCTTGCCGGCGCCGTTGGGGCCGATGAGGCCGACGATTTCGCCGCTGTTGACGGTGAGGTCGACGGATCGTACGGCGGTGAGGCCGCCGAAGCGCATGGTGACGCCGCGGGCGTCGAGGACGGCTTGTCCGGTCGGGGTGCTCGGGGTGGGGCCTTGGGTGGTGGTGTCGGTGGTCATGGGTCAGGCCCCTGTCTTGCTCAGGACGGTGGGCGGTGGTGTCTCGCCGGGGTCGAGTTCGGCTTCGTGGAACTCGAGTTGGCGGCGGCGGTTGGGGATGAGGCCTTCGGGGCGGAAGCGCATGAGGAGGACGAGGGCGAGGCCGAAGGCGAAGAGCTGGTAGTCGCCGAGGAAGGCGAGCTTGTTGGGGATGAGGTAGAGGAGTGCGGCGCCGACGAGGGGTCCGCTGATGGTTCCCATGCCGCCGAGGACGACGGCGGCGAGGAGGAACGCGGAGTTGGGCGGGACGGTGTTGGCGAATTGGTACTGCTCGGGTGTCACGGTGTAGGTGACGTGTGCCTGGACGGTGCCTGCGAGTCCGGCGAGGGAGGCGCCGAGGGCGAAGGCGATGAGTTTGACGCGGAAGCCGTTGATGCCCATGGCGAGTGCGGCGGTCTCGTCCTCGCGGATGGCGACCCAGGCGCGGCCGATGCGGGAGTCGCCGCTGCGGCGGAAGACGAGGACGACGACGAGGGTGATGAGCAGCATCAGGAAGAAGTAGTTGGCGAAGCGGCCGATGGTGAAGCTGCCGATGCTGTGTTCGAGGCCGAAGTCGAAGCCGAGGATCTTCAGGTTGGGGATGGAGGAGATGCCGTTGGATCCGTTGGTGATGTCGGGTCCTGAGGCGCCGTCGCTGTTCATGGCGACGAGGCGGAAGATCTCGCCGAAGCCGAGGGTGACGATGGCGAGGTAGTCGCCGCGCAGGCGCAGGGTGGGGGCGCCGATGAGGACGCCGAAGACGAGGGAGGCGGCGGCGCCGACGAGGATGGCGCCCCAGAAGGGGAGGTGGATGTCGAAGGGGGAGGAGGGGGATCCGGAGACCATGGACGCGGCGTAGGCGCCGACGCCGAGGAAGGCGACGTATCCGAGGTCGAGGAGTCCGGCGAGTCCGACGACGATGTTCAGGCCGAGGGCGACGGTGGCGAAGATGAGGATGTAGACGCCGATGGTCGCGTATTGGTCGTCGTTCTGGGTGAAGGGGAAGGCTGCCGCTGCGAGGAAGGCGCCGGTGAGGGTGATGTTGCGGTGGCGTGCGGTGTAGACGGCGACTTGGGCGACGAGGCCGGCTTTGGAGAGCGCGGCGAAGCCGAGGGCGACGGAGATGAGGAAGCCGATGAAGAGTTCGTCGTATTCGGTGCCGATGCCGTAGGTGAAGACGAGGAGTCCGGTGGCGAGGGCGGCGACGATGATCAGGATCTCGGCGTACGAGGGGAGCTTGCGCGGGGTGGGCGGTGCTTCGGCGGCGAAGGCGCCCTTGAGGGTGGTGAGGCCGTTGCGCAGGCGGTGTTTGAACTGTTCCCAGCCGGTGTCCTCGGGGTCGACCGGGTAGGTCTGGGGCCGTTGGAAGGGCAGGGCGAGGGCGCCGGTGAGGGCGGTGAGGGTGGCGAGGGCGACGATCCAGCCGCCGGGCTCCAGGTTGGCGAGGCCGCCGAGTTTGGTGCTGATGGCGAGGATCGTGTACCAGGCGGTGGCGAAGGCGGCGAGTGCGGCGTATTTGAGGGCGGCGTCGGCGTTGCCGGGGGTGAGGGCGCGCAGGCCTTTGATGCCGTAGGAGGCGAGGCCGAACAGGGTGGTGAGGGCGCCGGTGATGAGGACGAGCCATTGGAGGCCGCCGGGGTAGCCGTAGACGGTGAGGTCGCCGGGGAAGGCGGCGGTCCAGGTCCAGGCGAGGAAGGCGGAGACGACGGTGAGTGCGCCGCCGCCGGTGGCCATGGCGCGGGCGGGTCCGACGGGCAGGGGGATGAGGCCCGTGGGGGCGTTCTCCTTGCGGGGGCCGTCGATTGCTGTGGTCTGTGTGGTCATGGTGGTCACGCCCTGTCCGCGACGCGCTCGCCGAGGAGGCCTTGCGGCCTGACGAGGAGGACGACGATGAGGAGTACGAACGCCCAGACATCGGCCCAGGACTGGCCGCCGAGCTTGTCCATGCCGGGGATGTCGTTCATATAGGCGGTGGCCATGGCTTCGGCGACGCCGAGGACGAGTCCGCCGATCATGGCTCCGTAGATGTTGCCGATGCCGCCGAGGACGGCCGCGGTGAAGGCTTTGAGGCCCCAGAGGAAGCCCATGCGGAAGTTGACTTCGCCGTAGCGGAACCCGTAGGCGATGGCGGCGATTCCGGCGAAGGCGGCGCCGAGTGCGAAGGCGACGACGATGACGCGGTCGGTGTTGACGCCCATGAGTTTGGCGGTGTCGGGGTCTTGGGCGGTGGCTTGCATGCCGCGGCCGACGCGGGTCTTCATGACGAACCAGCCGAGGGCGAACATGCAGATGGGGGCGGCGACGACGAGGAAGAGGTCGCCGGGCTGGATGGTGACGCTGCCCATGTGGATGGAGTCGCCGGGGATCTCGGGGAAGGTGCGGGAGGACTTGGCGTTGGGGTACCAGGCCCAGACGGCTTGCTGGAGGGCGAGGGAGAGCCCGATGGCGGTGATGAGGGGGGCGAGCCGTGGGGCGCCGCGCAGGGGGCGGTAGGCGAAGCGTTCGGCTCCGATGGCGATGGTGGTGGAGACGATGATGGCGCCTATGAGCATGAGGGGGATGGCCACCCACATGGTGGTGCCGCCGGGGAGCCAGAGCCAGACGGTGAGGGCGCCGAAGCCGCCGACCATGAAGATCTCGCCGTGGGCGAAGTTGATGAGCTGGACGATGCCGTAGACCATGGTGTAGCCGATGGCGATCAGGCCGTACATGGATCCCAGTAGCAGGCCGTTGACCAGCTGTTGCGGCAGTTCGTGCACCGCAGGTCCTCCGAGTCTTCCGAGCGACGGTTTTCGTGTGCGACGGATACGGCTCCGCTGCGACGGTCGGGTTGTCGCGGCGTCGGATGTGACGCCGCGCGGGGCGCTGTCGGGCAACGCTCCGCGCGGCGGTGTCGTGCTGCGGTGTGGGTCAGCCGGTGTAGGTGCCGGACTTGACGGGCTTCCATCCCTTGGCCGGGTCCGAGGGGTCCTTGACCTGGTAGACGGTGAGCTGCTTGTTGGTGGCGTCGCCGTATTCGTCGAAGGAGACCTTGCCGGTCACGCCGTCGAAGGAGACGTCCTGCATGGCGTCCACGATCTTGGCGCGGGCGTCGGAGGGCAGCTTGCCGTCGTTGTCCTCGACGACCTTCTTGACGGCCTCGATGATGGCCCAGGCGCTGTCGTAGGAGTAGCCGCCGTAGGCCTCGTAGGCCTCCTTGTAGCCGGCCTTCTCGTAGTTGGCGATGAACTCCTTGGCGGAGGGCAGTTGTTCGACGGGCTGGCCGACGGAGGTGGCGTAGTCGCCCTTGCCGTCCT
Source organism: Streptomyces sp. NRRL S-920 (assembly GCF_000717945.1). Classification (NCBI taxonomy): domain Bacteria; kingdom Bacillati; phylum Actinomycetota; class Actinomycetes; order Kitasatosporales; family Streptomycetaceae; genus Streptomyces; species Streptomyces sp. NRRL S-920. The sequence continues at coordinate 15,073 of NZ_JODF01000086.1, forward strand.
TGCCCGAGAGCTTGATGTAGTCGGCGCTGTAGATGCCGTCGCCGCCGGCGAGGGGGATCTTGGCTCCGGCCTTCTTCATCTGCTTGCTGAGGGGGCCCGCGGCGGGGTATTCGCCGCCGTAGTAGACGACGTCGGCGTCGGAGTTGCGGATCTTGGTGGCGACGGCGCCGAAGTCCTTGGTGTCGGGGTTGACGTGTTCGGTGCCTGCGACCTTGCCGCCGAGCTTGGTGAACTCGTCCTTGAAGGTGGCGGCGAGGCCGGCGCCGTAGGTCTTCTTGTCGTCGATGACGAAGACCTTCTTCTTCTTGGCCGTGTTGTACAGGTACTGGGCGGCGAAGGGGCCCTGGATGGCGTCGGTGGTGGCGGTGCGGAAGTAGGCCTTGTACGGGCGTTCCTTCTTGCCGCCGTTCCAGTCCGGGCCCTGGGTCATGGCCGGGTTGGTGTTGGCGGGGGAGACCTGGACGAGTTTGGCGTCGTCGAAGACCTTCTGCATGGACTCGCCGACGGAGGAGTTCAGGGGGCCGACGGCGCCGAGGAGGTCCTTGTTGGCGACGAACTTGGTGGCGTTCGTCTGGCCCGAGGAGGGCTGGCCCTGGTCGTCGGCGGCTTCCATCTTGAAGTTGATGCCGTCGACGTAGTTCTTGGCGTTGGCCTGCTTGATGGCCAGCTCGACGGAGTTGCGGATGCCGAGGCCGAGCGCGGAGAGGTCGCCTGTCAGAGGCGCGTCGACGCCGATGACGACGGTGGTGTCGCCGCCCCCGCCGCCGTCCTTGTCCTTGCTGTCGTCACGCGAGCCACATGCGGTGAGGGTGAGCGCCCCCGCGGTGAGCGCGGCGGTGATGGCTATGAGCGAACGTTGACGCACGATCAGTCCTTTCCCCTGGCACGGCTGTCCCTTGTTGGAACGCCGAGTCGAGCGCGGAACCGAACTGAGAGGAATCCGGTGGGCGCGGTGACTGGCCGTGACTCTAAGGGCGCCTTTGTGCCAGGTGGAGTGGTCGGACCAAGGCTGTGACGCTCTTGTTATGCCACGGAGTATTCCGGGGTGGAACGCGGGGGGCGGTTGAGGCTGAATACGACCTTGTTCGGTGGATCTCGACGTATCCACATGCTGAGAATCTCCAGGACAAGTGGCAGGAGCGTTATTGCCTTTGGCTCATGACACGCGTGTTCGTGGGCATGCGGTGGTCAGAGCGGCGGAAAGATCATTCGCGTATTCCGGACCCAGGATGTAACTCTGCCTCTCGTTTGCGCGCGTATTACGCAGCGTTACTTCGAGGAAAGGGAGCCTGGCGTTCCGTGGCACTTCTCCGCATTCGCGAATGTGCATCGTGATGATCGACTTCCGGGGTATTCCCGTTTTCAACGTGAATGGGGTGCCCGGGGAGGTGTCCACCGAAAGCGCCGCCGAGGGCTGGGCGATCCGGCGGACGGTCACCGGGGGTCCGGACGTCTGGGTGAACCTGACGGCGAAGGTGAAGCTGCGCTCGCCGGGCCGGGGCCGGGACATCTCGTCCGTGTACGTCACCGACACGCTCTGCGACGGCCAGGGCGCGGGCGGCTCGGGGGGCGGCTGCGGCCGGGTCAGGTACAGGCTCACCCCGGCCGCGGCGAGGATCAGGGCCGACGTGCCGGCGATGGCCGTACGGCGGCGGCGCAGTCGGCGCGGAGTGAGCCGTAACGGCTCGGGGGCCGCGGCCTCGTGGTCGTAGGTGTCCTCGCCCGGCTCGATGGGCCCGATGGCGTTCACGTCCGCGGCTCGTCGGGCGGGTGTACGAGGGGGAGGGCGAGCGCACTGAGCCGTATCCGGTGCCTCATGCGCCGACGCTAGACCGGAGCCGCACGCCCCGGCAATGCGTGTGCGCCCGCCCTCTCCCCGCTCGGGGCCGGGTCAGCCGGCCGCGGCCTCGGCGCCGTTGCCGGGGGCGTCGCGCAGCATGCACGTCAGGCGCGCGCTGCACACCCGCTTGCCCTGCTCGTCGGTGATCACGATCTCGTACGTGGCCGTGGAGCGGCCCCGGTGCACGGGCGTCGCCACGCCGGTGACCAGACCGGAGCGCGCCCCGCGGTGGTGGGTGCAGTTCAGGTCGACGCCGACGGCGAGCTTGCTGATGCCGCCGTGCAGCATCGCGCCGATCGAGCCGAGGGTCTCGGCGAGGACCGCGGAGGCGCCGCCGTGCAGCAGGCCGTACGGCTGGGTGTTGCCCTCGACCGGCATGGTGCCGACGACGCGCTCCGCCGAGGCCTCCTTGATCTGGACGCCCATGCGGGTGCCGAGGTGGCCCGCCGAGAACAGGGAGGGCAGATCGACACCGAGCGAGGCGTACTCGTCGATGACCTCTTGCGGGAACTTCACGCTGTGCTGCTCGCCCATGGGGCCCGGCTCCGTTCGTTCGACGTCGTCACCTGTCGCTGAGCGAACGCTCAGTCGACCGTCGATTGTTCCAGGCGGACGACGACGGACTTGCTGGCAGGGGTGTTACTGGTGTCCGCGGTGGCGTCCAGCGGCACCAGGACGTTCGTCTCGGGGTAGTAGGCGGCGGCGCAGCCCCGGGCCGTGGGGTAGTGCACGACGCGGAAGCCGGGCGCGCGGCGCTCCACGCCGTCCTGCCACTCGCTGACCAGGTCGGCGTACGTGCCGTCGGCCAGGCCCAGCTCCTGGGCGTCGGCGGGGTGGACCAGGACGACACGGCGGCCGTTCTTGATGCCGCGGTAGCGGTCGTCGAGGCCGTAGATGGTGGTGTTGTACTGGTCGTGGGAGCGCAGGGTCTGGAGCAGCAGCCGTCCCTCGGGGACGGCGGGGAACTCGACGGGCGCGGCCGTGAAGTTGGCCTTGCCGGTGGTGGTGGGGAAGCGGCGTTCGTCGCGGGGGGCGTGCGGCAGGGTGAAGCCGCCGGGGTGTGCCACGCGCGCGTTGAAGTCGTCGAAGCCGGGGATGACGCGCGCGATGCGGTCGCGGATGGTGGCGTAGTCCTTCTCGAACTCCTCCCAGGGGGTACGGGAGGCGGCGCCGAGGACGCGGCGCGCGAGGCGGCAGACGATGGCGGGTTCGGACAGGAGCTGGTCGCTCGCGGGCTTCAGGCGGCCGCGGGAGGCGTGCACCATGCCCATGGAGTCCTCGACGGTGACGAACTGCTCGCCGCCGGCCTGGATGTCGCGTTCGGTGCGGCCGAGGGTCGGCAGGATCAGGGCGCGCGCGCCCGTGACGGTGTGCGAGCGGTTCAGCTTGGTGGAGACGTGCACGGTCAGGCGGGCCTTGCGCATCGCCGCCTCGGTGACGTCGGTGTCGGGGGAGGCCGCCACGAAGTTGCCGCCCATGGCGAAGAAGACCTTCGCCTCGCCGTCGCGCAGGGCGCGGATGGCGCGGACGACGTCCAGGCCGTGGTGGCGGGGCGGCGCGAAGCCGAACTCCTTCTCCAGGGCGTCGAGGAAGGCGGGCGCGGGCCGTTCGAAGATGCCCATCGTGCGGTCGCCCTGCACGTTCGAATGGCCGCGCACCGGGCAGACACCGGCGCCGGGGCGGCCGATGTTGCCGCGCAGCAGAAGGAAGTTGACGACTTCCCGGATGGTCGGCACGGAGTGCTTGTGCTGGGTGAGCCCCATCGCCCAGCACACGACGGTGCGCCGGGAGGCGAGCACCATGCGCAGGGCTTCCTCGATGCGGGCGCGGTCCAGGCCGGTGGCCCTGAGGGTGTCGTCCCAGTCGGCCGCGCGAGCGGCGGCGGCGAACTCCTCGTACCCATGGGTGTGTTCGCGTACGAACTCCTCGTCGACGGCGCCCTCGGTCTCCAGGATCAGCTTGTTCAGGAGGCGGAAGAGGGCCTGGTCGCCGCCGAGGCGGATCTGGAGGAAGAGGTCGGTGAGGGCGGTGCCCTTGACCATGCCCTGGGGGGTCTGCGGGTTCTTGAAGCGCTCCATGCCCGCTTCGGGCAGGGGGTTGACCGTGATGATCCTCGCGCCGTTGTTCTTGGCCTTCTCCAGGGCGGAGAGCATGCGCGGGTGGTTCGTGCCCGGGTTCTGCCCGGCGACGATGATCAGGTCCGACTTGTAGAGGTCCTCCAGCAGGACGCTGCCCTTGCCGACGCCGATGGTCTCGGTGAGCGCGGAGCCGGACGACTCATGGCACATGTTCGAACAGTCGGGGAGGTTGTTCGTGCCCAGCTCGCGGGCGAACAGCTGGTAGAGGAACGCCGCTTCGTTGCTGGTGCGCCCGGAGGTGTAGAAGACGGACTCGTCCGGGCTGTCGAGGGCGGCGATCTCCTCGGCGACGATGTCGAAGGCCCGCTCCCAGGAGACGGGTTCGTACCGCTCGGCGCCCTCCGCCAGGTACATGGGGTGGGTGAGGCGGCCCTGCTGGCCCAGCCAGTACCCGCTGCGGGTGGCGAGGTCGGCGACGGGGTGCGCGGCGAAGAAGTCGGGGGTGACGCGGCGCAGCGTGGCCTCCTCGGCGACCGCCTTCGCGCCGTTCTCGCAGAACTCCGCCTTGTGGCGGTGGTCCGGCTCGGGCCAGGCGCAGCCGGGGCAGTCGAAGCCGTCCTTCTGATTGACCCGCAGCAGGGTCAGCGCGGTGCGGCGCACGCCCATCTGCCGCTGGGCGGTCCGCAGGGTGTGACCGATGGCGGGCAGCCCCGCCGCCGCGTGCTGGGCCTCGGCGACCTGCGGCGCGTCCTGGACCGGATCGCCCTTGGGCGGCTTGCTTGCCATGGTCGGCTCCCCTTCGAGCACGTACGTGAGCTACGTCTCCGATCCTCCCACGCACCGGTGACAATGCCGGGCTCCGGGGCGGGACGGGGCGGGACTGTCAGTGGGGCGTGGCAGGATCGGGGACGTGGCAGAAACAGCATCGAAGAAGAAGTCCGAGTCCGCGGCGACGAAGGCCGGCGGGGCGGGTGGCGAGCGGCGCCCGCGCCTGCTCCTCATGGACGGGCACTCCCTGGCCTACCGGGCGTTCTTCGCGCTGCCCGCGGAGAATTTCACGACCGCCACGGGCCAGCCGACGAACGCGATCTACGGCTTCGCGTCGATGCTGGCGAACACGCTGCGTGACGAGGCGCCCACGCACTTCGCGGTGGCGTTCGACGTGTCGCGCAAGACGTGGCGCTCCCAGGAGTTTCCCGACTACAAGGCGAATCGCTCCAAGACCCCGGACGAGTTCAAGGGCCAGGTCGAGCTGATCGGCGAGATGCTCGACGCGATGCACGCGGTGCGCTTCGCGGTCGACGGCTTCGAGGCGGACGACGTCATCGCGACGCTCGCCACGCAGGCGGAGGCGGCCGGTTTCGAAGTCCTGATCGTCACGGGCGACCGCGACTCCTTCCAGCTGATCAGCGACCACGTCACCGTGCTCTACCCGACGAAGGGCGTCTCGGAGCTGACGCGCTTCACCCCGGAGAAGGTCTTCGAGAAGTACGGCCTCACGCCCGCCCAGTACCCCGACTTCGCGGCGCTGCGCGGCGACCCGTCGGACAACCTCCCCGGCATTCCCGGGGTGGGCGAGAAGACGGCCGCGAAGTGGATCAACCAGTTCGGTTCGTTCGCCGACCTCGTCGAGCGTGCAGAGGAGGTCAAGGGCAAGGCCGGGCAGAATTTCCGGGACCACCTGGAGTCGGTGAAGCTCAACCGCCGCCTGACCGAGATGGTGCGCGACGTCGAGTTGCCGAGGACGGTCGCCGACCTGGAGCGCGCTCCGTACGACCGCACGGCGCTCGCCATGGTCCTGGACACGCTGGAGATCCGTAACCCCTCGCTGCGCGAGCGCCTGCTGGCCGTCGACCCGGGTGCCGAGGAGGCCGAGCAGGCCCCGGCGGAGCCCGGTGTCGAGCTGGACGGCGTGGTGCTGGGCGCGGGCGATCTCGCGCCGTGGCTGGCCGAGCACGGCAAGGCGGTCCTCGGCGTCGCCACGGTCGACACCTGGCAGCTCGGTTCGGGCACGGTCACCGAGGTCGCGCTCGCCGCGGCCGGGGGAGCGGCCGCCTGGTTCGACCCGGCGAGCGTGGACGAGGCCGATGAGAACGCGTTCGCGGCCTGGATCGCCGACCCGACGAAGCCGAAGGTCCTGCACAACGCCAAGGCGGTGATGCGGGTCTTCCCCGAGCGCGGCTGGGCCGTGGACGGCGTCACCATGGACACCGCCCTCGCGGCGTACCTGGTCAAGCCGGGCCGCCGCTCCTTCGCCCTGGACGCCCTCTCTCTCGAATACCTGGGCCGCGAGCTGGCGCCCGCCTCCGCCGCGGACGGACAGCTCGCCTTCGGTACGGAGGAGGACGACCGGGCCGAGGCCGACCACCTGATGTCGCAGGCCCGCACCATCCTCGACCTGGGCACGGCTTTCGGGGAGAAGCTGCGGGAGGTCGGCGCGAGCGATCTGCTGACGGACGTGGAGCTGCCGACGTCGACCCTCCTCGCCGGTCTGGAGCGGCACGGCATCGCCGCCGACCGCGCCCATCTGGAGGCGATGGAGCAGCAGTTCGCGGGCGCCGTCCAGCAGGCGGTGAAGGAGGCGCACGCCGCGGCGGGGCACGAGTTCAACCTCGGCTCGCCCAAGCAGCTCCAGGAAGTCCTCTTCGGCGAGCTGAACCTCCCCAAGACGAAGAAGACCAAGACGGGCTACACCACGGACGCCGACGCGCTGGCCTGGCTCGCGGCCCAGACGGAGAACGAACTGCCGGTCATCATGCTCCGCCACCGCGAGCAGGCGAAGCTGCGCGTGACCGTCGAGGGCCTGATCAAGTCGATCGCCGTGGACGGCCGCATCCACACGACGTTCAACCAGACGGTGGCCGCCACGGGCCGCCTCTCCTCGACGGAGCCCAACCTCCAGAACATCCCGGTCCGCACGGACGAGGGCAGGGCGATCCGCCGCGGTTTCGTGGTAGGCGAGGGCTTCGAGTCGCTGATGACCGCGGACTACAGCCAGATCGAGCTGCGCGTGATGGCGCACCTCTCCGAGGACGAGGGCCTCCTTGAGGCGTTCACCTCCGGCGAGGACCTGCACACCACGGTCGCCTCGCAGGTGTTCTCCGTGGACCGCTCGAAGGTCGACGCGGAGATGCGGCGCAAGATCAAGGCCATGTCGTACGGCTTGGCGTACGGCCTGTCGGCGTTCGGCCTCTCCCAGCAGCTGAACATCGAGGCGGGCGAGGCGCGTTCACTGATGGACACGTACTTCGAGCGGTTCGGCGGGGTGCGCGACTATCTGCGCCGCGCGGTCGACGAGGCCCGCGCGACGGGCTACACGGAGACGATGCTCGGCCGCCGCCGCTACCTCCCCGACCTCAACAGCGACAACCGCCAGCGGCGCGAGATGGCCGAGCGGATGGCGCTGAACGCGCCGATCCAGGGCACGGCCGCGGACATCGTCAAGATCGCGATGCTGAACGTGCACCGCGCGCTGACCGAGGCGAAGCTCGACTCCCGCATGCTGCTCCAGGTCCACGACGAAATCGTGCTGGAGATCGCGCCGGGGGAGCGGGCGAAGGTGGAGGAGCTGGTCCGCCGGGAGATGGCGGGAGCGGTGGCCCTGCGGGCGCCGCTGGACGTGTCGGTGGGGGTGGGGGCGGACTGGGAGTCCGCAGCGCACTAGCCCTCCCGGGCCGGGGGGGGGGGGGGGCAGGGGGGGTTCGGGGCCCGGGGGTTTTTTTGGGG
>NZ_JODF01000087.1:0-36392 GCF_000717945.1 Streptomyces sp. NRRL S-920
AGTGGCCCGCCATCTCGTCACCGAACACGGCGTACGCAACCTGCTGCTCACCAGCCGCCGAGGACTCGACGCCGAAGGCGCCCCGCAGCTCGCCACCGAGCTGACCGAACTCGGCGCCGACACCGTGGAGATCGCCGCCTGCGACGCCGCCGACCGTGAGGCCGTCGCGGCCCTCCTCGCCGGTGTCCCCGCCGAGCGTCCCCTCGATGCCGTGATCCACACGGCCGGTGTCCTCGACGACGGTGTCATCAACGCCCTCACCCCCGAGCGTTTCGACACCGTGCTCCGCCCCAAGGCGGACGCCGCGCTCAACCTCCACGAACTCACCAAGGACCTGAACCTCTCCGCCTTCGTCCTCTTCTCCTCCGCCGCCGGTGTCTTCGGCGACGCGGGCCAGGCGAACTACGCGGCCGCCAACACCTTCCTCGACGCCCTCGCCCACCACCGCCACGCACTCGGCCTGCCCGCCACCTCACTCGCGTGGGGCTTCTGGGAGCAGCGCAGCGGCATCACCGGGCACCTCTCGGCCGCCGACATCGAGCGCATCAAGCGCTCCGGCATGCTGCCGATCTCCTCGCAGCTCGGCATGTCCCTCTTCGACACCGTCATCTCGTCGTCGGACGAGGCGCTGCTCGTGCCCATGCCGCTCGATCTCGCCGCGCTGCGCGGCCAGGGCACAGCTCTGCCCGCGCTGCTGCGCGGTCTGGCCGGATCTCCCGCCCGCCGTGTCGCCGGCGGGAAGAGCACCGGCGCCGAGACGTCATCGCTGGCTCTCCGCCTCGCCGGGCGTCCGGAAGGTGAGCAGAGCGGCGTACTGCTCGACCTGGTGCGCACTCACGTCGCGGCCGCTCTGGGCCACGGCAGCGCGGACGCCGTCGCGCCGAAGCGCGCCTTCAAGGAGCTGGGCTTCGACTCCCTCACCGCGGTCGAACTGCGCAACCGCCTGAGCGGCGAGACCGGACTGCGGCTCCCCGCGACCCTGGTCTTCGACTACCCGACGCCCGCCGCACTCGTCGACTTCCTGCGCACCGAACTCCTCGGTGCCGCGGGGACCGACGCGAGCGGCACGACCGGCGCCGACGCGCAGCTGGTTCCGGTCGGCACGCCGGGGTCGGACGACGACCCCATCGTGATCGTGGGCATGAGCTGCCGCTTCCCCGGCGGGGTGTCCTCCCCGGAGGAGCTGTGGCAGCTGCTGCTCGACGGGCGTGAAGGGCTCTCGCCGTTCCCGACGGACCGCGGCTGGGACGTCGAGAACCTGTACGACCCGGATCCGGCGAAGACGGGCACGACCTACGTCCAGGTCGGTGGGTTCCTGGAGAGGGCGGGCGACTTCGACCCCGCGTTCTTCGGGATCTCGCCGCGCGAGGCGCTCGCCACGGACCCCCAGCAGCGTCTGATGCTGGAGGCGGCCTGGGAGGCCTTCGAACGCGCGGGCATCGACCCCGATTCGGTGCGCGGCAGCCAGACCGGTGTCTTCGCCGGTGTGATGGCCACCGACTACTTCCCGGGCCTCCAGTCAGTCCCCGAGGACTTGGAGGGCTACCTCAGCACCGGCACGTCCGGCAGCGTGGCCTCGGGCCGCATCTCGTACGCGCTCGGCCTCGAAGGCCCGGCCGTCTCCGTGGACACCGCCTGCTCGTCCTCGCTCGTCGCCCTGCACCTGGCCGTGCAGTCGCTGCGGCAGGGTGACTGCTCGCTGGCGCTGGTCAGCGGTGTCACCGTGATGGCGGGGCCGGACACGTTCGTGGACTTCTCGCGCCAGCGCGGCCTCGCCCCCGACGGCCGCTGCAAGGCGTTCGCCGGTGCCGCCGACGGCACCGCGTGGGCCGAGGGCGTGGGCATGCTGCTGGTCGAAAAGCTGTCGGACGCGCGGCGCAAGGGCCACCAGGTGCTCGCCGTGGTTCGCGGATCCGCCATCAACCAGGACGGCGCCTCCAACGGTCTGACCGCTCCGAACGGCCCCTCGCAGCAGCGCGTCATCCGCCAGGCCCTCACGGGTGCGGGCCTGACGCCCGGTGACGTGGACGTGGTCGAGGCGCACGGCACGGGCACGCGGCTCGGCGACCCGATCGAGGCCCAGGCCCTGCTGGCCACCTACGGCCAGGGCCGCGAGGGCGCCGAACCGCTCTGGCTCGGCTCCATCAAGTCCAACATCGGCCACACTCAGGCGGCAGCCGGTGTCGCCGGTGTCATCAAGATGGTCATGGCGATACGGGAGGGTGTCCTCCCGCGGACCCTGCACGTGGATCAGCCGTCGCCCGAGGTCGACTGGTCGACGGGTGCGGTGTCGCTCCTGACCGAGGCGCGGGAGTGGCCGGAGACCGGGCACCCGCGCCGGGCCGGCATCTCGTCGTTCGGCCTGAGCGGCACGAACGCGCACACCATCATCGAGCAGGCGCCGGTCGATGAGTCCGAGGCGTCCGCCGAGGCGGGCTCCGAGGCCCCTGTCGTCGGTGGGGTCGTTCCGTGGGTCCTGTCGGGCAAGACGGAGGACGCGCTGCGGGATCAGGCCGAGCGGCTGTACTCGTTCGTACGGGAGAACTCCGAGCTGCGTCCGGCCGATGTGGGCCACTCCCTCGCCGTCACCCGGGCCCGGTTCGAGCACCGGGCCGTCATCACCGGCTCTGACCTGGATGAACTCCTGGCAGGGACCGCCGCGTTGGCGGCCGGTGAACGCTCCGGGTCCGTGACCACGGGCGGTACGAGCAGCGGGCGCGTCGCGTTCCTGTTCACGGGGCAGGGCAGCCAGCGGGCCGGGATGGGCCGCGAGCTGTATGACACGTATCCCGTGTTCGCCGCCGCCTTCGACGAGGTGTGTGCGCACTTTGATGGCCTGCTTGAGCGTCCGCTGAAGGATGTTGTCTTCGGTTCGGACGAGGCGGGTGCTGGTCTGATCGACCAGACCGTTTACACGCAGGCCGCGCTCTTTGCTGTCGAGGTTGCGCTGTTCCGGCTGGTCGAGGCGTGGGGGCTGACCCCCGACTTCCTCGTCGGACACTCCGTGGGTGAACTGGCTGCCGCCCATGTGGCTGGTGTCTTCACCCTCGACGACGCGACCAAGCTTGTCGCCGCACGCGGTCGCCTCATGCAGGCGCTGCCCGCTGGTGGTGCCATGGCCGCGATCCAGGCCACTGAAGCTGAAGTTCTGGAGACGCTCGAAGGCCGCGAGTCCGACATCGCCATCGCCGCGATCAACGGGCCCACGTCCGTCGTGGTTTCCGGCGACGAGGCAGCGGTGCTTGAGGTGCTGGAGCACTGGCGCGAGCAGGGCCGCAAGGTCCACCAGCTCCGCGTCAGCCACGCCTTCCACTCCCCCCGCATGGAACCCATGCTGGAGGAGTTCCGCACCATCGCCTCCGGACTTACGTACGGGACTCCGAGCATCGCGGTCGTCTCCAACCTCACCGGCACACTCGCCACCCCCGAGGACCTCTGCACCTGGCCCAGCAAACCCTCACCGACACCGACACCGCGGCCTTCACGCCCGTACTCCGCAAGAACCGCCCCGAACCGGAGACCCTCACCCAGGCCATCGGCACCGCCCACATCCACGGCGCCGAACTCGACTGGGACGGCGTCTTCGCAGGCCACGGCGCCCGCCGCGTCGACCTGCCCACCTACGCCTTCCAGCACCAGCACTACTGGCTGCAAGTGACGGCCTCGTCCGGCGACGCCACCAGTCTCGGGCTCGGCACCACCGGGCATCCGCTGCTCGGCGCCACCATCGCTCTCCCCGACTCGGACACCACCGTCCTCACCGGCCGGCTCTCCCTCCAGTCGCACCCGTGGCTGGCCGACCACACCGTCATGGGCACGGCAGTGGTGCCGGGCTCGGCGCTGGTCGAGCTGGCGATCCACGCCGGTGACCAGGTCGGGCACGGCACGATCGACGTCCTGACGCTCCAGGCCCCGCTGGTCCTCCCCCAGCGCGGTGGTATCGCGCTGCGCGTGACCGTGCAGGAGGCCGACGAGAACGGGCTCTGCACGGTGCGGATCTTCTCCCGGCCCGAGGAGGCGGAAGCGGACGAGGCATGGGTGCTCAACGCGGACGGCGTGCTGTCCGCCATGGCTGACGGCGCGGCTGGGGAAGAGTCTCTCGATCTGTCGGTGTGGCCGCCGCGGGGCGCCGTCGCCATCGACGTCGACACCACCTACGAACACCTCGCACACGCCCAACTCACCTACGGACCCGCCTTCCAGGGCCTGCGCGCCGCCTGGCGACTCGAAGACGACATCTTCGCCGAGGTCGCCCTGCCCGAAACCGCCACCACCGACAGCTTCAGCCTCCACCCCGCACTCCTCGACGCCGCCCTGCACGCCCTCCCCCTCACCGCCGACGAGCAGGCACGCACCACCTCCACCTGGAACCACGTCACCCTCCACGCCACCGGCGCCACCACCCTGCGCGTCAAACTCTCCACCACCAACGGCACCCTCACCGCCACCGACAACACCGGCACACCCGTCCTCACCGCACACACCATCACCTGGCGCCACACCACCCCCGACGAACTCACCACCACCCACAACCCCTTCCACGACTCCCTCTTCCACGTGCAATGGCCACAACTGCCCCTCCCCCCGGCCACCCCGGGCGCGGGCGTCATGTCGGCCATCGTCGGCGCGGATCCGGCGGAGCTGGCGGAGTTGGCCCAGGCGGACAGCGTGCCCGCCGTGGTGTTCGTACCGCTCACGGCCACAGCCCCGGCCGGTCCTTCCGAGGCGGATGTCGCGGGCGCCGTCCGTGCGACCGCGCATCGCGTGCTGGAGCTGCTCCAGAGCTGGCTCGCGGAAGACCGGTTCGCCGACTCCCGGCTGGTCTTCGTGACCCGGGGCGCGGTCGCGACGGACGCGGACGACGGCGTCGAGGACCTCGTGCACGCGCCCGTTTGGGGCCTCGTACGGTCGGCGCAGGCGGAGAACCCGGGGAGGTTCGCCCTCATCGACCTGGAGGCGACCGACGCCGCCGGGGCCGAACTCCTCACGGCTGTCACCGCCACGGGTGAGGAGCAGGTGGCCGTACGCGGCGGCAAGGCCCTCGTCCCGCGCCTGGCCCGCTTCGCCAGCCGGGCAACCGAGCCGGAAGCCGGTATCGACAGCCGGGGCACGGCCCTGATCACGGGTGGCACCGGCTCGCTCGGCGCGCTGTTCGCCCGTCACCTCGTCACCGAGTACGGCATACGGCACCTCGTCCTCACCAGCCGCCGAGGCCGTGCCGCCGAGGGTGCCGACGAGCTGGCCGGCGAACTCAGCGCCCTCGGCGCGAGCACCGTCACCATCGCCGCCTGCGACGCCTCGGACCGCGAGGCCCTCGCGGCCCTCATCGCCGACGTCCCCGCCGAGCACCCCCTCACGGCGGTCATCCACACCGCCGGTGTTCTCGACGACGGGGTCATCGACTCCCTCACCCCGGACCGGCTCGATGTGGTCCTGCGTCCCAAGGCGGACGCCGCCGTCCATCTGCACGAGCTGACGAAGGACCTCGGCCTCTCCGCGTTCGTCCTCTTCTCCTCCGCGGCCGGTGTGTTCGGCGAGGCCGGGCAGGGCAACTACTCGGCCGCCAACAGCTTCCTGGACGCGCTGGCCTCCCACCGCCGCGCCCAGGGGCTGCCCGCCACCTCACTCGCCTGGGGCTTCTGGGAGCAGCGCAGCGGCATCACCGGACACCTCTCGGCCGCCGACATCGAGCGCATGAGGCGTGCGGGGACCGTGCCGCTCTCCTCGGAGGAGGGGCTCGCGATGTTCGACGCCGCGGTCCGCGGCACGGAGGCGACGCTCGTCCCGATCCCGCTGGACCTGGCGGCACTGCGGACACAGGGCGGTACCGTTCCGGCGCTGCTCCACAAGCTCGTCGGATCTCCCGCGCGGCGCACGGCCCGGACCGGGGCCGTGGCCGCCGGATCGGGTCTGGCGCAGCGCCTGGCCGGTCTGTCGCGGGGCGAGCAGGACAGCGTGCTGCTGGACTTCGTACGTACTCACGTGGCCGCCGTTCTCGGTCACGGCGGCGCGGACGCGGTCGAACCGGGGCGCGCTTTCAAGGAGTTGGGCTTCGACTCGCTGACCGCCGTCGAACTGCGCAACCGCCTGGGCGGCGAGACCGGGCTGCGGCTCCCCGCGACCCTGGTCTTCGACTACCCGACGCCCGCCGCGCTCGTCGAGTACATCGGCGGTGAGATCCTCGGGCAGGACGCCGGGACGGCGCTCGCCGTCGCCGCGCCGGCCGAGGCCGCCGTGGCGACGGACGACGACCCGATCGCGATCGTGGGCGTCGCCTGCCGCTACCCCGGCGGGGCCACGTCCTCCGAGGCACTGTGGCGGCTGCTGCTCGCGGGCGAGGAGGGTCTGACGGACTTCCCGGCCGACCGCGGCTGGGACCTCGACGCCCTCTTCGACTCCGACCCCGACCGCGTCGGCACCACCTATGCCCGGGTCGGCGGCTTCCTGGAGAGCGCCGGCGACTTCGACCCCGCGTTCTTCGGGATCTCGCCGCGCGAGGCGCTGGCGATGGACCCGCAGCAGCGACTGCTCCTCGAAGCCTCCTGGGAAGCGCTGGAGCGCGCCGGGATCGACCCGGCGTCCATCCGCGGCAGCCAGACCGGCGTGTTCGCCGGTGTCATGAGTTCCGACTACTACTCGGGCCGCGACTCCGCCCCGGAGGGCGTCGAGGGCTACCTCGGCACCGGCAACTCGGGCAGCGTCGCCTCGGGCCGCGTCTCGTACGTGCTCGGCCTGGAAGGCCCGGCCGTCTCGGTGGACACGGCGTGCTCGTCCTCGCTCGTCGCCCTGCACCTGGCCGTGCAGTCGCTGCGCCAGCGGGAGTGCTCGCTGGCACTGGTCGGCGGCGTCACCGTCATGGCCAGCCCGGATACGTTCGTCGACTTCTCGCGCCAGCGCGGCCTCGCCCCCGACGGCCGCTGCAAGGCCTTCGCGGCGGCCGCGGACGGCACCGGCTGGGCGGAAGGCGTGGGCATGCTGCTCGTCGAGCGGCTGTCGGAGGCACGCCGCAACGGCCACACGGTCCTCGCGCTGGTGCGCGGCACGGCCGTCAACCAGGACGGCGCGTCGAACGGCCTCACCGCCCCGAACGGCCCGTCCCAGCAGCGCGTCATCCGCCAGGCCCTCGCCAACGCGCGGCTGACGCCCGCCGAGGTGGACGCCGTGGAGGCGCACGGCACGGGCACGCGGCTCGGCGACCCGATCGAAGCGCAGGCGCTGCTGGCCACGTACGGCCAGGGCCGTGAGGGCGCCGAGCCGCTGTGGCTCGGCTCCATCAAGTCCAACATCGGCCACAGCCAGGCGGCTTCGGGTGTGGCGGGCATCATCAAGATGGTCATGGCGATGCGGGAGGGGCTGCTGCCCAAGACCCTGCACGTCGACGAGCCGTCGCCGGAGGTGGACTGGTCGGCGGGCGACGTCCGCCTGCTGACCGAGGCCCGCGAGTGGCCCGACGCCGGGCGCCCGCGCCGGGCCGGCGTCTCGTCCTTCGGCATCGGCGGCACCAACGCCCATGTGATTCTGGAGCAGGCGCCGGTCGATGACTCCGAGGCCGCTGTCGACGAGGGGGGCTTCGAGGCTCCTGTTGCTGGTGGGGTTGTGCCGTGGGTGCTCTCCGGTAAGACGGAGGACGCGCTGCGGGACCAGGCCGAGCGGCTGTACTCGTTCGTGCAGGAGAACTCTGAGCTGCGTGCGGCTGATGTGGGGTATTCCCTTGCTGTGACGCGGGCTCGGTTCGAGCACCGGGCCGTCGTCACCGGCTCTGATGTCGATGAACTCCTTGCGGGTGTGCAGGCGTTGGCTGCGGGCGAGCCGTCCGGGGCCGTGACCTCGGGGAGCGTGCGGCGCGGCAAGATGGCGTTCCTGTTCACTGGGCAGGGAAGCCAGCGGGCCGGAATGGGCCGCGAGCTGTATGACACGTACCCCGTCTTCGCCGCCGCCTTCGATGAAGTGTGCGCGCACTTCGATGGGCAGCTGGAGCGTTCGCTCAAGGATGTCGTCTTCGGCACGGACGAGACGGACGCTGGTCTGATCGACCAGACCGTCTACACGCAGGCCGCACTCTTCGCCATCGAGGTCGCACTCTTCCGGCTCGTCGAGGCGTGGGGGCTGACCCCCGACTTCCTCGTCGGACACTCGGTGGGCGAGCTTGCCGCCGCGCACGTCTCCGGTGTCTTCACCCTCGACGACGCGACCAAGCTCGTCGCCGCGCGGGGACGTCTCATGCAGGCGCTCCCGGCTGGTGGTGCCATGGCCGCGATCCAGGCCACGGAGGCGGAGGTCCTCCCGAGTCTGGAAGGCCGCGAGTCCGAGATCGCTATCGCCGCGATCAACGGGCCCACGTCCGTGGTGGTTTCCGGTGACGAGGCAGCTGTAGTGGAGGTGCTGGAGCACTGGCGTGAACAGGGCCGCAAGGTCCACCAGCTCCGCGTCAGCCACGCCTTCCACTCGCCGCGCATGGAACCCATGCTGGACGAGTTCAGCGCTGTCGCCTCCGGGCTTGCGTACGGCACTCCGAGCATCCCGGTCGTCTCCAACCTCACCGGCACACTCGCCTCCCCCGAGGACATCGGCTCGCCCGACTACTGGGTCCGCCACGTCCGCCAAGCCGTCCGCTTCGCCGACGGCATCGCATACCTGGCCGAGCAGGGCGTCACGTCCTTCATCGAGCTGGGCCCCGACGGAACCCTCTCCGCCATGGCCCAGCAAACCCTCACCGACACAGAAGAGGCACTCTTCACCCCCGTACTCCGCAAGAACCGCCCCGAACCCGAAACCCTCACCCAGGCCATCGGCACCACCCACATCCACGGTCAGGAGCTGAACTGGGACGGCGTCTTCGCAGGGCACGGCGCGCACCGCGTCGACCTCCCCACCTACGCCTTCCAGCACGACCGCTACTGGCTCGAAGCGCTCGCTCCCCTCGGTGATGCCACCGGGCTCGGCCAGGCGCCCGCCGGGCACCCGCTGCTCGGCGCCACCATCGCCCTTCCGGAGTCGGACACCACCGTCCTCACCGGTCGGCTGTCCCTCCAGTCACACCCCTGGCTGGCGGACCACGTGGTGCTCGGGTCGGCGTTGCTGCCCGGGTCCGTCCTCGTCGAGCTGGCGATCCACGCCGGCGACCAGGCGGGCTGCGGCCACCTGGCGGAGCTGGCCGTCCAGACCCCGCTCGTGCTCCCGCAGCGCGGCGGAAGTGCCGTACGCGTGACCGTGGAGGCCGCCGACGCGAGCGGTGACCGACGGGTAGTGATCTACTCGCGGCCCGACGACGCCGACGCGAGCAACCCGTGGACCCTGCACGCCGAGGGCGTACTCACGGACGGCACGACCGATGGCGACTTCGAGATGTCGGTATGGCCGCCCGAGGGTGCCACGGAGGTCGGACTCGACCGTCTGTACGAGGACTTGACGCACATCGGCGCCGCATACGGGCCGGTCTTCCAGGGGCTGCGCAATGTCTGGCGGCTCGGTACCGACACGTACGCCGAGATCGCGCTTCCCGAGGGGACCGCGACCGACGGCTTCGGGCTCCATCCCGCGCTCCTCGACGCCGCACTGCACACCCTGCACCTCGACGCGCTCGACACCCCCGGCGCGGTCGAGGACGGCCGGATCTCCCTGCCGACCACGTGGAGCGGCGTCACGCTCCACGCGACGGGCGCTTCCCTGTTGCGCGTACGCGTCACCGAGCACCTCGGCGTACAGATCGCGGACGGCACCGGTTCGCCCGTGGCGACGATCGCCGCGCTCGGGCTGGAGCCGGTGACGGACGAGGCGGTCTCCGCGGGCCGCACCGGGTTCCATGAGGCGCTGTTCCACTCCGAGTGGGCGCCGCTGGCGCTCGGCGCGGCAAGCACTGCCGCGTCCGACGTCGCCGCCGGGTGGGCCGTGCTCGGGGGCGACACGCTGGGGCTGCCGTTCGACGGCGCGGCGTGGTACGCGGACTTGAGCGAGCTGTCCCGGGAGGGATCCGTACCGCCGGTGGTGTTCGCACCCCTGGGGTCCACGCCCGCGACGCCTGACACGTCTGACGCGTCTGAGTCGAGCGGCGGGGCCGTTCAGGGCGATGCGCGGGGGCTGGCCCAGGCCGCGCACGACGCGCTGTACGGGGCGCTCGGGCTGGCCCAGGAGTGGCTGGCCGACGAGCGGTTCGCCGATTCGCGGCTCGTGCTCGTGACGCAGGGGGCGGCCGCCACCGGGCCCGACGAGGACGTACCGGACCTGGAGAACGCCGCCGTCTGGGGGCTGATCCGCTCGGCGCAGACCGAGAACCCGAACCGGTTCGTACTCCTTGACGTACGCGGTGACGAACTCACCCCCGAACTGCTCGCCGCGGCCCTCGAATCCGGCGAGCCCGAGCTGGCCGTCCGGGGAGGCCAGGTGTCCGCGCGGCGCCTCGCCCGCGTTCCCGTCGCCGGGGTGCCCACGACGGCCCCTGTCGAACTGGACCGGGCGGGCACCGCGCTGATCACCGGCGGTACCGGCACGCTCGGCGCGCTGGTCGCGCGGCACCTGGTGACCGAGCACGGCGTGCGCCGTCTCCTCCTGACCAGCCGGCGCGGTCTCGACGCCGAGGGCGCTCCGGAGCTGGCCGCCGAGCTGACGGCACTGGGCGCGCAGGTGGAGATCGCCTCCTGCGACGTGACGGACTTCTCGGCGCTTGCCTCCCTGGTGAAGTCCGTGCCGGTCGACCACCCGCTCACGGCGGTCGTGCACACCGCCGGAGTGATCGACGACGCCACGATCGGCTCGCTCACACCTGAGCGTCTCGGCCGGGTGCTGCGTCCGAAGATCGACGCCGTGCTCAACCTCCACGAGCTGACCCGGGACCTGGACCTGTCGGCCTTCGTCCTCTTCTCCTCCGCCGCCAGCCTCTTCGGCGAGGCGGGCCAGGCCAACTACGTCGCGGGCAACTCCTTCCTCGACGCCCTGGCGCAGGCCCGGCGCGCGGAGGGCCTCGCGGCCACCTCGCTCCAGTGGGGCTTCTGGGGGCAGCGCAGCGGCATCACCGGCCACCTCTCGGCGGCCGACGTACAGCGCATGGAGCGCGGTGGCATGCTGCCGATCTCCTCGGAGCTGGGCATGTCGCTGTTCGACGTGGCCCGCGAGTCCGGTCGTCCCGTGGTCGCCCCGGTGCGCCTCGATCTCACCAAGCTGCTCGCCCAGGAGGGCGGTTCGGACGAGGCTCTGCTGCGCGGGCTGCGGCGTGGTCCCGGCCGGCGCGCGGCGGCGGCCGGCGGGCCCGCCGGTCACGGGGCGACGCTCGCCGACCGGCTCGCCGGGCTCAGCGGTACGGAGCAGGACGCGCTGCTGCTGGAATCCGTACGGACCCATGTCGCGGCGGTGCTCGGCCACAGCGGCGGCGCGGGCCTCGAACCGGGGCGCGCGTTCAAGGAGTTGGGCTTCGACTCGCTGACCGCGGTCGAACTGCGCAACCGGCTGGGCGCGGAGACCGGCCTGCGGCTGCCGGCCACTCTCGTCTTCGACTATCCGACGCCGCTCGCGCTCACCGGATATCTGCGCGCCCAGCTGGTGCCGGACGGCGAGGACGCCGACACCGGCGCCGACCCCGAGGAGGCGCGTATCCGCTCCGCCCTCGCGGCGGTCCCGCTGGCCCGCTTCCGCGAGGCCGGTGTGCTGGATCTCCTGATGGACCTGGCCGGTCTGGGTGACGCGGACCCCGCGCCCGAGGACAACGGCCGATCCGACGCGATCGACGACATCGACGCGATGGACACCGAACACCTGATCCGTATGGCGCTCGGAAACGCCGACTCGTGACGTCTGATGCTGATGTGACGTCTGTTGTGACGTCTGATGTGTGGAGCTCTTGATGACAACGTCCCAGGCACAACTCGTCGAGGCGCTGCGAGCGTCGATCAAGGAAGCCGAGAGCCTGAAGCAGCAGAACCGGCAGCTCGTCGGTGCGGCGACGGAGCCGGTTGCGATCGTCGGCATGGCCTGCCGCTACCCGGGCGGGGTCGCTTCGCCCGAGGACCTGTGGAGGCTGGTGTCGGACGGGGTCGACGCGATCTCCGGATTCCCGACGGACCGCGGCTGGGACATCGAGGGGCTGTACGACCCCGACCCGGACAAGCCCGGCAAGATCGTCTCGCGTGAGGGCGGGTTCCTCTACGAGGCGGGGGACTTCGATCCGGCGTTCTTCGGGATCTCCCCGCGTGAGGCGCTGGCGATGGACCCGCAGCAGCGCCTGCTCCTCGAAGCCTCCTGGGAGGCGTTCGAGCGCGCCGGTCTCGATCCCGAGGCGATGCGCGGCAGCCAGACGGGCATGTTCGCCGGGGTGATGAGTTCGGACTACTACTCCGAGTTCACCAAGTCCGTCGAGGGGCTGGAGGGCTATCTCAGCACCGGCAACTCGGGCAGTGTCGCCTCGGGCCGCGTCTCGTACGTGCTCGGCCTGGAGGGCCCGGCCGTCTCGGTGGACACCGCGTGCTCGTCCTCGCTGGTGGCACTGCATCTGGCGGTCCAGTCGCTGCGCCGGGGAGAGTGCTCGCTGGCGCTTGCCGGTGGTGTCACGGTCATGTCGACGCCGGACACGTTCGTCGAGTTCTCGCGCCAGCGCGGCCTCGCCCCCGACGGCCGCTGCAAGCCCTTCGCGGGCGCGGCGGACGGCACCGGCTGGGCGGAGGGCGTGGGCATGCTCCTCGTCGAGCGCCTCTCCGACGCCCGCCGCAACGGTCACCAGGTGCTTGCGGTGATCAGGGGTACGGCCCTCAACCAGGACGGCGCGTCGAACGGTCTGACGGCGCCCAACGGGCCCTCCCAGCAGCGCGTCATCCGGCGGGCACTGAGCAACGCCGGTCTGTCGACGAGCGACGTCGACGCGGTCGAGGCACACGGCACGGGTACGCGGCTCGGCGACCCGATCGAGGCGCAGGCCCTCCTGGCCACGTACGGCCAGGGCCGCGAGGGCTCCGAACCGCTGTGGCTCGGCTCCATCAAGTCCAACATCGGCCACAGCCAGGCGGCTTCGGGCATCGCGGGCATCATCAAGATGGTCATCGCCATGCGGGAGGGCCTGCTGCCGAAGACCCTGCACGTCGACGAGCCGGCCCCCGAGGTGGACTGGTCGGCGGGCGACGTCCGCCTGCTGACCGAGGCCCGCAAGTGGCCGCAGGTCGACAGGCCGAGACGGGCAGCGGTGTCGTCCTTCGGCATGAGCGGTACGAACGCGCACGTGGTGCTGGAGCAGGCACCGGCGGCGGACCTCGGGGCAGGCGAGACACCGATCGTCACCGGTCACGTGCCGTGGGTGCTCTCGGGCAAGACCGAGGACGCGCTGCGGGGGCAGGCCGACCGGCTGCTCTCCTTCCTGGAGCGCAAGCCCGAGCTGGGCCCGGCGGATGTCGGCTACTCCCTGGCGGTGTCGCGCGCACGGTTCGAGCACCGGGCCGTGGTCACGGGTGCCGGCCGCGAAGAACTGCTGGCCGGACTGCGCTCGGTGGCTGCCGGGGAGGCGCCCTCGGGGAGCGCCAACCGTGGGCGGCTCGCGTTCCTGTTCACGGGGCAGGGGAGCCAGCGGGCCGGAATGGGCCGCGAGCTTTACGAGACGTACCCGGTGTTCGCCTCGGCTTTCGACGAGGTGTGCGGGCAGTTCGACGGGCTGCTTGAGCGTCCGCTGAAGGATGTCGTCTTCGGTACGGACGAGGCGGACGCCGGTCTGATCGACCAGACCGTCTACACGCAGGCCGCACTCTTCGCCATCGAGGTCGCCCTGTTCCGGCTGGTCGAGGCGTGGGGGCTGACCCCTGACTTCCTCGTCGGCCACTCGGTGGGTGAGCTGGCTGCCGCGCACGTCTCCGGGGTCTTCACTCTGGAAGACGCGGCGAAGCTCGTCGCCGCGCGCGGGCGGCTTATGCAGGCGCTGCCTGCGGGTGGTGCCATGGCTGCCATCCAGGCCACGGAGACGGAAGTCCTGCCGCTTCTGGAAGGCCGCGAGCACGAGATCGCCATCGCCGCCATCAACGGGCCCACGTCCGTCGTGGTTTCCGGCGATGAGACCGCCGTAGTGGAGGTCCTGGAGCACTGGCGCGAACAGGGCCGCAAGGTTCACCAGCTCCGCGTCAGCCACGCCTTCCACTCCCCCCGCATGGAACCCATGCTGGAGGAATTCCGCGCTATCGCCTCCGGGCTTACGTACGGAACTCCGGGCATCCCGGTCGTCTCCAACCTCACCGGCACACTCGCCTCCCCCGAGGACATCGGCTCGCCCGAGTACTGGGTCCGCCACGTCCGCCAGGCAGTCCGTTTCGCGGACGGCATCGCATGCCTCGCCGAGCAGGGCGTCACCACCTTCATCGAGCTGGGCCCCGACGGAACCCTCTCCGCCCTGGCCCAGGAAACCCTCACCGACGCCGACACCGCGGCTTTCACCTCCGTACTCCGCAAGAACCGCCCGGAAGCGGAGACCCTCGCCCAGGCCATCGGCACCGCCCACATGCACGGCGCCGAACTCGACTGGGACGGCGTCTTCGCAGGCCGGGGTGCGCGCCGCGTCGACCTGCCTACCTACGCCTTCCAGCACCAGCGCTACTGGCTGCGGGCCACCGCCCCGGCCGGTGACGCCTCAGGTCTCGGGCTGGACACGACCGGGCATCCGCTGCTCGGCGCCGCCGCCGTCCTCCCCGAGACCGGTGGCGTGCTGCTCACGGGGCGGCTGTCGCTTCAGTCGCAGCCGTGGCTGGCCGACCACACCGTCATGGGCACGGCAGTGGTGCCGGGCTCGGCGCTGGTCGAGCTGGCGATCCACGCCGGTGACCAGGTCGGCTGCGGGTCCCTGGAGGAGTTCACGCTCCAGGCCCCGCTCGTCCTGCCCGAGCAGGGCGGCGTAGTGCTGCGGCTGACGGTCGATGCCGCCGATGAGCAGGGCCGCCGGGCAGTGGCGATCCACTCGCGGCCCGACAGTGCCGGGGACGACACGACCTGGTCCAAGAACGCCGTGGGCCTGCTCACGGACGAGACGTACGGCGAGGGCTCCGATCTGTCGGTGTGGCCGCCGCAGGGCGCCGTCGCCATCGACGTCGACACCACCTACGAACACCTCGCACACGCCCAACTCACCTACGGACCCGCCTTTCAGGGCCTGCGCGCCGCCTGGCGACTCGGCGACGACATCTTCGCCGAGGTCGCCCTGCCCGAAACCGCCACCACCGACGGCTTTGGGCTGCACCCCGCACTCCTGGACGCCACCCTGCACGCCCTGCCCCTCACCGCCGACGAGCAGGCACGCACCACCTCCACCTGGAACCAGGTCACCCTCCACGCCACCGGCGCCACCAGCCTGCGCGTCAAGCTCTCCACCACCAACGGCACCCTCACCGCCACCGACAACACCGGCGCACCCGTACTCACCGCCCAGACCATCACCTGGCGCCACACCACCCCCGACGAACTCACCACCACCCACAACCCCTTCCACGACTCCCTCTTCCACGTGCAATGGCCGCAACTGCCCCTCCCCCCGGCCACCCCGGGCGCGTGGGCAGTGGTGGGTGAGCCGGATGGCTTCGGCGTGGACGGTCCGGTCTTCGCGGATCTGGCCGAACTGGCCGCCGCCGATACGATTCCCGAGGTCGTGCTCGCTCCCCTGGCGGGATACGGGGACGCCGACGCGGCCACCGCCGCGCACCGGGCCACCCGCCACGCGCTCGCTCTCGTCCAGGGCTGGCTGGCGGAGGACCGGTTCGCCGGATCCCGCCTGGTGTTGGTCACCCGGGGCGCGGTCGCCGCCCGGCCCGGTGAGGACGTGACCGATCTGGCCAACGCGCCCGTCTGGGGTCTCGTACGCTCCGCGCAGGCCGAGAACCCCGACCGGTTCCTGCTCCTCGACACCGACGAATCCGCCGGGCTCGCGCTCCTGTGGCAGGTACTGCGGGCCGGTGAACCGCAGGCAGTCGTGCGGGAAGGGGCCGTGCACGTACCGCGGTTGATCCGGGTCGCCAAGGCCGGCGACGCGGGTGAGACCGCCACGCCCGGCCCGGACGGGACCGCTCTGATCACCGGAGCCGGCACCCTGGGCGGCCTCGTCGCCCGCCACCTCGTCACCGAGCACGGCGTACGCCACCTCATCCTCACCAGCCGGCGCGGACAGAGCGCGGACGGCGCACCCGAGCTGGCCGCCGAACTGGCCGAACTAGGCGCGGACAGCGTGCAGTTCGCCGCCTGTGACATCGCCGACCGCGAGGCCCTCGCGGCTCTCCTGGCCGGCATCCCCGTCGACCACCCCCTCACCGGCGTCTTCCACACCGCCGGTGTCGTCGACGACGGCCTGGTCACCTCCCTCACCCCCGAGCGCCTCGACGCGGTCCTGCGACCCAAGGTCGACGCCGCGCTCAACCTCCATGACCTCACCAAGGACCTGGACCTCTCCGCGTTCGTCCTCTTCTCCTCCTCCGCCGGACTCTTCGGCGACCCGGGACAGGGCAACTACGCCGCCGCCAACACCTTCCTCGACGCCCTCGCCCACCACCGCCACGCCCAGGGGCTGCCCGCCACCTCCCTCCAGTGGGGCCTGTGGGAGCAGCGCAGCGGCATCACCGGACACCTCTCAGCCGCCGACATCGAGCGCATCCACCGCTCCGGCATGACCCCCCTCCCCACCACCCAAGCCCTCCAACTCCTCGACACAGCACGCACATCGGGCTACCCGGCGCTCTCCCCCATGGGGCTGCACCCGGCTCGTATCCAGGTGGACGACGGACCGGCGTCCGCGATCCTGCGCAAGCTCGTACGCGTACCGGCGCGGCGCGTGGCGCACGCGAACGCCGACGCCGCCGGTGGGGCGAAGGCCCCGTCCTTCGCCGAGCGCCTCGCCGGACTGTCGCCCGCCGAGCAGCTGAGGAGCGTCCTCGAACTGGTGGCATCGAACGTGGCGGCGGTGCTCGGGCACGCGCAGACCGGCTCGATCGACGCCGAACGCAGCTTCAGGGAGCTGGGCTTCGACTCGCTGACCGCGGTCGAGCTGCGCAACCGCCTGAACGCGCGCATCGGCGCGAGCACCGGACTCCGCCTCTCGTCCACCCTCGTCTTCGACTACCCGACCCCGCAGGACCTGGCGGAGTACCTGTGCGGCGAGATGGCCGGCGGTGCCGCGGACGCGGCCGCCGCCGCGCCCGTCGGCTCGGTCCTGTCCGAGCTGGACCGCCTGGAGTCGGCGATCTCCCGCGTCGCGCTCCACGGCGAGGCGGGCAGCGAAGCGGGCAGTGACGGGCCCGGCGACGCGGCCGAGCGGGCGGAGCGGGTCACGGAACGGCTGAAGAGCCTGCTCGCCAAGTGGAACGAAATCCAGGGCGCCACAACCGGGGCGGCCGCGGACAGTGACGACGATCTCGAATCGGCGACCGCCGACGAGATGCTTGCCCTTATCCAGCGGGAATTCGGCAAGGCCTGAGAATCCGCCGGTACCGGGATCCGATGAGATCCCGGTACCGGCATCTCCGGCTCTCGCACAGCATTTGACTTCGATAGGTGATAAATCTGATGGCGCAGGACGAGAAACTTCTGGAAAATCTCAAGTTCGTGACGGCCGAGCTGCGCCGGACCCGTCATCGCCTGGTCGAGGTCGAGGAAGCGGAGCACGAGCCGATCGCGATCGTGGGCATGGCCTGCCGGTTCCCCGGCAACGTGGCCTCGCCCGAGGACCTGTGGCGGCTGGTCGCGGACGGGGTCGACGCGATCTCCGACTTCCCCGAGGGCCGCGGCTGGGAACTGGACACGCTGTACGACCCGGACCCCGACCGCCCCGGCACCACGTATGTGCGCCAAGGCGGTTTCATCGAGGACGCCGACGCGTTCGACCCGGCGTTCTTCGGGATCTCGCCGCGTGAGGCCGTCGCGATGGATCCCCAGCAGCGTCTCGCCCTGGAAACGTCATGGGAAGTGCTGGAGCGTGCCGGGATCGACCCCGGTTCACTCAAGGGCAGCTCGACCGGCGTATATCTGGGAATGATCCACAACGAATACGGTTGCATTCTCCCGACCGTGCCGGCCGATATCGAGCCGTTCCTGTCCAATGGAAATGTCAACAGCGTCGCCTCGGGACGGATCGCGTACAGTCTCGGCCTCCAGGGGCCCGCGATCACGCTGGACACCGCGTGCTCGTCGTCCCTGGTCTCCTTGCACCTCGCCGCCCAGGCGCTGCGGCGTGGCGACTGCTCGCTCGCCCTCGCCGGCGGGGCCCAGGTCCAGGCGACCCCCATCTCCTTCACCGACTTCGCCCGGCAGCGGGGACTGGCGACGGACGGCCGCATCAAGGCGTTCGCGGACGCCGCGGACGGCACGATCTGGGGCGAGGGCGTGGGCATGCTCCTCCTGGAGCGGCTCTCGGACGCGCAGCGCAACGGTCGCGAGATCCTCGCCGTGATACGCGGTTCCGCCATCAACCAGGACGGCGCGTCCAACGGCCTGACCGCCCCCAACGGCCCCTCCCAGCAGCGCATGATCCGCCAGGCACTCGCGGACGCCCGGCTGACGACGGCGGAAGTCGACGTGGTCGAGGCGCACGGCACCGGGACCACACTCGGCGACCCCATCGAGGCGCAGGCCCTCATCAACACCTACGGGCAGGGTCGCGAGGGCGCCGAGCCGCTGTGGCTCGGCTCGGTCAAGTCGAACCTCGGTCACACGCAGGCCGCCGCGGGAGTCGTCGGCGTCATCAAGATGGTCATGGCACTGCGCCACGGGGTCATGCCCAAGACCCTCCATGTCGACGAGCCCTCGCGGAAGATCGACTGGTCGGCGGGCGATGTCCGCCTGCTGACCGAGGCCCGCGAGTGGCCGGACACCGGCCGCCCGCGCCGGGCAGGCGTCTCGTCCTTCGGCCTCAGCGGCACCAACGCGCATGTGATTCTGGAGCAGGTACCGGCCGCCGAGGCGGAGCCGCCCTCCGAGGCGCCGGTCGTCGGTGGGGTTGTGCCGTGGGTCCTCTCAGGGAAAACGGAGGACGCGCTGCGGGCGCAGGCCGAGCGACTGTACTCGTTCGTACGGGAGGACTCTGAGCTGCGTGCGGCGGATGTGGGGTACTCCCTCGCTGTCACGCGGGCCCGGTTCGAGCACCGGGCCGTCGTCACCGGCTCCGATGTCGATGAACTTCTGTCCGGTGTACGGGCGTTGGCGAACGGGGATGTGTCGGGTGCGGTGACCTCGGGGAGCGTGCGGCGTGGACGGGTGGCGTTCCTGTTCACGGGGCAGGGCAGCCAGCGGGCCGGAATGGGCCGCGAGCTGTATGACACGTATCCCGTGTTCGCTGCCGCCTTTGACGAGGTGTGCGGGCAGTTTGATGGCCTGCTTGAGCGTCCGCTGAAGGATGTCGTCTTCGGTACGCACGGCGGTGACGATGGTCTGATCGACCAGACCGTGTACACGCAGGCCGCACTCTTCGCTGTCGAGGTCGCCCTGTTCCGGCTGGTCGAGGCGTGGGGGCTCACCCCGGACTTCCTCGTCGGCCACTCCGTGGGTGAACTGGCCGCCGCCCATGTGGCCGGGTTCTTCACCCTGGAAGACGCCGTCAAGCTTGTCGCCGCGCGCGGTCGCCTTATGCAGGCGCTGCCCGCTGGCGGGGCCATGGCCGCCATCCAGGCGACGGAGGCGGAAATCCTGCCGCTCCTGGAGGACCGCGAGTCCGAGATCGCCATCGCCGCCATCAACGGGCCTGCCTCAGTCGTGATTTCCGGTGACGAGACGGCCGTAGTCGAGGTCCTGGAGCACTGGCGCGAGCAAGGCCGCAAGGTCCACCAGCTCCGCGTCAGCCACGCCTTCCACTCGCCGCGCATGGAACCCATGCTGGACGAGTTCCGCACCATCGCGGCAGGTCTGACCTACGGCACTCCGAGCATCCCGGTCGTCTCCAACCTCACCGGCCAGCTCGCCACAGGCGACGACCTCTGCACCGCCGAGTACTGGGTCCGCCACGTCCGCCAAGCCGTCCGCTTCGCCGACGGCATCACCCACCTCGCCGAACAAGGCGTCACCACCTTCATCGAACTCGGCCCCGACGGAACCCTCTCCGCCATGGCCCAGCAAACCCTCACCGACGCCGACACCGCGGCCTTCACCCCCGTACTCCGCAAGAACCGCCCCGAACCCGAGACCCTCACCCAGGCCATCGGCACCGCCCACATCCACGGCGCCGAACTCAACTGGGACAGCGTCTTCGCGGGCCACGGCGCACGCCGCGTCGACCTGCCCACCTACGCCTTCCAGCACCAGCACTACTGGCTCGAAGGGCCCGCCTCCGCTCATGACGCCGCCGGCCTGGGGCTCGTAGGGAGTGAGCACGCGCTGCTCGGAGCGGCCGTGACCCCCGCCGACTCCGACAGCCTGCTGCTCACCGGCCGGGTCTCCCTCCGTACGCACCCGTGGCTGGCCGATCATGCCGTCATGGGCACCGTGCTGGTGCCCGGCACCGGGCTCGTCGAGCTGGCGATCCACGCGGGTGGCCAGGTCGGTTGTGGTCAGGTCGAGGAGCTGACGATCCAGGCTCCGCTCGTACTGCCGCAGGCCGGGGCGCTTCAGTTGCAGGTGGTCGTGGGTGCCCCCGACTCGTCGGAGCGCCGCGCGGTCGGTATCTACTCGCGCCCGGACAACGCCGTCGACGAACCGTGGACGCCACACGCCGTGGGTGTGCTCGCGCCGGCCGTGGCGGCCGTGGACGCCGATCTGATGTCCTGGCCGCCGACCGGTGGTGACGAGGTCGCGCTCGACGGTCTGTACGAAGGTCTTGTCGAGCACGGCTACGAGTACGGGCCCACCTTCCAGTGCCTGCGCTCGGTCTGGGTGCGCGGCGAGGAGATCTTCGCGGAGGTCGAGCTGGCCCCCGGCACCGGGACCGACGGGTTCGTCGTGCACCCCGCGCTGCTCGACGCCGCGCTGCACGCCGTCATCGTCGGCGCCGAGCACGCCGCGCGGAGCGGTGGCGGGGGTGAGGAGGCCGAGGTGCGGCTCCCGTTCTCGTGGGCCGGTGTCAGCTTCCACGCCGAGGGCGCCTCGCGTCTGCGGGTACGCCTCAGCGTCGACAGCGACCGGCGGATCACGCTGGCGGCCGCCGACACCACCGGTGCCCCGGTCGTCTCCGTGGAGGGCCTGGCGACGCGGCCCGTCTCGGCGGGGCAGTTGTCCTCGGCCGGCGGGGCGTGGCACGAGTCGTTGTTCCGCGTCGACTGGGTGAGCGCCCCGGACGTCGCGGCGGCGCCGAACTCGTCCGCCGACGGGCGGTGGGCGGCTCTGGGGGACGACGGGTTCGGTCTGCACGGTGTGCTGCGGGAGGCCGGCGGCTCGGCGGAACCGGTGGTCCACGCGGACCTCGCCGGTCTCGCGGCGGCCCTCGACGCGGGCGCGCCCGTGCCGGAGATCGTCTTCGTGCCGTTCGCGCCGGTCGGCCCGGAGGATCTGCCGGGCCTGGCGGAGGGTGCTCGCGCCGCTTCCGTACGGGCGTTGGAAACCGTACGGGCGTGGCTGGCCGATGAGCGGTTCGGCGGGTCGCGGCTCGTCCTGGTCACCCGCGGGGCCACGGCCGGGCGTGCCGACATGGCGCCCACCGACCTCGTGCACGCACCCCTATGGGGTCTGGTCCGCTCGGCCGAGGCCGAGAACCCGGGGCAGTTCGTCCTCCTCGACCTCGACCCGGCCGGCGCGGACACCGTCACGCGTGATCTGCTGGCCTCGGCGGCCGTCTCCGAGGAGCCCGAGCTGGCCGTGCGCGGCGGCTCCCTGTACGTGCCGAAGCTCGCCAGGACCGAAGCTCCTGCCGAGCCCGCCCGCCCGCGGCTCGACCCCGAGGGCACGGTCCTGATCACCGGTGGTACCGGCACGCTCGGCGCGCTGGTGGCACGGCACCTGGTGAGCGAGTACGGCGCCCGCCGTCTGCTGCTGGTGAGTCGCCGCGGGGCGGCGGCAGCGGGCGTCACCGAGCTGGTGGCCGAACTCGACGCGCTCGGGGCCGAGACGACCGTCGCCGCGTGCGACGCCGCGGACCGGGAGGCTCTGGCGGCCCTGCTGGCCGGTGTGCCCGCGGACCATCCGCTGACCGCTGTCGTGCACACGGCGGGCGCCCTCGACGACGGTGTGGTCGGCTCGCTCACCCCCGAGCGCCTTGAGGCGGTCATGCGGCCGAAGGTCGACGCGGCGGTCAACCTGCATATGCTGACGCAGGACCTCGACCTGGCCGCGTTCGTGCTCTTCTCCTCGGCCGCGGGTGTCTTCGGCGGCCCCGGCCAGGCGAACTACGCGGCGGCGAACGTGTTCCTCGACGCTCTCGCGCGCCACCGCAGGGCCCTCGGCCGCACCGCCCACTCGCTGGCCTGGGGCCTGTGGGAACAGCGCAGCGACCTGACCGCGAACCTCGCCACCGGTGACGTACGGCGCATCACGGGATCGGGGCTCGCCACGATCTCCTCGGTCGAGGGGCTCGCCCTGTTCGACGCCGCGCTGGCCACCGCGGAGGCCGTCTCCGTGCCGGTGCGCCTCGACCTGCCCCGGCTGCGCGCCCAGGCCTCGTCCGGTGAACTGACCGCGCTGCTCGACCGGCTGGTCAAGGCGCCGGCACGGCGTACGGCGCCGGCCGCTGCGGACGCGGAAGCTCAGGGCAGTTCGCTCGCGCAGCGGTTGTCGGGGCTCGCCGCGGACAAGCAGGCCGATGTGCTGCTGGAGCTGGTCCAGGTGAACGTCGCCAAGGTGCTCGGCCTGACCGGCAGCAGGCAGGTCGAGCCGGACCGCGGTTTCCTGGACCTCGGTGTCGACTCGCTGACCGCCCTGGAGCTGCGCAACCGGCTGGGCGGCGCGACCGGGCTCCGGCTCCCCGCGACCCTGATCTTCGACTATCCGTCGGCGGGCGCGGTCGCCAAGTACCTCGGCACGCAGTTCTCCGCCGATGCCGCAGGGCCGGGTGCCACCCCGGTCCATGCCGATCTCGGCCGTCTCGAGGCCACCGTCTCCGCCGCCGAGCTGTCCGACGAGGACCGCGACAAGGTCGTCAACCGGCTCCAGTCCCTGCTGGCCGCGCTCGGCCGCCCGGTTGTCGTAGGGGGTGGCGCCGGGGCCGCTGCCACGGACCTCACGTCGGCGAGCGACGACGAGATGTTCGCCATGATCGACCAGGAGCTGGGTCTGTCCTGACCACGGCAATTCTCTCCGTCCCAGGGCCGGTCACCTCCCCAAAGGAGCGTGGCCGGCCCTGGGGGGCGTAGGGGGGCTCTTAGGGAAGGTTAGGGGTGCCGCGGTCGGGTGGTCATCTCCTAGCGTCGTATGTGAAGTCATGTCGATGTGTCCCCCGTGCTCATACACAGCCGGTTCGAGGCATCGCCGAATGGGTCTCCCAGCCGGGGAGTCACGTCGTAAAAGGACTTCCGCCCGGGTTTCGCGTGCGGCGCGATCTCATGTATTGCCCAGGTGCCCAAGTGCTGTCCGTCCTCAAGAGGTTGCTTTAGATGCAGAATGAGCAGAAGCTTCGCGACTACCTCAAGCGGGTAATGGCCGATCTTCAGCAGACGAAGCAGCTGTTGAGCGCGGCCGACTCGCGGGCACACGAGCCCATCGCGATCGTGGGCATGAGCTGCCGTTATCCGGGCGGCGCCAACTCCCCCGAGGAGTTGTGGCAGATGGTCGCCGAGGGCCGGGACGCCGTGTCCGACCTTCCCACCGACCGCGGCTGGGACATCGAGCGGCTGTACAGCCCCGACCGCGAAAAGCCGGGCACTTTCTACAACCGCGAGAGCGGATTTCTTTACGACGCCGCACAGTTCGACCCGGCGTTCTTCGGGATCTCGCCGCGTGAGGCGCTGGCGATGGACCCGCAGCAGCGCCTGCTCCTCGAAGTCGCCTGGGAAGCCTTTGAGCACGCCGGAATTGACCCGCACGCGATGCGCGGAAGCAAGACCGGTGTATTCGCGGGCGTGATGTACCAGGACTACGCCACTCGGCTCGACCGAATCCCCGACGGCGTGGAGGGATATCTCAGCACCGGCAACGCGTACAGCGTCACATCGGGGCGCATCTCCTACACCCTGGGGCTGGAGGGCCCGGCCGTCTCCGTCGACACCGCGTGCTCCTCGTCTCTGGTGACGCTGCACCTGGCGGTCCAGGCGCTGCGCAACGGCGAGTGCTCCATGGCCCTGGCCGGTGGCACCACGGTCATGTCGACCCCCGAGGCGTTCATCGACCTCGCCCGGCAGGGCGGCCTCTCCCCCGACGGCCGCTGCAAGGCCTTCTCCGACCTCGCGGACGGCGCCGGCTTCGCCGAGGGCGTGGGCATGCTCCTCGTCGAGCGGCTCTCGGACGCGGAGCGCAACGGCCACAAGGTGCTCGCGGTCGTCCGCGGCTCGGCCGTCAACCAGGACGGCGCGAGCAGTGGCCTGACCGCCCCCAACGGCCCGTCCCAGCAGCGCGTCATCCGCCAGGCCCTCGACAACTCCCAGCTCTCCTCCGACCAGATCGACCTCGTCGAGGCGCACGGCACGGGCACCACGCTCGGTGACCCCATCGAGGCGCAGGCGCTCATCAACACCTACGGTCAGGAGCGCCCGGCCGAGCAGCCGCTGTGGATCGGCTCCTTCAAGTCGAACGTCGGTCACACGCAGGCCGCCGCGGGTGTCGGCGGTGTCATCAAGATGGTGATGGCGCTGCGCAACGGCGTCATGCCGAAGACGCTGCACATCGACGAGCCCTCCACCAAGGTCGACTGGTCTGCGGGCGCCGTCGCGCTGCTGACCGAGGCGCGGGAGTGGCCGGAGACGGGCCGGCCCCGACGGGCCGCGGTCTCCTCGTTCGGCATCAGCGGTACGAACGCGCACATCATCCTGGAGCAGGCGGCCGCCCAGCCCTCCGCGGAGGAGCCGCCCGCCGCCACGCAGCAGGCGGACGCCCCCGTGCCGTGGGTGATCTCGGGCAGGACCGAGGCCGCGCTGCGGGCCCAGTCCGAGCGCCTGACGTCGTTCCTCGCCGGGCGGCTGGGCCTCGGCCCCGCCGATGTGGGTTACTCGCTCGCCGTCTCTCGCGCACGCTTCGAGCACCGGGCCGTCGTCACGGGTACGAACCGCGCGGAACTGCTGGCCGGCCTGGAAGCCGTGGCCACCGGCAAGTCCGCCGCGGGGGTCGTGGAGGGCGCGGCGACCGCCGGAACGGTCGGCAAGCTGGCGTTCCTGTTCACGGGGCAGGGCAGCCAGCGGGCTGGCATGGGCCGTGAGCTTTACGAGACGTATCCGGTGTTCGCCGCAGCCTTCGATGAGGTGTGCGGGCAGTTTGATGGCCTGCTTGAGCGTCCGCTGAAGGATGTCGTCTTCGGTACGGACGAGGCGGACGCCGGTCTGATCGACCAGACCGTGTACACGCAGGCCGCGCTCTTCGCCATCGAGGTCGCCCTGTTCCGGCTGGTCGAGGCGTGGGGGCTCACCCCCGACTTCCTCGTCGGCCACTCCGTCGGTGAACTGGCCGCCGCGCACGTCTCCGGTGTCTTCACTCTGGAAGACGCGACCAAGCTCGTCGCCGCACGGGGACGCCTCATGCAGGCGCTCCCGGCTGGCGGGGCCATGGCCGCGATCCAGGCCACGGAGGCGGAGTGATCTCCGGTGATGAGACCGCCGTAGCCGAGGTCCTGGAGCACTGGCGTGAACAGGGCCGCAAGGTCCACCAGCTCCGCGTCAGCCACGCCTTCCACTCCCCGCGCATGGAACCCATGTTGGAGGAGTTCCGCGCTGTCGCCTCCGGCCTTACGTACGGCACTCCGAGCATCCCGGTCGTCTCCAACCTCACCGGCGCCCTCGCCACCCCCGAGGACCTCTGCACCGCCGACTACTGGGTCCGCCACGTCCGCCAAGCCGTCCGCTTCGCCGACGGCATCGCGTACCTCGCCGAGCAGGGCGTCACGTCCTTCATCGAGCTGGGTCCGGACGGAACTCTTTCCGCCCTGGCCCAGCCACGTCCACGGCGCGGATCTCGACTGGGACGGCGTCTTCGCGGGCCACGATGTCCGCCGCGTCGACCTGCCCACCTACGCCTTCCAGCACCAGCGTTACTGGCTCGAAGCCGCTGAGCCCGTGGAGGCGGCGGCCGCTCATGCCGCCGCTCCCGAGGAGACGCGTTTCTGGGAGGCCGTGGAGCGGGAGGACACCGCCGCGCTGGCCGCCGCGCTCGACTTCGACGGTGAGGTCGAGCCCGAGTGGCTCGAAGCCGCGCTGCCGGTCCTGTCGACGTGGCGACGCCAGAACCGGCGGAAGAACACCGTCGACGCCTGGCGGTACCGCGTCACCTGGAAGCCCCTGTCCGTCGCCCCGGCCAAGCGTGTCTCCGGCACCTGGCTGCTGGTGGTTCCGGCCGACGGCGACACCTACGCGTGGGTGCCCGCGGCCGAGCAGGCGCTGCACGGCCGAGGCGTCAACACCGTACGGGTGGAGTGGAGCGCGACCGGCTCGGACCGCGACTCGCTCGCCGGGCTGATCCGTGAGGCCGTGGGCGACCGCGCCGTCGACGGTGTGCTCTCGCTGCTCGCCCTCGACACGGCCCCGCACCCCGGCCACCCCCACGTGGCGTCGGGGCTCGCCGGGACGCTCGAACTCGTCCAGGCCCTCGGCGACTGCGGGGTCGGGGCGCCGCTGTGGCTCGCCGCCCGCGGCGCCGTGTCCGTCGGCCGCTCGGACCGCGCCGCCGACCCGGCGCAGGCCCAGGTCTGGGGCCTGGGCCGGGTGGCCGGGCTCGAACACCCCGACCGCTGGGGCGGTCTCCTCGACCTGCCCGAGACGGTCGACGCGCCCGCGCTCGCCCGCTTCACCGACGTCCTGTCCGGTCTGGGCGCGGAGGACGAGCTGGCGATACGTTCGACGGGCATCTTCGGCCGTCGTCTCGTCCGGGCGCCGCTCGCCGACTCGGCCGGCGGTTCGTGGACGCCGCGCGGCACGATCCTCATCACCGGCGGTACGGGCGCGCTCGGCGGCCATGTCGCCCGCTGGGCGGCGGCCAACGGCGCCGAGCACCTGGTCCTCACCAGCCGCCGCGGCGATCAGGCGCCCGGCGCCGAGGAGCTGCGTGCCGAACTCACCGGGCTCGGCGCCGCCCAGGTCACCATCGCCGCGTGCGACGCGGGCGACCGCGACTCGCTGGCCGCCGTCCTGGCGGACCTGGAGGCCGACGAGGCCCGGCCGCTGACGGCGGTCGTGCACGCCGCCGGTGTCGGCGACACCGGGTCGCTCATGGACAGCGCCCTCGACGACGTGGCCGCCATCGTCTCGGCCAAGACGGCGGGCGCCACCCACCTCGACGACCTGCTCGGCGACACGCCCCTGGACGCCTTCGTCCTCTTCTCCTCCGCCGCCGCGGTGTGGGGCGGCGCCGATCAGGGCGCCTACGCCGCGGGCAACTCCTTCCTCGACGCGTTCGCCGAGCGGCGCCGCGCCAGGGGCCGTACCGCCACGTCCATCGCCTGGGGCCTGTGGGGCGGCGGTGGCATGGGCACCGACGGCGACGAAGAGGCCATGCTGCGCGTCGGCCTCAAGCGCATGAACCCCGAACTCGCCGTGTCCGCCCTGGTCCAGGCCGTGGCGCACGACGAGACCACGGTGTGCGTGTCCGACCTCGCCTGGAACCGGTTCGCCCCCGCCTACTCCGCCATCCGCCGGCGCCCCTTCATCGAGGACCTTCCCGAGGTACGGAGCGTCCTGGAAGCGGAGACGGCGAGCGCCGCCGAACCCGCGGGCGGCAACGCGCTCGCGCGGCGGCTGAGCGGCCTGCCGGCGGGCGAGCAGCGGGAACTGGTCCTCGACCTCGTCCGCACACAGGCCGCCGCCGCGCTCGGCCACGCCGACGCGACGGCGATCGAACCCGGTTCGGCCTTCCGCGAGCTGGGCTTCGACTCGCTCACGGCGGTCGACATCCGCAACCGCCTGAACGGCGCGACCGGGCTCACGCTGCCCACGACGCTCGTCTTCGACTACCCGAACGCCGACGCCATCGCCGGGTTCGTCCTCACCGAGCTGCTCGGCGCCGACGACACCGGCGCGGCCGACCCGGCGCGTCGGGCCGCCCTCACCGGCCCGGCGGCGGACGACGAGCCCATCGCCATCGTCGCGATGAGCTGCCGCTACCCGGGCGGTGTCAGCACGCCCGAGGAACTCTGGCAGCTCGTCCTCGAAGGCCGCGACGCCATCTCCCCGTTCCCCACCGACCGCGGCTGGCCCATCGACGACCTGTACGACCCGGACCCGGAGCGCAGCGGGACCACGTACGCGTACGAGGGCGGCTTCATCGACGGTGCCGGCGGCTTCGACGCCGGGTTCTTCGGGATCTCGCCGCGTGAGGCGCTGGCGATGGACCCGCAGCAGCGACTGCTCCTCGAAGCCTCCTGGGAGGCCCTGGAGCGTGCGGGCATCGACCCCCTGTCGCTGCGCGGCAGCCAGGGCGGCGTCTTCATCGGCGCCGGGTCCCAGGGGTACGGCATCGACGCGCACGACGCCCCCGAGGGCACCGAGGGCTACTTCCTCACCGGCACCCAGTCCTCCGTCATCTCCGGCCGCGTGTCCTACACGCTGGGGCTGGAGGGCCCCGCGGTGACCGTCGACACGGCCTGCTCGTCCTCGCTCGTCGCGCTGCACCTGGCCGCGCAGTCGCTGCGCCGGGGTGAGTGCGATCTGGCGCTGGCGGGCGGTATCACCGTCATGGCGACCCCGGGCGCCTTCATCGAGTTCAGCCGGCAGCGCGGCCTCTCCGGTGACGGCCGCTGCAAGGCCTTCGCGGGCGCCGCCGACGGCACCGGCTGGTCCGAGGGCGCGGGGCTCCTTCTGCTGGAGCGGCTCTCCGACGCGGAGCGCAACGGCCACCAGGTCCTCGCCGTCGTCCGCGGCTCCGCCGTGAACCAGGACGGCGCGTCGAACGGCCTGACCGCCCCCAACGGCCCTTCGCAGCAGCGCGTCATCCGCCAGGCCCTGGCAGGCGCGGGCCTTGAGCCGGGCGACGTGGACGTGGTCGAGGCGCACGGCACCGGCACGCGGCTCGGCGACCCGATCGAGGCGGGCGCACTGCTCGCCACGTACGGCCAGGGCCGCGACGCGGACCAGCCGCTGTGGCTCGGCTCGATCAAGTCCAACATCGGCCACACCCAGACGGCCGCGGGTGTCGCGGGTGTCATCAAGATGGTCATGGCGATGCGGGAAGGCCTGCTGCCGAAGACCCTGCACGTCGACGAGCCGACCCCGCAGGTCGACTGGTCGGCGGGTGCTGTCTCCTTGCTGACCGAGGTACGGGAGTGGCCGGAGACCGGGCACCCGCGCCGAGCGGGCATCTCGTCGTTCGGCGTCAGCGGTACGAACGTCCACACCATCATCGAGCAGGCGCCGGCCACGGCGGTGGAGGCGGAGGCCTCCGAGACCGTCGAGGCTCCTGTTGCTGGTGGGGTCGTTCCGTGGGTGCTCTCCGGTAAGACGGAGGACGCGCTGCGGGCGCAGGCCGAGCGGCTGTACTCCTTCGTGCAGGAGAACTCTGAGCTGCGTGCGGCTGATGTGGGGTACTCCCTGGCCGTCACGCGGGCTCGGTTCGAGCACCGGGCCGTCGTCACCGGCTCTGATGTCGATGAACTCCTCGCGGGTGTGCAGGCGTTGGCTGCGGGCGAGCCGTCCGGGGCCGTGGCCTCGGGGAGCGTGCGGCGCGGCAAGCTGGCGTTCTTGTTCACTGGGCAGGGGAGCCAGCGGGCCGGGATGGGCCGTGAGCTGTATGACACGTATCCCGTCTTCGCCGCTGCCTTTGATGAGGTGTGCGCGCACTTCGATGGGCACCTTGAGCGGCCGTTGAAGGATGTCGTCTTCGGCACGGACGAGACCGGCGCTGGTCTGATCGACCAGACCGTGTACACGCAGGCCGCGCTCTTCGCCATCGAGGTAGCGCTGTTCCGGCTGGTCGAGGCGTGGGGGCTCACCCCCGACTTCCTCGTCGGCCACTCGGTGGGCGAGCTTGCCGCCGCGCACGTCTCCGGTGTCTTCACCCTCGACGACGCGACCAAGCTCGTCGCCGCGCGCGGTCGCCTGATGCAGGCGCTCCCGGCTGGCGGGGCCATGGCTGCCATCCAGGCCACTGAAGCAGAAGTTCTGGAGACGATCGAGGGCCGCGAGTCCGAGATCGCCATCGCCGCGATCAACGGGCCCACGTCCGTCGTGGTTTCCGGCGACGAGGCAGCCGTAGTCGAGGTGCTGGAGCACTGGCGCGAACAGGGCCGCAAGGTCCACCAGCTCCGCGTCAGCCACGCCTTCCACTCCCCCCGCATGGAACCCATGCTGGACGAATTCCGCACCATCCGACGGCATCGCGTACCTCGCCGAGCAGGGCGTCACGTCCTTCATCGAGCTGGGTCCGGACGGAACTCTTTCCGCCCTGGCCCAGGAAGCGGAAACCCTCACCTCCGCCCTCGCCGAAGCCCACATCCAGGGCGCCGAACTCGACTGGGACGGCGTCTTCGCGGGGCACGGCGCGCGCCGCGTCGACCTGCCCACCTACGCCTTCCAGCACGACCACTACTGGCTGGAGATGGGCGTCCCGGCGGGCGATGTCTCCGTGCTCGGGCAGTCCGCGACCGAGCACCCGCTGCTCGGTGCCGCTGTGGTGCTGCCCGACTCGGACACGCTCGTGCTCACCGGGCGCATCTCGTTGCAGAGCCACCCGTGGATCGGGGACCACCTCGTGATGGGGTCGGCCCTGCTGCCCGGGACCGGTCTGGTCGAGCTGGCGATCCACGCCGGTGACCAGGTGGGCTTCGGCCACGTCGACGAGCTGATGCTCCAGGCCCCGCTGGTCCTCCCCGAGCGCGGTGCCGTCGTCCTGCGCGTGACCGTGGAGGCCGTGGACACGCTCGGGCGGCGTCCGGTGGCCGTCTTCTCCCGGCCCGAGGGCTCGGAAGCAGAGCCGTGGACCCGTCACGCCGCCGGTTTCCTGGCGGAGAGCGCGCCGGAGGCCTCCTTCGACCTGTCCGTGTGGCCGCCGCAGGGCGCCGAGTCCATTGAGGTCGCGGACCTCTACGAGAACCTCTCCGGTACGGGACTGTCCTATGGGCCGGTGTTCCAGGGCCTGCGCGCCGCCTGGCGGCTGGACGACGCCGTCTACGCCGAGGTCGCCCTGCCCGAGTCCACCCCGACCGGCGGCTTCGGGCTCCACCCCGCGCTGTTCGACGCCGCCCTGCACGCCGCTTCGCTGAGCGCGTCGCCGCAGGAGGAGACGGGGACCGGTCTGCCGTTCGCGTGGAGTGGTGTGTCCCTGTACGCCACGGCCGCGTCGACCCTGCGCGTACGACTGACGCCGACCGGAACCGACGGGTTGGCCCTCGCCATGGCGGACGAGGCCGGTGCGCCCGTCGCCTCGACCGAGTCCCTCGTCTTCCGCCGGGTCACGGCCGAGCAGCTCTCGGCGGGCCGAGGTGGCTTCACCGACTCGCTGTTCCGTGTGGAGTGGCCCGAGCTGTCCGTGCCGTCGGCCGCGCCCGCGACCTGGGCGGTGCTCGGTGAGCCGGGCTCCTTCGCCGAGGGCCGGACCTTCCCGGGCCTGGCCGAGCTGGCCGGCGCCGAGACGATCCCCGACGTCGTGTTCGTCCCGCTGACCGACCGCGAGGGTACGGACACCGCCGCTGCCGCCCATCGGGCCACGCATCACGCGCTGGCCCTCATCCAGGGCTGGCTGGCGGAGGACCGGTTCGCCGACTCCCGCCTGGTGTTCGTCACGCGCGGCGCCGTCGCCGCCGGACCGGACGACACCGTCCGCGACCTGGTCAACGCGCCTGTCTGGGGCCTCGTACGGTCCGCGCAGGCCGAGAACCCCGACCGGTTCGTGCTCCTCGACATAGACACGGACGCCGACACCGACACCGACAGTGGTGCCGGTACCGGCACCGAGGGCGCGTCGCTCGAACTCACCCTGCTGTGGCCGTTCCTCGCCTCCGACGAGCCGGAAGCGGCCCTGCGTGACGGCGTCGTACGGGCGCCCCGGCTGGCGCGCGTGCCCGCCGCCGACGCCGACGCCGAGAAGGCGGCCCTCGCGCCGGACCCGTCCGGCACGGTCCTCATCACCGGCGGCACCGGCGCCCTCGGTTCGCTCGTGGCCCGCCATCTCGTCACCGAGCACGGCGTACGCAACCTGCTGCTCACCAGCCGCCGAGGAATGGACGCCGAAGGCGCCCCGCAGCTGGCCGCCGAGCTGGCCGAACTCGGCGCGGAGTCCGTGGAGATCGCCGCCTGCGACGCCGCCGACCGCGACGCGCTGGAGGCCCTGCTCCACTCGATCGACACCGGACGCCCGCTGACCGCCGTGGTCCACACGGCCGGTGTCCTGGACGACGGAGTCATCGGCTCCCTCACCCCCGAGCGTCTCGACACCGTCCTGCGCCCGAAGGCCGATGCCGCCCTCAATCTCCACGAACTCACGTGGGACCTGGGGCTCTCCGCCTTCGTCCTCTTCTCCTCCGCCGCGGGCGTCATGGGCAACGCGGGTCAGGGCAATTACGCCGCCGCCAACACCTTCCTCGACGCCCTCGCCCACCACCGCCACTCCCTCGGCCTGCCCGCGACCGCACTCGCGTGGGGCGCCTGGGAGCAGGCGGGCGGCATGACCGCGGACCTCGGGGACACCGACGCCAACCGCATGAGCCGCGGCGGCATGACCGGCCTCACCCACGCCGAGGGCCTGCGGCTCCTGGACGCCGCGTGGGCGACCGGCGCCGCCCTGCTCGTGCCGACGCACATGGACCTGGCCGCCGTACGCGCCCAGGCCGCTTCGGCGGGCGTACCGCCCCTCATGCGCGGACTCGTCCGCTCCCCCGCACGCCGAACCGCTCACACCGCGGCCGTCGAGACCGGCGCCCTCGCGCAGCGCCTCGCCCCCCTCACGCGCGAGGAGCGCCAGGCACACCTCCTCGACCTGGTGCGCACCCACGTCGCCCACGTCCTGGGCTACGACAACCCCGCCACCGTCGAACCGGCGCGCGCCTTCAAGGAGTTGGGCTTCGACTCGCTCACCGCGGTCGAGCTGCGCAACCAGCTCAACACCGCGACCGGGCTCCGCCTCCCCGCCACCCTCGTCTTCGACTACCCGAACCCGCTGTCCCTGGTCGACTTCCTGCTCACCGAGTTCGGCGGTACGGACACCGCGCGGGCGGCGGCGTCCGCCCCCGTGGTGCTCACCGACGTCGAGCCGATCGCGATCGTCGGCATGGCCTGCCGCTACCCGGGCGGAATCACCTCGCCCGAGGGCATGTGGCAGTTCCTGATGCGGGGCGGCGACGGTACCTCGCGCTTCCCCACCGACCGCGGCTGGGACGTCGAGGACCAGTTCATCGAGGACCCGGAGCGCCCGGGTACGAAGTACGCGCTGGCCGGCGGATTCCTGCACGACGCACCCGAGTTCGACCCCGGCTTCTTCGGGATCTCGCCGCGTGAGGCGCTGGCGATGGACCCGCAGCAGCGACTGCTCCTCGAAGCCTCCTGGGAGGCGTTCGAGCGGGCCGGGATCGACCCGGCCTCCGTACGCGGCAGCTCGACCGGTGTCTTCGCCGGCGTGATGTACCACAACTACGCCGCTCGCGTGACGGACATCCCCGACGGGGTCGGCGGCTTCCTCGGCACCGGCAACTCCAGCAGTGTCGTGTCCGGCCGTGTCTCG
This sequence comes from Streptomyces sp. NRRL S-920, assembly GCF_000717945.1. Taxonomy (NCBI): domain Bacteria; kingdom Bacillati; phylum Actinomycetota; class Actinomycetes; order Kitasatosporales; family Streptomycetaceae; genus Streptomyces; species Streptomyces sp. NRRL S-920. The sequence goes on from NZ_JODF01000087.1 coordinate 33,631, forward strand.
TACACGTTCGGCCTCGAGGGTCCGGCCGTGACCGTGGACACCGCGTGCTCGTCCTCGCTGGTCACGCTGCACCTGGCGGTTCAGGCGCTGCGTCGCGGGGAGTGCTCGCTGGCACTGGCGGGCGGTGTCACCGTCATGCCGAACCCGGATACGTTCATCGACTTCGCCCTCCAGGGCGGCCTGGCCGGTGACGGCCGCTGCAAGGCCTTCGCCGGTGCCGCGGACGGCACCGCGTGGTCCGAGGGCGTGGGCATGCTCCTCGTCGAACGCCTCTCCGACGCGGAGCGCAACGGCCACCAGGTCCTCGCGGTCGTCCGCGGGTCCGCCGTCAACCAGGACGGCGCGTCCAACGGCCTGACCGCTCCGAACGGCCCCTCGCAGCAGCGCGTCATCCGCCAGGCCCTGGCCTCCGCGGGCCTGACGCCCGGTGACGTGGACGTCGTCGAGGCGCACGGCACGGGCACGCGGCTGGGTGACCCGATCGAGGCGCAGGCGCTTCTGGCCACGTACGGTCAGGACCGCGAGGGCTCCGAGCCGCTGTGGCTCGGCTCCATCAAGTCGAACCTCGGCCACACCCAGGCCGCAGCCGGTGCCGCCGGAATCATCAAGATGGTGATGGCGCTGCGCAACGGCGTCATGCCCAAGACCCTGCACATCGACGAGCCTTCTCCGCACGTCGACTGGTCGGCGGGTGACGTCTCCTTGCTGACCGAGGCACGGGAGTGGTCCGAAGCCGGGCGGCCGCGCCGGGCCGCCGTCTCCTCCTTCGGCATCAGCGGCACCAACGCGCACATCATCCTGGAGCAGGCGCCGACTGCCGTCGACACCACCGTCGACGAGGTGGCCTCCGAGGCTCCTGTTGCTGGTGGGGTCGTTCCGTGGGTGCTCTCCGGTAAGACGGAGGGGGCGCTGCGGGACCAGGCCGAGCGGCTGTACTCGTTCGTACGGGAGAACTCCGAGCTGCGTCCGGCGGATGTGGGGTACTCCCTCGCTGTCACGCGGGCCCGGTTCGAGCACCGGGCCGTCATCACCGGCTCCGACGTGGATGAACTCCTGGCAGGTACCGCCGCGTTGGCGGCCGGGGATGTGTCGGGTGCGGTTTCCTCGGGGAGTGTCAACCGTGGGCGGGTCGCGTTCCTGTTTACGGGGCAGGGGAGCCAGCGGGCCGGAATGGGCCGCGAGCTTTACGAGACGTATCCGGTGTTCGCCGCCGCCTTCGATGAAGTGTGCGCGCAGTTTGATGGCTTGCTTGAGCGGCCGCTGAAGGATGTCGTCTTCGGTACGGACGAGGCGGACGCTGGTCTGATCGACCAGACCGTTTACACGCAGGCCGCGCTCTTCGCCATCGAGGTCGCTCTGTTCCGGCTGGTCGAGGCGTGGGGTCTGACCCCTGACTTCCTCGTCGGCCACTCGGTGGGCGAGCTTGCCGCCGCGCACGTCTCCGGGGTCTTCACCCTCGACGACGCGACCAAGCTCGTCGCCGCACGGGGACGCCTCATGCAGGCGCTCCCGGCTGGCGGGGCCATGGCCGCCATCCAGGCCACTGAGGCAGAGGTTCTGGAGACGCTCGAAGGCCGCGAGCACGAAATCGCCATCGCCGCCATCAACGGACCCACGTCCGTGGTGATTTCCGGCGACGAGGCCGCCGTCGTGGAGGTGCTGGAGCACTGGCGCGAGCAGGGCCGCAAGGTCCACCAGCTCCGCGTCAGCCACGCCTTCCACTCCCCCCGCATGGAACCCATGCTGGACGAGTTCCGCACCATCGCCTCCGGGCTTGCGTACGGAACCCCGAGCGTCCCGGTCGTCTCCAACCTCACCGGCCAACTCGCCTCCCCCGAAGACCTCTGCGACGCCGACTACTGGGTCCGCCACGTCCGCCAAGCCGTCCGCTTCGCCGACGGGATCGCATACCTGGCCGAGCAGGGCGTTACGTCCTTCATCGAGCTGGGCCCCGACGGCACCCTCTCCGCCATGGCCCAGGAAATCGCGTCCGACAGCGAAGAAGCGGTCTTCACGCCCGTACTCCGCAAGAACCGCCCCGAACCCGAAACCCTCACCCAGGCCATCGGCACCGCCCACATCCACGGCGCCGAACTCGACTGGGACGGCGTCTTCGCAGGCCACGGCGCACACCGCGTCGACCTGCCCACCTACGCCTTCCAGCACCAGCACTACTGGCTGGAAGCGACAGCCGCAGCCGGTGATGCCACGAGCCTCGGGCTCGGCAAGACGGGGCACCCGCTCCTCGGCGCGGCGATGTCGCTGCCCGAGACGGACAGCATTGTTCTGACGGGCCGTCTGTCCCTCCAGTCGCACGCCTGGCTGGCCGACCACACCGTCATGGACACCGTCCTCGTCCCCGGGACCGGGCTGGTCGAGCTGGCGATCCACGCCGGTGACCAGGTCGGCTGCGGGTCCCTGGAGGAGGCGGATGCCGCGGTGCCGTGGACGCGTCACGCGGTCGGCCTCCTCGCGGAGAGCGCGCCGGAGGCGTCCTTCGACCTGTCCGTGTGGCCGCCGAAGGGCGCCGAGCCCCTCGGCGTGGAGGGTCTCTACGAGAACCTCGCCGATGCGGGTCTCTCGTATGGGCCGGTGTTCCAGGGCCTGCGTGCCGCCTGGCGCCTCGGTGACGACGTCTACGCCGAGGTCGCCCTCCCCGAGGACACCTCCACCGACGGCTTCGGACTGCACCCCGCACTCCTGGACGCCGCCCTGCACGCCGTGGCCCTCGGCGACTTCACCGAAGCAGCCGACCACGCACT
>NZ_JODF01000088.1:0-21843 GCF_000717945.1 Streptomyces sp. NRRL S-920
ACGTCTTGAGGCTCGCGTCGGCCGCGTCCCAGGTGGCCACCTTGGCTGCGAACTCCTGGTTGTCCTTGGCAAGCTTGGGGTTGTTCCACAGCACCTCGTGGGGCTCGGGCACGGAACCGAGCTGCTTGATCAGGTTTTCGCGGAGCCCGGCGGGAAGCTCGGCCTTCGGGATGCGTAGCGCCATGGTGTTCTCCTTAAACGTTTGCCTGTTTGGCATGAAGACACCGCCGCGCCCACGAATGTGACAACCACCATCGCCACTGCGCATGGATCGCCGACGCGCACAGACCGACCCTCGGCCGCGCTCAGACAGCAGTGACGGAGCCGGACCAGATCAACTGGGACGGAACAAGTCCAGCTCCCGCGGATTGGCCTTACCGCGACCGCTTCGCGGCGCTCTACCGTCGGCGGTATGCCGACTTCCCACCGCATCCGCGTCGTCGACGCCTTCACCGACCGCCCCTTCGCCGGCAACCCGGCCGGGGTCCTGCTCCTGGACGCCTTCCCCGACGACACCTGGCTCCAGCTCGTGGCCAGGGAGGTCAACCACGCCGAGACGGCGTTCGCCCACCGCCTCCCCGAGGGCGGCGAGGCGGACTGGGCGCTGCGCTGGTTCACCCCCACCACCGAGGTCGACCTGTGCGGCCACGCCACATTGGCCACCGCACACGTCCTGCACACCACCGGCGCCGCCACCGGCCCCGTCCGCTTCGCCACGCGCGGCGGCATCCTCACGGCGACCGCGCACGAGGACGGCACCCTCACCCTCGACTTCCCGACCGCCCCGCTCACCGTGACCGACGTCCCCGACGGCCTCGCCGACGCCCTGGGCGCCCAGCCGCTCGCCGCGTACCGCACCGGCGGGCACGTGGGCGACCTGCTGGTCGAGTTGGCCGACGAGAAAGCGGTGCGGGCGCTGGCCCCCGACCACAAGGCGCTCGTCCCGCACGCCCGGCGCGGCGTCCTTGCCACAGCCCGCGCCGAAGACCCCGCACGCGGCTACGACTTCGTCTCACGCTGCTTCTTCCCCGGCCTCGGCATCGACGAGGACCCCGTGACGGGCAGCGCGCACACCGCTCTCGCCCCCTTCTGGTCCGAGCGCCTCGGCCGCACCGGGCTGACGGGACTTCAGGCCTCGGCCCGCACCGGCCTGGTCCGCACCGAGCTGCGCGGCGACCGCACCCTCCTCACGGGCCGCGCGGTCACGGTCATCGAGGGCGAGCTGTCCGCCTGACGGCGCACCCCTCCCCGTACAGCACTGTGGGGACGTACGAGAAATCCGTACGTCCCCACAGCACCGCCGCGCACACCTAAGGCGTAGGCAGCCACCCCACCTTGCCCGCCAGCAGCGCGTACCCGACGAACGCCCCGATATCCAGCAGCGAGTGGGCCACGACCAGCGGCCCCACCCGCCCCCACCTGCGGTAGAGCAGAACGAACACCACACCCATCGCCACGTTCCCGAGGAAACCGCCGATGCCCTGATACAGGTGGTACGAGCCGCGCAACACCGAACCGCCCACCAGCGCGGCCATCGGCGTCCACCCCAACTGTCCGAGCCTGCGCAGCAGATAGCCGACGACGATCACTTCCTCAAGGACCGCGTTCTGCACCGCGGACAGCACGAGGACCGGGTACTTCCACCACACGTCGGGCAGCGCCTCCGGCACCACCGTGAGATTGAAGCCGAGCCCGCGGGCGGCGAGGTAGAAGGCGATCCCGGTGCTGCCGATCACCGCGGCGATCACCGTGCCGCGCCCCAGATCGAACCACGGGCGCGTCCGGTCGAAACCGATCGCCCGAAGGCCCGCCCCCTCCCTCAGCAGGAGGTGCGCGACGAGCGCGACCGGCACCAGCGCGCTCGCGATTCCGAACAGCTGCCACGCGAGATCAAGCCACGGCCGTCCCGGCGCCGCCGAGGCGTTCATCGTGGCCGCCTGGTCCTTGAGACCGCCCGGCCTGGTGACCGACCCGACAAAGCTGATCAGCGCGGACACGCCGCTCGCCCCGAGTGAGAGAGCCAGGACGAGCAACGTCTCGTCCCGCAGGGTCCGCCGCGATGACCCGTCTGCTGGAAAAGAACCGGCCATGGGCCCCGGCTCCGCTTGCACTGACGCCTCCAGTTGAGTAATCCCGCCTCATCCCCCCGCGCGCCCCGCTAGGGTCTCGAAAGAACTTACGAAAATCGTGCGCGACAGGCCGAGGGGGAAGGCCGCCGATCCCGGGCGTACCGCCCCTTCTTTCCTTGCTTCATCACTCAAGGAGGGGCACCACCGCCATGGGACGTCACAGCTTGCCCGATGAGCGCGGGACGGATGCGCCCGACCCCCGCCCTCGCGCCCGTGGCCGCACGGTCGCCCTCACCACGGCTCTTGTTCTCGTGGTCGCGGGCGGCGCGGCGGCAGCGGTCGGCGGCGGGATGCTCTCCTTCGGCGGTTCGTGCGAAGACGACGCCGTACGCCTGGACGTCGTCGCCGCGCCCGATGTGACGCCCGCGCTGCGCGCCGCCGCCGACCACGCCCGGAAGACAGAGGTCACCTCGGACGGCCACTGCATCGACGTACGCGTCACCGCGCGCGACTCGTACAAGGTGGCCGACGAACTCCGGGCCGGCAAGGGCGATCCGGAGTACGACGTGTGGGTCCCGGACTCGGACCTGTGGGTGCGGCGCGTCGGCCTCGGCATGGAGGAGACGAAGGTCTCCCCCGCGGGCAACATCGCCTCGTCACCTGTCGGCATCGCCGTGCTGCCGGCCGCCGCCAAGTCCCTGGGCTGGCCCAAGAAGACCTACGACTGGCCGCAGTTGGCCACCGCCACCCTGAAGGGCGACGAAGTGCGCCTGGGCGCCTCCGACCCGGCGCGCAGCGCGACGGGCCTGCTCGCCCTCGCCAAGCTCGGCGCGTCCGCGAAGAAGCAGGGCGGCGAGGAGGGCGACAGGCGGACAGCGGCCCTGGCCAAGGCCCTGTCCACGCGCACCACCGACACGGACGGCCGGCTCCTGGACACCCTCGCCCGCGACGGATCCGCCGCCGAACAGGGCGGGCCCCGCCGCAATGAGGCGCTGATCCTCTCCGAACAGGCGGCGTTCGCGCACAACGCCTCGGCGGGCCGGAAGAACAGCCTCGCCCTGTTCTACCCCAAGGACGGCTCGCCCCGGCTCGACTACCCGTACACGCTGGTCGCCGACGACGAGATGTCCACCGACACCGGCCGCGCGGCGCTGCGCTTCATGGCGATGTTCAGCGACGAGGTCGGCCGGAAGATCCTCGCGGAACGCGGTTTCAGAACCGATCCCGGCCGGCCCTCCGCCCGGCTCCTCACCGCCGCGGGCGCCCGCTCCCCGCAGCCGTACGCGCGCGAGGCGTCCGAGCCGCCCTCCGACAAGGAGATCCAGGAGATCCTCGGCATGTGGACGATCACGGTGCAGAGCGCCCGGCTCAGCACGGTCGTCGACGCGTCGCAGTCCATGAGCCAACTGGTCCCGGGCCGCGCCCAGTCCCGTATGGAGGTCACCAAGTCGTCCCTGGCGCGGGCCCTCGCGGGCTTCACGGACGCGGACGAGATCGGCCTGTGGGAGTTCGCCACCCGGCTCGACGGCGCGCGTGACTACCGCGAGCTGGAACCGACCGAACGGCTCGGCGAGCACAGGGGCGGTGCCACCCACCGCGACAGGCTGACGAAGGCCTTCAGGGGTCTGCAACCCGTGCCCGGCGGCGCCACCGGCCTGTACGACACCACGCTCGCCGCCTATAAGGAAGCCCGATCGACGTATGTGAGCGGCAAGTTCAACGCCCTCGTGATCCTGACCGACGGCGCGAACCAGGACCCGGCCGGCATCTCGCGCAGCTCCCTCATCGCGCAGTTGAAGGAGCTGTCCGACCCCGAGCGGCCGCTACCGGTCATCGCGATCGCCGTCGGCCCCGAGGCGGACAAGGACGAGGTCGAGCAGATCGCCGCGGCCACCGGCGGCTCCGGTCACCAGGTCGACGACCCGGCGCAGATCCACGCGGTCATCCTGGAGGCCATCATGAAGGCGGGCAGCAACCGGCCCTAATCTCTTGAGACGGTCCGCCGCGCCGCCCTCAGCCCATCGGCACCGCCGGTTCGCGCAGCCCCACCGGCCAGGTGTGCACCGGCTCACCCTCGTGCATCAGCTCGCAGTACCGCTTGGTGGTGGCGGCCAGCGCCGCCTCCCTGCCGAGCCCGCTCTCCAGGGCCCGGTGATACGTCGCCGCCTGCCACGACGCGCCGTTGACGCGCAGCCGACACCGCTCCTCGATCACCCCGAGATACAGGTCCCGGTCGGCGGGCTCCACACCCCACGCGTCGAGCCCGGCGGCCGCCAGCGGCAGAAGCTCATCGCGTACGAGGTCGACGGCCGGCACCTCGACGGTGCCGCCGAGCCTGCCGCGCCGCGGCCACCGCAGCCTGGCGTCGATGCCGTGGCGGCACGCGACGTCGAAGTTCTGGGCGGCGGCCTCGAAGGGCAGCCGGGTCCACACGGGCCTGGCCTCCTCGGCGAGCGCCCGCACCAGCCCGTAGTAGAACGCCACGTTGGCGATGACATCGGTGACGGTGGGGCCCGCGGGCAGCACGCGGTTCTCGACCCTCAGATGCGGGACGCCGTCGGCTATGCCGTACACCGGGCGGTTCCAGCGGTACACGGTGCCGTTGTGCAGGACGAGTTCGCCGAGCCGCGGCACCCCGCCCGCGTCGAGGACGCCCAGCGGGTCCTCGGCGTCCATCAGCGGCAGCAGCGCGGGGAAGTACCGCAGATTCTCCTCGAACAGCTCCAGCGGCCCGGTGATCCACCGCTCCCCGAACCAGGTCCGCGGCCGCACCCCCTGGGCCTGTAGCTCGGGCGGGCGCGTGTCGGTGGACTGGAGGAACAAGGGCGGCCGCGACTCGCGCCACAGCTCACGGCCGAACAGGAACGGCGCGTTGGCACCCACGGCGACCTGCGCCGCGGCGACGGCCTGGGCCGCGTTCCACACATCGGCGAACCGGCCCGGGGTGACCTGGAGGTGCAACTGCACGGAAGTACAGGCCGCTTCGGGCGCTATGGACGCCGATGTGCAGGTGAGCCGCTCGACGCCTTCGATGTCGAGCGCGAAATGCTCACCGCGCGCCGCCACGATCTGCTCGTTCAGAAGGGCGTAGCGGTCCACGTCGGAGAGGTTCGCGGAGACCAGATCGGCCCTGTTCAGCGTCGGCAGAATGCCGATCATGACGATGCCCGCGTCCAGCTCGCCCGCTTTCCTGTGGGCGTAGTTGAGCCCCGTACGTACTTCTTCGGCGAGCCCGTCGAGGACGCGTCCGCCGAGCCGGTGCGGGGCAATGTTCACTTCCAGGTTGAACATTCCGAGTTCCGTCTGGAAATCCCGGCTGGCGATGCGCTCGAGAACCTGCGCATTCAACATTCTCGGCAGCCCGTCGGGCCCGGCGAGATTCAGCTCGATCTCCATGCCCATCAGATTCCTCGGCCGATCGAACCGCTCCTCCTCCAACAGCCGCTCCAGCCCCGTGAGGCACGTCCGGAGCTTCCTGCGGTACTGGTTCCGATCGGACAGGTCGAACGCGCCCGCCACGACCTTCTCCCCCATCGGAGTGTCCCTCCTCGCATGGGCAGCCAAGGACCCGGCCGCTGTGTACGGGGGATGATGCCCAGGCAATGTGATCGATAACGCCCCGCGCGGGACCGCCGGGAAGTAGGCTCGTCGCGGAGGGCACGCGGCACATTCGCCGGGCATGCGGCACGGTGCAGATTCCCTTCCGAAGGGCCTGGTCAAAAGAGCCGACGGGAATCGGCCGACCGCTCACCTCGGGTAATACGAGGTCACAGAAGTACACCCGCTGAAAATCGGGATTAACCCCTCACGAGGACGTCCTGATAAGCCCTTGACCGTAATATCGACAGCGTCTAGAGGAAACACCGTTCGAACACGGCTCGTATAAACTCCGCAATCTAGGCAGAGAGTTGGCGCTCGCGGTCCCCCGGCCCCCGCCCCTCTGACCCAGAGCCTGACAGCGCCGTCACGCACCTGCCCCCGCTCCACCGTGCCTGTCGAACGAGAGAGGCGACCCACCATGCCGCTGCATGTCCTCCCGGCCCCCGCGCCCGCCCTGCGCAGCGTCCTCACGGCACTCGGTTCCCCCACCGCCGTACGTGAGGCCCGCACCCCGGCACTCCGTGCCGCCCAGGGTTCCGTCAGCCCCGAACTCCCGCTCCCCGTCCACGTGCTGGACCGCATCACCCCCGAAGGCACCTCCCCCACCCGCCTCGCGGGCTGGCGCTTCATGATGCGCTGCGGGGAGCGCGCCCTCGCCGCGGCCGACACGATACTCACCCCCGACGGCTGGGCCTTCTCGCACTTCTTCGAGGGCCCCTACATCGCCTCCACCGAACGGGCCCTGCGGCACGCCGAGGCCATGCCGATGCCCTGCCAGCCCCGGCTGCTCTCCGTCCCCGAGCTGTACATGCTCACCCTCTGGCTGCACCGCGACTGCACGGACGACGGCGCCGATGCCCCGCTCGCCGCCACCGACCTGCTCGTGCCCCTCGCCCCGGCCCCGCCCGGCATCGCGGCCCACCGCCCGCACCGCGTCGCCGAGTTGCTACCGGTCCTCACCCACCGCCTGACACCCGCGCCGCTGCTCGGCTCACCTGCCTGACGTCACCACGCCCCTCTCGTCGCACGTGCCCCGCCGCCCCTGGCCGCGGGGCACGGCGCTGCCCTCCCCCATGTGGGCTAGCCCACTTGGGCCACCCCGAACCACCCGAAGAGACAACGGAGTTGGGCTGAACCGTCCGGGCGGGTGATACGTCATTAAGCAATAGGAACCGCTGCCGCAAAATCCCTGCGGATTGACGCCCGTAGGGCAACACTGGGAGCGGACCGACTACAAACGGGGGGGCGGTCATGAACACCGCATCGAGCCGCAGGACAGACGTCACAGCCACTTCATCGCAGCGAAAGAACCCTTCCATGTGCCAGCACCAACCACCGTGCCCGACAGCCGACTCCGCCGACCGGGAAGCCGCGCTCCTCATGGCGAGCCACCCGGAGCAGGGCTGGAGCCTGCTGTGCAACGGCGTCCTGCTCTTCGAGGACACCGGTGAGCTGCTGCCGGACGGCCAGATCATCGCCCCGCACCGACCGCTGGGCACCGACCAGATCATGACGGCCGCCTGATCATCACCGGCACACGCGCACGGACGCACCACCAGCACATCCGCACCACTCGCACCACTCGCACGACCCGCATAACCCGCACGACCCGCACGACCCGCTCAGCAAACGAACGAGGGGCCGGCCCGGAGAGAACTCTCCGAACCGGCCCCGACGCATGCCCGTGGCTCACGGGCGCCGCCGTCAGTCCTCGTAAGCATCCAGCGGGGGGCACGAGCAGACCAGGTTCCGGTCGCCGTACGCCTGGTCGATGCGGCGGACCGGCGGCCAGTACTTGTCCGCCGCGGCGACACCGGCCGGGAAGACGGCCTCCTCGCGGCTGTAACCGTGCTCCCACTCACCGCCCAGCGCGGCCGCGGTGTGCGGCGCGTTCCGCAGCGGGTTGTCGTCGGCGGCCCACTCGCCGGAACCGACCTTCTCGATCTCCTGACGGATGGCGATCATCGCGTCGCAGAACCGGTCGATCTCGACCAGGTCCTCACTCTCCGTCGGCTCGATCATCAGCGTCCCCGCCACCGGGAACGACATGGTCGGCGCGTGGAAGCCGTAGTCGATGAGCCGCTTGGCGATGTCGTCGACACTGACGCCCGTCGCCTTGCTGATCGGCCGCAGATCGATGATGCACTCGTGCGCGACGAGCCCCGCCGGACCGGTGTAGAGCACCGGGTAGTGCGGCTCCAGGCGCTTGGCGATGTAGTTGGCGGAGAGCACCGCGACCTGCGTGGCCCGCTTGAGACCCTCGCCGCCCATCAGACGTACGTACGACCACGAGATCGGCAGGATGCCCGCGGAACCCCACGGCGCGGCGGAGATCGGACCCACTCCGGTCGCGGGGCCCGCGGCGGGCTGCAACGGGTGGTTGGGCAGGTAGGGCGCGAGGTGCTCGCGCACTCCGACCGGGCCGACGCCGGGACCGCCGCCGCCGTGCGGGATGCAGAAGGTCTTGTGCAGGTTCAGGTGCGAGACGTCGCCGCCGAAGTGCCCCGGCTTGGCGAGCCCCACCAGGGCGTTGAGGTTGGCCCCATCCACGTACACCTGGCCGCCGGCCTCGTGCACCGACGCGCAGATGTCGGCGACGTGCTCCTCGAAGACACCGTGCGTCGAGGGGTACGTGATCATGAGCACCGCCAGCTCCTCGCGGTGCTTCTCGATCTTGGCGCGCAGGTCCTCTATGTCGATCTCGCCGTCGTCGGCGGTCTTCACGACGACAACCTTCATGCCGGCCATGACGGCACTCGCCGCGTTCGTACCGTGCGCGGAGGACGGAATGAGGCAGACGGTGCGCTGCTCGTCGCCGTTGGCGCGGTGGTACCCGCGTACGGCGAGCAGTCCGGCCAGCTCGCCCTGCGATCCGGCGTTGGGCTGGAGGGAGACCTTGTCGTATCCGGTGACCTCGGCCAGCCGCTCCTCCAGCTCCCTAATGAGGGTGAGGTACCCCTGCGCCTGCCGGGCGGGCGCGAAGGGGTGCAGCTGCCCGAACTCGGGCCAGGTGACCGGCTCCATCTCGGTGGTCGCGTTGAGCTTCATGGTGCAGGAGCCCAGCGGGATCATGCCGCGGTCGAGCGCGTAGTCACGGTCGGCCAGCTTGCGCAGGTAGCGCAGCATCGAGGTCTCGGAGCGGTACTGGTGGAAGACCGGGTGCGTGAGGTAGTCGTCCGTGCGCAGCAGGTCCGCGGGCAGCGTGTCCGAGACGGCGGCGTCGAGCGCGTCGACGTCGGCCTCGACGCCGAAGGCGCCCCACACGGCGGTCAGCTGCTGGCGCGTGGTGGTCTCGTCGCAGGCGAGCGAGACGTGGTCGGCGTCGATCAGGTGGATGTTGACGCCGCCTTCGCGGGCGGCCGCGACGAACTCCTCGGCCTTGCCGGGCACGCGCACGGTCAGCGTGTCGAAGTACGCGCCGTGGACGACCTCGACGCCACCGGCCGTGAGGCCCGCGGCGAGCAGCGTCGCGTACCGGTGGGTGCGTCGCGCGATGGACTTGAGCCCGTCGGGGCCGTGGTAGACGGCGTACATACCGGCCATGACGGCCAGCAGCACCTGAGCGGTACAGATGTTGCTGGTGGCCTTCTCGCGGCGGATGTGCTGCTCGCGGGTCTGCAACGCCAGTCGGTACGCCTTGTTGCCGTCGGCGTCGACGGAGACGCCGACGAGGCGCCCGGGCAGGCTGCGCGCGAACTTCTCACGGACCGCCATGTAGCCGGCGTGCGGACCGCCGAAGCCCATGGGCACGCCGAAGCGCTGTGTCGTGCCGACCGCGATGTCCGCGCCCAGCTCACCGGGCGAGGTGAGCAGCGTCAGGGCGAGCAGGTCGGCGGCGACGGTGACGACGGCGCCCAGCTCATGGGCCTGGTCGATGACCGGCTTGATGTCGCGTACGGCACCGGAGGCGCCGGGGTACTGCACCAGCACGCCCACGACACCGCGCTCGGCGACCTCGGCCGGGATGCCCTCGCCGAGGTCGGCGACGACGATCTCGACGCCCGTCGGCTCGGCGCGGGTCTGGATGACGGCGATGGTCTGCGGCAGGGCGTCGGCGTCGACGACGAAGACGCCGTCCTTGACCTTGCCCATGCGCCGCGAGAGCGCCATGGCCTCGGCGGCGGCGGTGCCCTCGTCGAGCAGCGAAGCCCCGGAGGTGGGCAGTCCGGTCAGCTCGGCGACCATGGTCTGGAAGTTCAGCAGCGCCTCGAGCCGCCCCTGGGAGATCTCGGGCTGGTACGGCGTGTACGCGGTGTACCAGGCGGGGTTCTCCATCACGTTCCGCAGGATGACCGGCGGGGTGAAGGTCCCGTAGTACCCGAGGCCGATCATGGAGTCGAGGACCTGGTTGCGGTCCGCGAGGGAGCGCAGTTCGGCGAGGACCTCGGCCTCGCTGCGCGCGCCGGGCAGGTTCAGCGCCTCGGCGTTCTTGATCACATCCGGCACCGCGGCGGACGTCAGCTCGTCCAGCGAGCCGTACCCGACCTGGGCGAGCATCTTGGCCCGCGCTTCCGCATCGGGCCCGATGTGCCGCTGCTCGAAGGGAATGCCCTGTTCGAGTTCGGAGAGCGGGATGCGATTGGTGGCAGTCATTGCGGAGGCCTCCTGGTCTGCGCGACCTACGAGGGGTACCACGGCGCGGGTACCCGGACGGCCTCCCCCTCTGTCATCTCAACCTGAGAGCTTCACCGGGGTACGCCCGCGAAGGCGCCGTCCCGGCTTTCACCGTCGGTGAGGAAGGGTTTCGAACGTGCCCGCCCGTACGCCCGCCCTGCTTTCCAGAGTGACCTCATCCGTGCGGTACGGGTGCCTGAGAGATTCCGGGGAGGATTTGCTCCTTCGGCGCCTCCGGAATCGTGACCCGGAGAGCTCTCCCGCACGGGGTCAGCAGCCAGTCGTCAGCCTACCAGCGAGGACCACGGGCGTTCCCTCGAGTGGCCGCCTGCCCCGAAGTGCTCTTACGTAGTGAGTACGAGCGGACAAAGATGAGTTATGCCCACATCCGAGACCCCGCGACCAGCTGGAGGGCCCGTGCAGACCGATATCGATCCGCGCAACCTGATCGGCCGCAAGGCGTTCGACCGGAACGGGGCCAAGATCGGCACGATCGACGAGATCTACATCGACGACGCCACCGGCGCACCGGAGTGGGCGGCCATACGGACCGGCCTGTTCAGCCGCGACGCCTTCGTCCCGCTCGAACCGAGCGAACTGGTCGACGACGGCACTCTCCACATCCCCTTCGAGCGCGCCCTGATCAAGGAGGCCCCCGACTTCGGCGTGGGCCGCCATCTGTCTCCCGCCCAGGAGCTCCAGCTCTACCACCACTACGGCCTGGACACCACGCTCCCGCAGCCTCCACCCCCCGACCACGACTTCGGCAACCTGGCGGACCGAGACCCCACCTGACCCACGCCCCCGCCCCACCCCACAGCAAACCCCGGATCGCTCACCCGGTCCCGCACCCGACACACCCCACAGCAAACCCCGGGCCCCTCGCCTCGGCCCCACACCCGACACACCCCCACCGCACCCAGCCGAGCAGTCCCCGCAAGCCCGGCCCGTCATCCCCTAAAGCCACCCGGCACATGCCACCTCCGCCCCTCAGGCACGGCGAACTCCGCCCCCTCAGGCACGGCGAACTCCGCCCCCTCAGCCGCGGCGAAACACCCACCACCGCCCCCAGCCGCCGCGGGCGGTCGCGTGGCTGCTGCCGACCGCGTCAACCACCCCCATGCCCTCGCGCTCAGCCCGGCCGACCCTCTGCACAGCCGCCCAGCGGCACCCGCCCGCCCGCCAGAACCGCACGGCCGGCACGGGCCGGCCCCAGCCGCCAAGGCGCCCCTCAGCTCACCTCCCCCACCCCGGCCCCCGCCGCCGCCTCACTCCGCGTCCCCACCCCCACGAGCGGCAACGGCTCCGCGGGCGCCAGCTTCGGGTCATCCGTCCTGAACGTCCGTACGCGCCCCGGCTCCGACCCCGGCGTCTCGAACCGCACCGTCACCCGGCCCAGGCCGCTCCCCTGCACCCAGCCGTGCCCGTACTCGGCATGGCGGACATCGGTCCCGGCGGCCCACCTCCGCTCCACGGGCACCACCGGCTCCTCGGCCCGCGAGACGGCCTCCGGCTCCCCGGGCCCAGCCTCCCCGGGCGCGGGGACATCCTCCTCGCCCCCCGTCTCCCCCTCCGCCGCCTCGGCCTGCGCCTGGGCGAAGAGGTCCTCCTGCGTGTAGTCGGCGAGCCCCGAAACACCCACTCCGAGCAGCCGCACGCCTCCCGTGGTGTCCACCGACTCCAGCAGTCGCGCCGCGGCCTCCCGCACCACTGCGGGATCGTCCGTGGGCCCCCGCAGCGTCTCGGACCGCGTCAGCGTCGAGAAGTCGAACCGCCGCACCTTCAGCACGATGGTCCGCCCGGAGTGCCCCGCCGCACGCAACCGCTGCACGCACCGGTCGGCGAGCCGCGCGACCTCCGCCCTGACCCGCACCCGGTCGTGGATGTCCACGTCGTACGTGTCCTCGACGCTGACCGACTTGCTCTCCCGCTCGGCGACGACGGGCCGCTCATCCAGCGCCAGCGCCATCGCGTACAGCGATCCTCCGTGCGCCTTGCCCAGCAGCCGTATCAGCTCGTCCTGCCCGGCCTCCGCGATCTCCTCGACCGTGGTGATCCCGGCCCGCCGCAAATGATCGCCGGTGGCCGGCCCCACCCCGGGCAACGTCCGCACCGACATCGGCCCCAGCAGCGCCCGCTCCGTCCCCGGCGCTATCAGCCTGAGCCCATCCGGCTTGGCCTCCTCCGAGGCGATCTTCGCCAGCATCTTGGACGCGGCGAGCCCCACCGACCCGGTCAGCCCCGTCACCGCCCTGATGTCCGCCCGCAGCCGCTCCCCCACCGCCCTGGCCGACGCCTCGTCATCGGCGACGCCGCCCGCCTCCAGGTCCACGAAGGCCTCGTCCAGGCTCAGCGGCTCCACCAGCGGCGACAGCTCCCGCAGCAGGCCCATCACCTGCTCGCTGATCTCGCGGTAGAGCCCGAAGCGCGGCACGAGGTACGCGGCGTTCGGCGCGAGCCGCCGGGCCTGCCCCATCGGCATCGCGGAGTGCACACCGAACCGCCGCGCCTCATACGAAGCAGTGGCCACGACCCCTCGGGGCCCGAGGCCGCCCACCACGACGGCCTTCCCGCGCAGACTCGGCTTCGCGGCCTGCTCGGCGGACGCGTAGAAGGCATCCATGTCCAGATGCAGAATCGTCGGCGCGCTTCTCACATCTCCGATGCTGCCCTACGCCACTGACAATGCCCCGCCGACGCCGCTCTTGCGGGAGTCGGGCCGCTCAGGACCTCAGGACGGCACGCGGACTCAGACCGCTCTGTTGCGCCGCCTGGCGAGTTCGTCACCGGGGTTGTTCCCGATGAGCGTCTCCCCGGTGTCGATCCGCTCCCCGTGCAGCTGGGACAGCGCGGCCTCGACATCACGCCACACCACGCCCACGGCGATCCCGAAGATCCCCTGGCCGCCTTGGAGCAGCTCGTGGACCTCGCCGGGCGAGGTGCACTCGTAGACCGTCGCCCCGTCGCTCATCAGCGTCATCCGCTCAAGATCACAGAATCCGCGCTCCCGCAGATGCTGGACTGTCGTACGGATGTTCTGAAGCGATACCCCGGTGTCGAGGAACCTCTTGACGACCTTCAGGACGACGACGTCACGGAAGCTGTAGAGCCGCTGGGTCCCCGAGCCCCCGGCGGCGCGCACACTGGGCTCGACCAGACCCGTCCGGGCCCAGTAGTCGAGCTGTCGGTACGTGATGCCCGCGGCCGCGCACGCGGTCGGCCCGCGGTACCCGATCTGCTCGGAATTCTCGAACGTCGCGTCCCCGCTCCCCTGGACCGCCATCGGTTTCGGAGAGTGATCGGCCGCGCTGCTGTGAAGCGGGTACGGACCGCCCACCGCCGTACCGTCGCCGCTGCTTCTCACGCCGACCTCCGTCCTTGACCTGCCTTCACGACGGTAGGCAGTCACCAGGGGCTCGTCAACGATCGCCACACTCGCCACGCCGAGTGATAATCACCCTGAGAGTGGTTTCGCGCACCTCGCCACGGGGAAAGGCTAGTCGAATGGTCAGATTCGAGCCCCCGGAGAAGGCTCACTGGCTGTTGGTGCCGAAGTCCTCGGGCGAGATCTGGTCGAGGAACTCGCGGAACTTCTCCACCTCGTCCTCCTGCTCGTCCGGGATCGCGATGCCGGCGTCGTCCAGGACACCGTCACTTCCATAGATCGGCGTCCCGGTACGCAACGCCAGCGCTATGGCGTCGGACGGCCGCGCGCTCACCTCCACACCACTGGCGAAGACCAGTTCGGCGTAGAAGACGCCTTCACGGAGGTCCGTGATGCGCACTTCCGAGAGCTCCTGGCCCACGGCCTCCAGCACGTCCTTGAACAGGTCGTGGGTCAGCGGCCGTGCGGGTGCCATGCCCTGCTGCGCGAAGGCGATGGCAGTCGCCTCACCTGGTCCGATCCAGATGGGGAGGTACCGGTCGCCTCCCACTTCACGCAGGAGCACGATCGGCTGGTTGGAGGGCATTTCGACCCGGACACCTACGACGTCGAGCTCGTTCACACAGCAACCCTAGGACGTGGCTGGCAGGTTTGGGTAGTCGGGCACCCGCCGAGTACCAGCCAGTAAGACCCCGAGTGCCCTGCGGGTCCCACTGATTCAGGGCGGTCTTTCCCCTGAATCAGGGCACTCTGACGCCGAGAGCGGTCTGCACGAGGGCCGAATGCAGCTTCCCCGTGAGGCCCGCCAGTTCTTTGGTACGGGCCTCCGCATGGGCCCTGGTCTGCGGATTGCGGTGCCGCCGCAGAGGCGCCACGACCTGGTCGACGAGCCCCGCCTCCCGGTCGGCGGCGGCCTTCATGGCCCGCAGATGGCGTGGCTCGATACCGAACCGGCCGAGTTCGACGACGAGCGAGGCGACCGTGACGGCCTCCGCGTCGTAACCGCCGTCCGGCAGCCGCGCGACAAGGCCGTACGTCTCCCATTCGTCGAGCTGCCGCTCATCGATCTCGGCGACGGCCAGCAGCTCCTCACGGCCCACACGGGCGGCCGTAGGCTCCTCGGCCGCGTCCGGGCCCTCGGCGCCGCCGCCGTCCCGCTGGCGCCCCAGAGAGGGCAGCGAAGGCCTCTCGCCGCGCTCCAGCGCCTCCAGGTGCTCCCTGATGACCTTGAGCGGTAGATAGTGGTCGCGCTGCATCCTCAGGACGTGCGCGAGCCGCTCGACGTCCTCCGGGCTGAACTTCCGATAGCCGGACGGGGTGCGCTGCGGCTCGACGAGGCCCTCGGCCTCCAGGAAACGAATCTTGGAGATCGTGACCTCGGGAAACTCATCGCGCAGCGCGTTCAGCACGGCGCCGATGCTCATCAGCCGATGATCCGCGGAGGCGGTGCCGGTCCCGGCACCGCCCCTCGGTGTTTGAAGCATGGACCTTCCTGACAGGTCAGATGCCGACGCTTCGCTGGCTCGCGTAGAAGACCAGTCGGTACTTACCGATCTGCACCTCGTCGCCGTTCGACAGCGCGACGGAGTCGATGCGCTCCCGGTTGACGTACGTGCCGTTGAGGCTGCCCACGTCGGCGACGGTGAACGAACCGTCCTGGAGGCGACGGAACTCCACGTGGCGACGCGACACCGTCACGTCGTCCAGGAAGATGTCGCTCTGCGGGTGACGCCCCGCCGTGGTCAGCTCGCCGTCGAGCAGGAAACGACTGCCCGAGTTCGGCCCGCGACGCACCACGAGGAGCGCCGAGCCCAGCGGCAGCGCGTCGACGGCGGCCTGCGCCTCCGGAGAGAGCGCGGGGGACGGCGTCTGTCCCGTGACCTCCGAGTCATAGGCCTCAAGGCCCGAGATGGAGATCGTCGAGGTCGTCTCGGACGCGCGCTCGGGCGCCGCCCCGGCACGCAGCGGCGCACCGCAGTTGGAGCAGAACCGGCTCGCCTCGGCGTTGCGGTTCCCGCACCTCGTACACACCAGGGCCATGGACGGGTCCTCCTGCCGCGGCTGCCCCGAGGGGGCATGGGATGCGTGCGGGCCGGAGGCAAACCCTCCACCCGTACCTGAGGTTGACGGTTCCCCGAAACCTATGCGGCCGGGACCGGCAGGGTCAACAGATGACGCGCCCTGTCCGCCCGAAATGTCACCACCTGGACCAGTCACCTGATCCCGGAACATGGGGCGCTCGCCCCCCTGCCCCTCGGCATCTCCATGGCGCGGGGCACGGTGTCGGGCAGTGGCGGGGTTGCCGCTGTCCTCACGTGCACTCTTGCCGAACAACTTCGCAAACAACTTCACGGGCGATTCCCCTTGACCGAAACAGACCCGCCCGTGGGGCAGGACGAACCCTGATTGCACACACCGGCATTCATCGGTGAACCAGACATCCTCACAACGTCCGTATCCACCAAACAGTTTCCACCACGCACCACGCTTCCGGTGCGCCGACCCCCCGCAACCTCATGCCCTGGCTTGACGGCCCCCATGCGCCCGCCCCTCACTGGGAGGACGACCGAGCGTAGTCAGGCCGCTTCGCAGGTCGCAAGGCACTTACGACGATCTTCTCCGAGCGGGTCACGGCGACCGTGGCCTGCTCCTTCTCCAGAGTCTGCACCACACCGCCCGGGATGTTCAGCGCAGGTTCCAGATCCTGCGGCTTGCCGATCACCTTGAAGAGGTACGGTTCGCCGACCTTGCGGCCGTCCACCCGGACGCCACCGCCGTCGGCGTCCGAAAGATGGGTGCTGGCCACCACGCGCACGTTGTTGATCTGGATCGCCTCGGCGCCGGCGGCGCGCAGCTCCTGAATGGCGTCGAGCAGCATGTCCGCCTCGATCGCCCCCTTCTTGTCCTCGATGGCGAGCGTGATGCCGGGCCCTTGGGCCGCCACCGTGCCTGCCAGGATGCCGAGTTGCTTTTCGCGCTCGGCCGTCTGCTTGCGCGCCTCTTCGGCTTGGTCCGAGCTGTTCTCAAGACCGGTCCGCTGCTCCTCGAGGCGCCGCTTCTCCTCTTCCAGACGCTGAGTACGGTCATCCAGTTCATCGAGGATGCGTACGAGATCTTCCTGACGCGCGCCGCGCAGGGCGCTGCTGTCGTTGTTGGACCGCACCTGGATGGCCAGGCCGAGGCCGAGCACGAACAGCAGCAGGGCCACGATGAGTTGGGGCCTGGTCACCCGCGGCGGCCACAGGCCCTTGGCCAGCCGCTGGCGGCCGGTGAGGCTCTTCGGCCCCTGAACGGGCGCGGCGGGTGGCTCGGGCGCGGCCGGGACCTCGGCGGGGAGTTCCTCGCGGCGGCGGTGCTGGGGCGTCTCGTCGGCGCTCATCGGCGTCACGCCCTGAAGATGTGCCG
This sequence comes from Streptomyces sp. NRRL S-920, assembly GCF_000717945.1. Taxonomy (NCBI): domain Bacteria; kingdom Bacillati; phylum Actinomycetota; class Actinomycetes; order Kitasatosporales; family Streptomycetaceae; genus Streptomyces; species Streptomyces sp. NRRL S-920. The sequence goes on from NZ_JODF01000088.1 coordinate 17,074, forward strand.
ACGGATCGCGGCGGCGTTGGAGAAGATCCGGATACCGAGGACCACGACCACGCCGGTGGACAGCTGGGCGCCGACGCCCAACTTGTCGCCCAGGAAGACGATCAGCGCGGCCACCACCACGTTCGACAGGAACGACACCACGAAGACCTTGTCGTCGAAGATGCCGTCGAGCATCGCCCGCAACCCGCCGAACACGGCGTCGAGAGCCGCGACCACGGCGATGGGAAGGTACGGCTCGACCACCGCCGGAACCTCGGGCCGAACCAACAATCCGGCCACGACTCCCACGACGAGGCCCAGTACGGCGATCACGATGTGCCCTTTCCTGCCTTCGGCTCTGCTGTTCGTACGGTCACACTGGGCGCTGCGGGCAGCTGGAGTTCGTCCGACACGGAGATGCTGGTCCGGATGCCGAAGTTCTCCTGGAGAGCGTGCAGGTACTGACCGTCGGGGCTGTTCTGGAACCGGGTGCTCAGGCGGTTCCCCGCCCCCACCGCAAGCACCGTATACGGCGGCACCAGCGGCCTGTTGTCGACCAGTATCGCGTCACCCGCGGCCCTGATCGCCGACAGGGCGGTAAGTCGCTGGTCGTTGATGGAGATCGCTTCCGCGCCGGACTGCCACAGGCCGTTGACGACGCGCTGCATGTCGCGGTCGCGCACCCGTCCGGTGTCGGAGAAACCGGCGCTCTCGCGCGGCCCGCCACCGCCCTGGTCGGCTTCCTTCTTGTCGTCCACGACGAGCTTCACGCCGGGCCCGGTGACTTCCGTGGCGCCGGAGAGGAGGCCGACCAGTTCGCCCTGGCTGCCGCCGTGCTTCTTCAGCGCGGCTCGCTGCCGTTCGCCCACGTCGTCGCGGAGTTCGTCCACGTCGTCCTCGAGCTTGTCGGCTCCGGTCGTGGCCTCCTCGACGCGGTCGATGAGTTCTTCGCGCTCCTTGGCGAGCACCGGCGCCGCCACCCGCGCCTGCGCGGCTCCCACGGTCACCACTAGGGCGGCGAGGACGAGACCTGCGGCAAGGCCGAGTTTGGCCCTGAGCGGGCGAGGGACGCCACTGTTGCCCCGGGCCTTCTTTCTGGCCGCCGCCTCCGCGTATCCCTCGTCCAGGCTGTGGTCCATGACGGTGGTGAGCAGCGACATGGACGCGTCCGGACGCCTGGGGCGGGAGGGGGTGCTCCGAACGGGGGGCTGCTGCGGCATGCCGCACATCGTCGCACGTCGTGGGCGCTACCTCCGAATGGCCCCACCGGCGTGCCGGGCAGCACCTGTTGCTGGTGCTGCCCGGCATCCGCACACGGTCAGCGGCCGGCGCTGTCCACCACCGCGGCCCACTCGTCGAGCAGCGCCTGGGCGGACGCGTCGTCGGGCCCCTCGGCCCACAGATGGGTGACGGCCTCGGCGGGGTCGGGCAGCACCAGCACCCAGCGCCCGTCGGCCTCCACGACCCGCACGCCGTCGGTGGTGTCGACGAACCGGTCCCCGGCCTCCTCGACCACACGCCGCATCACGAGCCCCTTGACGGCCCACGGCGTCGCGAGATCACGCCGCAGCACATGGGCGCGCGGAATACGCGCGTCGATCTGGCTGAGGGTGAGCTGCGTACGCGCCACCAGACCGATGAGCCGCACGAACGCGGCCGTTCCGTCGAAGACGCTGCTGAACTCGGGCACGATGAACCCGCCACGCCCGTCGCCGCCGAAGATCGTCGACTCTCCGCGCCCCACCCGCGTCAGGTCGTCCGGCGACGTGGTCGTCCAGTCCACCTGGGTGCCGTGGTAAGCGGCCACCTGCTCGGCGATGCGCGTCGTCGTCACCGGCAGCGCCACCCGCCCGCTGCGCCGCTCGGCGGCCACCAGGTCCAGCATGACCAGCAGGGCCCGGTCGTCCTCGACGATCCGCCCCTTCTCGTCCACGAGCGACAGCCGCTCGCCGACGGGGTCGAACCGCACGCCGAAGGCAGCCCGCGCCGATGCCACGATCTCGCCGAGCCGCACCAGGCCGGACCTGCGCGCATCGGCGGTCTCGGTGGGCCGCGACTCGTCGAGCCCGGGGTTGATCGTCAACGCGTCCACGCCGAGCTTCCCCAGCAGGCTCGGCAGCACGAGGCCGGCACTACCGTTGGACGCGTCGACGACGACCTTCAGCTCCGACTCGGCGATGCCCGTGGTGTCGACGTTCCGCAGCAGCGAACCGGTGTACGAGTCGAACACGCTGGACGGGAAGTGCAGGTCCCCGATCTCCCCGGGGAAGGCCCGCCGGTACTCCTGGCGCGCGTAGACCCGGTCCAGCTTCCGCTGGCTGGCCTGCGACAGGTCCGCTCCCTCCCCGTCGAAGAACATGATGTCGACGGAGTCCGGCACCCCGGGCGTCGTCCGGATCATGATCCCGCCGGCACTGCCCCGAGCCGTCTGCTGCCGTGCGACAGGCAGCGGCACGTTCTCCAGGTCACGTACGTCGATGGCGCTGGCCTGCAACGCCGAGATCACCGCCCGCTTGAGCGCACGGGCGCCTCGCGAGTGGTCACGCGCGGTGGTGACGGTCGACCCCTTCTTCAGGGTCGTCGCATACGCTCCCGCGAGCCGCACGGCGAGTTCCGGCGTGATCTCCACGTTCAGGATCCCGGACACCCCACGGGCGCCGAACAGATGCGCCTGACCGCGGGACTCCCAGATGACGGACGTGTTGACGAACGCGCCGGCCTCGATCGTCTTGAACGGATAGACCCGCACATTGCCCTGGATGATCGATTCTTCACCGACGAGGCACTCGTCGCCGATCACCGCACCGTCCTCGATGCGGGCGGCCCGCATGACGTCGGTGTTCTTCCCGATGACACAGCCGCGCAGATTGCTGTGCTGTCCGATGTAGACGTTGTCGTGGACGACGGCCTTGTGCAGGAACGCCCCGTCCTTCACCACGACGTTCGAGCCCACCACCGTGTGCTCACGGATCTCGACGTTCGCCTCGACCTTGGCGTAGTCCCCGATGTACAGGGGCCCGCGCAGCACGGCGTCAGGGTGCACCTCGGCGCCCTCCGCGACCCACACGCCGGGCGAGATCTCGAAGCCGTCGAGTTCGACGTCGACCTTGCCCTCAAGGACGTCCGCCTGCGCCTTGCCATAGCTCTCGTGGGTGCCGACGTCTTCCCAGTAGCCCTCGGCGATGTAGCCGTAGATGGGCTTGCCTTCCTTCATGAGCTGCGGGAAGACATCACCGGACCAGTCGACCGGCACATCGGCCTCGACGTAGTCGAACACCTCGGGCTCCATCACGTAGATGCCCGTGTTCACCGTGTCGGAGAAGACCTGCCCCCAGGTCGGCTTCTCAAGGAAGCGCTCGACCTTGCCTTCCTCGTCGACGATGGTGATGCCGAATTCCAGCGGATTGGGTACGCGCGTCAAGCAGACGGTGACCAGCGCGCCCTTTTCCTTGTGGAAGTTAATCAGCTCGGTGAGGTCGAAATCGGTCAGCGCGTCACCGGAGATCACGAGGAAAGCGTCGTCCTTCAGCGCTTCCTCGGCGTTCTTGACGCTGCCGGCGGTTCCGAGCGGCTTCTCCTCGTTGGCATAGGTGAGCTCCATCCCGAGCTCTTCGCCGTCGCCGAAGTAGTTCTTGACGAGCGACGCCAAGAACTGCACTGTTACCACGGTCTCGGTCAGACCATGCCTCTTCAGCAGGCGCAGCACATGCTCCATGATCGGCCGGTTGGCCACGGGCAGGAGCGGCTTGGGCATGCTAGAGGTCATGGGGCGAAGGCGCGTGCCTTCGCCGCCGGCCATTACGACGGCCTTCATGTCGGAAACGTCCTCCTCAATAGACGACGATCTAGCCGACTCAGCCCGCCGAGTTGGTCCCGTATATGTCAGTCACGGGCCTACGCGCCTCTACGGTCACCGAATCGGCAAGCTCAATCGGCCATGTTGTCCACCTTGACAAGTCGGCGGACCTGAACCACATACAGGATCCCTGCCCACCAGTACAGCGTTGTACCCCATCCGGCGAACGCCCATCCGAAAATAGCAGCGATCGATGCAAGCCAGTCGCTGCCATCGCTCAGCAGCAGTAGTGGAAAGGCGTACATCAGGTTGAAGGTGGCGGCCTTGCCGAGGAAGTTCACCTGCGGGGGCGGATAGCCGTGGCGCCTGAGGATCCAGACCATCACCAGCAGGACCAACTCGCGCAGCAGGAGCACCGCGGTCAGCCAGAGCGGAAGAATCCCCCGCCACGTCAGACCGAGCAGCGTCGAGAGGATATAGAGCCGGTCCGCCGCGGGATCGAGCAGCCTGCCGAGGTTGCTGATCTGGTTCCAGCGCCGCGCGAGCTTCCCGTCGAGGTAATCACTGATCCCACTGAGCGCGAGCACCAGGAGCGCCCACCCGTCGCTGTTGGGCCCTCCGAACTCCGGCCTGAGGATCAACCACAGGAAGAGGGGCACGCCGGCGAGACGCGCCATGCTGAGGATGTTCGGGATGGTGAGGACACGGTCCGTCTGGACGCGCGTCTCCTGGACCTCCACCCGGGGGCCTCCTGTGGGAAAAGAACCAATGATGCCCCCTGACCTTACCCTCAGTTGACGCAGGGTGGTGCGGAGGGGTGGCTGGGGCCACTGCGCCCGGAAAACAAAAAAGCCGTGGTCCCTGGAATTTAATCCAGGGACCACGGCTATAAAAGAAGTTCGGCGGCGTCCTACTCTCCCACAGGGTCCCCCCTGCAGTACCATCGGCGCTATGAGGCTTAGCTTCCGGGTTCGGAATGTAACCGGGCGTTTCCC
>NZ_JODF01000089.1:0-21547 GCF_000717945.1 Streptomyces sp. NRRL S-920
CGTCACCTGGCCCAACTCCACCACCACCAGCCGCAAGGCCCTGCGCGTCGTACAGCAGGGCGACACCTGGCTGGTCGACCAGTCCGAGGACATTGCCGACTCCGACGAAGCCCACGGCAACCCGGTCCACGACGCACTGATGAGGGGATGACGTCGTGATGGAACCGACGACCTTCTTGTCAGCGGCACGTGAGACCGTGAGGCCCCGCGACGCACATAAGTCGGCACAGGGGAGGACCCGAAGGTGAAGAAGGAACCGCCGCCGTCACCGCGCCTGGCCGCCGTCACCGTGCGGGACCCCGACCTGGCCGAGAAGGACCGGGACCTCTTGGTCCGGGCCGACCGTGACCCGCGCTCCTACCCTCGGGGCGAGGTGAGCGTCTGGTGGGCCACGGCCCCCTACCTGCTGCGTCCCGGTCTCGCCGTCGCTGGTCTCGGAGCTGGAGCCTGGGTCACCGGGGCAGTTGAGTGGTACACGCCGAGCCCGCACGACGGCGGGGCCACGGTGAACGACGCCTTCGGTCGCCCGATGCAGGAACTCTTCGACGGCCTCCACTCCGCCCTCCTCATGGCGTGGCCGATCGGAACCGCCGTCCTCGCGTTCATGGGGTTCGCGTACGCGGCGAACGCTGCTTCGCGGAACAAAACGGCACGGCGCCTGGCGGAGCTCAAAGACCGGTGTGTCCAGCCCTCCGAGCTGAACGACGACGCCCGCACCCTCCTCGCCCGTGCACAGCAGGCGAAGAAGGCTGTTCGCACCTCGGCGGTGCACCGCTTCGACCTCATCGACCGGCAGCACAATGACGTGGCCCTCCCCCGGCAGGAGTGGGAGATCGCGGAGGCCCTGCGGAAGTACACCCGGATGGTAAAGGCCGAGCCCTCCAACCCCAAGGGGGACAAGGTCGCCGCGCTGCTCAACACCCGGCGCCGGGCCCTACGGGCGAGCCTCGACGGGATCACCCGGCGGGTCGAAGCCCTGGAGTCGTACGCCGAGCAGGTAGCCCAGGCCGATGACCGCTACCGCGAACTGCAGCAGATCCAGACACTGACCGACGGCAGCGACGACGTCCTCGACTTCCTCGCCCGCACCGTGCGCGATGACCTCGCCATCGCCGAGATCGAAGGCATGACCGGAGAGGCCGCCGCCGTCGCCGACGCCTTCACCACGGCGCTCGAATCCGCGAAGGAAGCCGCCGTCATCGCCCTGCCCACTCGCACGACCGCCGCCTGAGCGACGGGGAACGGAATCCACTGATGAACGACCAGAGCGACGGCCCCACCGAGACCGCCGTCCGACTGTGTGAGTTCCCCGCCGGGTGTTCCCGGCCGGCGAAGGTGAAGGCGCCTGGTACCCCCGGGCCGCCGTCGAAATACTGCGATGACCCCGACCACACCGCGCTCAAAGCCCTGCGCTGGGAGCGGAAGCACGGCAAGGACGCCGCCGCTCGTCAGGACGTGGTTCCGGATGACCTGTCCACACTCCCGCACAGTGCCGCCGTGGCGGAGGCGCAGACCACGGAGATCAGCCTTCGTTCCCTCCTGGTCCAAGTCCTCGAAGTGCTCCCCGGCCATCTTGCGGCGGTGGAGGCCGCGGGCGATCCGGAGCTGGCGAGCGTCCAGGTCGCGAACGCGCAGAACGCCGCCCGGCTGGCCGTCACCGAAGCACAGACGAAGCTCGGGGTGGAGCATGAGGCCCGAATCGCCGCCGAGCAGGAGGCGAAGCGGCTCAAAAGCCTGAAGGAGACGGCGGAGGAGGCGGCCGTCGAAGCGGACGGCCTCCGCGAACAGGCCGAGTCGACCGCCACCCTGATGTTCCTCCTCGCGCTGCACGCCGTGCGATCCCAGCAGGTGGCCGAGCGGGAGGCTGAGGAACGGGTCACTGCTGCCGACGCGCGGGCGCACGACGCTCAGGAAGCCGCCCGTGCGGAGATCGAGCGAGTCACGACCGAGACGAAAGAGCAGATCGAAGCGGCGAAGGCGGCAGCCGACAAACAGATTGAGGAACACCGGGCCCGGATCGAGAAGGACGCCAAGGACGAGATCGCCGCCGCCCGGAAGAAGGCGGCGGACGAGATCGCCACCGCCCGGAAGGACGTCGAGACCATCGAGCGGACGGCCCGGGAGCGCGTCGACCAGCTCCAGGCGGAGACCGCCCAGCACAAGGCGACGGCGGAGGCCGCAACGGCTCAGGTCGCGGATGCGAAGCAGGAGCGGAAGGACCTGATCCAGGAGCACCTGACCGACCGGGGCAACCTGATCAAGCAGCACAACGAAGAACGCGATGAGCTGGTCAAGCGGCACAACGCCGACCGGGACCGGCTGCTCGAAGAACTGGAGCAGAGCCGGAAGTTCGGCGCGGACCAGGCGGCGGCGGCCGAGCGGGCGGAGAAGGCTCGCAAGGCTCTGGAGACCCAGGTCCGTCGCCTGGAGCGACAGGTGAAGTCCCCCGCCGGCGGCGGCAAGGGGGGCAAGCCGTCCTCGCCTGCGACGGACGGGCACGGCCGTGACCAGGTCAGCAGCACCGTGGCCGAGGACGAACCGATCCCCGGGCAGTCGCTCATCGTGAACGAACAGGGCCTTCCGGTCCGCGACGGGGAGGGCGACGAGTGACCGCCGATCCGGCGCTGCTGGACGACTTGTTCACCCAGGAGATCGACGGCCGGGCGGCCCGGTTCGTGCGGCCGGCCGACACCGACCGCCACGACTTCGCGGTGTACGACGGGGACGCCTTCCTCGGGATGCTCTACTCGGACCAGGTCCTCGGGACTGCCGGGTGGCGGCTCGGAGGGAGCGGTGAGCGGCACGGCGCCCTGGACGACGCGGTGCGGGCCTTGCGCAGACCGCGATCGTGGCCGCGCGAGCGGGCGCAGGTCGCGGACTGGGCCCGGCGGCTCCTGGCGGACGACTCACTGGCTGCGGTCGATATCGAGACCACCGGCCTGAACGGGGCGTGGGCGGTACAGATCGCGGCCACCGACAAGAGCGGCACCGTGCTCTTCGACTCGTACGTCAACCCGCAGGCCGGGATCGAACCGGGCGCCATCGCCATCCACAAGATCACTCCGGAGAGGGTGGCCGACGCCCCTACCTTCGGAGAGCTGCTGCCCGCCCTCGGTGAGGCCCTGCACGGTCGGACGTGCGTGGCCTACAACTTGCCCTTCGACAAAGGGTGCTTGGAACGGGAGCTGGAACGACACCGTTCGGCACAGGTAGCTGCCCACTGGCTGGGCGAGTGCCGGTGGCACGACGCGATGGAGCCGTACGCCGTCTGGAAGGGCCTGTGGTCGGTCAAGCGAGGACGCTACCGCTCGCAGAAGCTCGGAGGCCCGCACACCGCCGTGGAGGACTGCCGCCTCCTCCTGGCGAGGGTGCGGGAAATGGCATCGTCCGATCGACCGTAGGGGGCTGGACCTGTGACAGAACATGCCGAACGGCACGACTCGACCGGCGCGGCGGACGCGTCAGCCCAGCCGGGGTCGGAGCCTCACGTCCAAGGCAGTCCGGAGTCTTCCGGCCAGCGCGTCACCCCGCGCCCGGACGACCTGGACGAAGCCCTGTGGGACGGCCGGGGAATCGACATCACGCCCGACGGTCCGAGGGTCGGAGACGGCTGGTGATCTGGGTCGGCGTTCATCCAGCCGTTTGCCGCAGATAGGTCGCGGGCTGGGCTCGCTTCGCGTGCGGCGACGTCGTCCGCGAACGCCCGGTGGACAGCACCATCGGCTCTGAGTCTCGGGCGGCTAGGCGCCGTGACGATCAAAGACGGGAAGCGTGGCTGATGTCCGCGGGGGTGCCGCCGTACGGCCTGGGGGCCGCACGGCTGGGTACCTCCGCTCGTCGGTCCTCGACTGCGGGCGCTGAAGGGTTCCGTTCTGTGGTTGAGGTGGACCGCCCCACTGTGGGTCTGCGGGTACCTGTTGGTGCGTCTGCGACAGACGATCTTCGGGTTGCTCTAGAGTCGGGACCATCTTCCCGGTGGCGCCTCGCTACCGGGATTTCGTGTTCTCTGGGTGGAGTTGGATCTTGCGTAAGGCGCGGCTGCACGACCGGAATCCAGCGGGGCCCGTCCCACGTATCAGCTGGGCGGCCCGGGTCCGGGAGGCAGGCGCCCCCTTGGCGATCAGACCGTACCGGCTGCACTTCGCCGCCCGTCTGCTCTCCTGGACCGGCTCGGCCGTGGCGCCCATCGGGCTGGCCTTCGCCGTGCTCAAGATCGGCGGCGGGCCCGGAGCGCTGGGCGCGGTCCTCGCGGCGAGCGTCGTACCCCAGATCCTGCTGCTGCTCGTCGGCGGCGTCGTCGCGGACCGGCTGCCCCGACACCGAGTCATGGTGTGGTCCAACGTCGTCTGCGCGGCCGCCGAGGCGGCGGCGGTGCTCCTGCTCCTCTCGGGCACGGCCCGGGTCTGGCACCTGGTGGCGATGTCGGCCGTCTGCGGGGCGGCGGGAGCCTTCTTCACCCCCGCGGCCGGCGGCATCGTCGTGGAAGTCGTCCCGGCCGAACTCCGGCACGCGGCCAATGCCCTGCTGAAGATCGGGCAGAACACCGTGAAGGTCGCGGGGCCCGCCCTGGGCGGCGTCCTGGTCGCCGTGGTCGGCCCTGCCTGGGCCCTCGGCTGGGACGCTCTCACGTTCGCCGCCTCGGCCCTGCTCTTCTCCCGGATCAGCCTCAAGGCCAAGCACGTGAAGGTCCGGACCGGCTTCACCGCCGACCTGCGCGAGGGCTGGGATGACTTCCGCTCCCGCCGCTGGTTGTGGGTGATGGTCTGCCAGGCCGCCGTGATCGTTCCCGTGTGGCTGGTCGGCTACCAGCTCCTGGGCCCGGTGTACGGACAGCGGGTACTCGGCGGTGCCGCGCCGTGGGGTGTGGTGGTGTCCGGCTTCACCGCGGGGCTGGTGGCCGGGGCAGCGCTCGCCCTCATGTGGAAGCCGCGTCGTGTCGGGCTCGTGGTCTGTGCGGGCACCGGTTCGATGGCGGTGCCGCTGGGAGCGATGGCGGCGGCCGTACCGCTGCCCGTCCTCGCGGCCGCCACGGCGTTGGCGGGCACGGGGCTGGCGGTCAGCATGACCGTGTGGGCCTCGTTGGTGCAGGAGAGGATTCCAGCGGACCGACTGGGCCGGACCCTGTCCTACTCGACGCTCGGCCAGATCCTGCCCGTGCCCTTCGGATACCTCCTGGCCGGTCCCGCCTCCCAGGTATTCGGGCTTCGCACGACGCTGGCGGCGGGCGCCCTGATCATCGCGGCCGCCGCTGTCGTGCCGCTGGCCATTGCTCAGGTCCGGGGGCTCTGCCTCGCGCCGCTGGCGACCAAGGAGGGCGACGGCCCGGCAGTACCGGCGCGGGCGGAGAGGTAGAACGCTCGGGCCACCTCGACGGCGCCGGCGAAGTCGCGGAACGCCCGGTCCCTGGCCGCTGCGTCGAGCACGGTCCGGCCGCTCCGCTCGGGAAGCCCCCACCGCTGAACCAGCGATGCGGCGATGCGGTCGGCGCTCAGGTGGGCCGTGGTGCGGTGCGGGTCGGCCGCCTCGACCTCGGCGTTGAAGGTGAACGCGGCGGCCACGGCCTCGGCCACTGAAGGGACGGGGCCGATCAGGTCGCCTGCTTCGGCCACCGTCACCGGCCACACCGTCCAAGCTCCGTCCAGGCGGGCGGAGCGGACGACGATCCGCACCAGTGCTTCCTCCGGCGGGAGCTGGCTCACCTCGTCCTCGGTGAGCCAGTGGGCGAGCTGGCCGCCGGACATGCCGCCCAGCTCCACACCCGCATCGGCAACGCGCCGCAGAGCGGACCGCTCCACCGCCGCGGCTCGCACCGGGCGACACACGTCGTCGCCCTCTTCCTGCGCGAGAGCAGCCAGGACCCGCGTGCGCCACCGGCTGGGGAACCCCGGGTCGTAGAGCTGCTGATAGTTCAGGAGAGCGAGGCAGTTCACCAACTGCCCGCTCGCCTCCGCGACCGGCCGGAAGGCCGCCTGCCAGTACCGGACGAAGCTGGTCTGCCACGGCTCGCCAGCCCAGGCCCCGGCGGTGCCGGGGGCCGGAGGCAGGCCAGCGGCCACCAGGGCAAGGGCCCGCTCGGCGTCCTCCCTCTTGGCGTCGCAGGGGTGCACACGACGCCAGGCATCCGCCCGGTTGAACGCGGTCTTCAACCCCTCCCCCGCCGCGAGGCGGCCCAGGGCGGCCCAGGACCGGCGGGTGTAGGGCAGGGAGCGAGCCAGGTGGGCCAGCCGGGTCGCCTCGGTGGTCTCCAGCTGTCCATCGGCGGCCGCCCGGGTCAGAGCGGCCCGCAGGTTCACCAGGGCTTCGGACAGCGGGCGGCCGTCCTCGGTGTGGAGCACGGCGACTTCGTCGTCCGCGTCCAGGGCGCCGCTGCGGAAATCCTCGAAGATCCGCCCGATGCCGACCATGCCGTACGGAGCGAGCTCGGCGGCCCGCAGGGCTCCCATACTGGCGGCGCCGACCACGGCAACGCCGTCGGCCAGCAGCGCCAGGATCTCCTTGTGCCGTACCGGGGCGCTCTGGTGCCAGAGACCGTCGATGATCAGCACCGTGTCGCCGGGGCCGGCTCCGAGCCGCATCAGGTCCCCGTGCCGAGCCGGGGGGTGCGTCACGGCGTCGGGGAGGACTTCCCTGACGCGGGCGGCGGGCACGGTGGGCCCGGAGAAGACGTGAACGCTCAAGCGACTGCCTCCTGGGTCGGTCGGGGGATGACGTGCCGGGCGTCGTAGCGCAGGGTCGGGGCCAGCACCTTGACGACGGCGAACTCGCGCCGCTGGTGGGCTCCGTGAGTGAGGTCCACGACCAGCGGGGAGTGGCCGGTGACCGCGCTGATGCGGGCCGCCAGGTGCTCGGCCTCGCCTTCGTCCGTGGTGAAGCCGGTGGTGTGCTGCGCGGTGACCTCCGCCCACTTGGCGCCACGGCCGGTGGACGGCTGGGGGCCGTGGTGTACGGCGGGCCGGTAGGCGGCCGGGTGGATGTCCTCCCGGCTGCCGGTGATCTGGGTGAGCCGGGACTGAGCCGCTTCCGTGATCGCCCTCGACAGGGCCACGTGCGGGTCCAGGTGGGCGCCGGAGCCGGAGACCAGCAGGGCAGGCTGGTCCTCGCGCCACAGATAGCAGCTGATGACGGGCACCTCGAACCGGTTCGGCAGGTGCCACAGCTCCAGCCAAGCCCCTGCCGCCCGCACCCGGTCGATCAGGGCCGCACAGTGCTCGTCCTCGACGCTGCCGGGGTCGATGAGACGACCGTGCCCCGACCCGTCGGCCAGTGCACTGATCGTGTCGCGCTCGATCAGCTCAGCCAGGGCGTGGACGACGGCCTCGGCGCGCGTGTTGCCGGAGGCGAGACCGTTCGTGGACGCGCTGGGCAGGTGCAGCCGCCACCGGTCGTGGGCTTCCCTGCCCAGCTGCACGCACGCCGCCGGGACGAGCGTGGGTTCGCCGTCCAGTGCTGATCGTGCCGTGATCCAGTCCAGGACGGTCCAGCCGGTGAACAGAGAGCCGGGGTGGCTCTCCAGGGCGGTGACCGGATAGGGCAGGTCCAGGCCGAGGCCGTCCGCCGGCGCCCGCACTTCGGCGGTCGGGACGGCCCGCTCGCCGTGCCATGCCTCGATCGCCTCCATCGCCCCGGAGACCCGGGCGGCGGCCAGCGTCACGCCCTTGCCCTGGGCGACGGACAAGGTGCGGGCCAGCGGCCGCACGGCCATCGTCACCGGGATGCCGAGATCATCCAGCCCGGTCACGTCGGCGACGCGGGTGATGCCGTACGCCATCAGCAGCGGTCGGATCGCCTCCCAGGTCTCGTCGGGATGACGGGTCCGGTGGGTGCCGTCGAAGTACGCCTTGCGCATGGACTCTTCCCTTCGCAGATGCCGAAGCCCGGCCGCCGGGACACCCAGGTCATGAAGGGTGCCCCGGCGGCCGGGCGGCTTCAGCTACCGCCTGCAGAGCCGTCAGGCGGACGGCAGCGGGTAGGTGTGGGTGTCGGGGAAGGCGGAGTCCGGCACCGCCGGGTCGCCGCCGGAGTTCTGCGGCATGTTGCCCTCGGCGTGCAGCTCGACCACGAAGTCGGCCGGGTCCACGGCCTGCGTCGTGGCGGACGGGATCTGCTGGGACATGGTCGTTCCTCCTGGGGCTAGGGAAGGACGCTGCTACACCGAGAGGTCGGTGAAGCAGATGGTGATCAGTACCTCGCGCGACTGGGAGTCGAGCGGGGTACGCCAGTGGGGGATGCGACTTCCGTCGAATCCGGTGAGGACGCGGTGGCGGACCGGGAAGGTCTCGCCGCCGTCGGGGTACGGGGTGTCACCGAGGCGGTCGGCCACCTGCTGGGTGGTCAGCCACCGCAGGCGGGGCAGCCAGCCCATGGAGACGAGACCGGGGGTCAGGCCGCACGAGAAGGTGATCTCACACTTCCCGTCGTCGCGGTGGACGTGCATGTAGTCGCCGGGCTCGTAGAACTTCAGGCCGAAGCGGATCGGGGTCATCCGGGCCCGGCCGGTCGCCTCGCCCGCCACCTCTGCGAGGCCCTTGGACATGGCCAGCCGGCTGAGTGCGTCTCCCCCGGTGTGGACCCGGCACCGCTGGGGGGAGGTGATCGAGCCGTCCCGCATCACCAGCAGGCCCGGCCGCTGGTTGTGGCGGACGACCGCGTGCGGCTCGCACCGGTCGGCCTCCTCGGCAAGCTCCTCCCAGAGCCCGGGGTCGACCACGTCCTCCGGAACGACCGCCCGTCCTTCCGCCAGCCAGAGCTGACGTGCAGTCATGCCCATCACAGGTCCATGAACGACATCGTCACCAGCAGGCCCATCGACGTCATCGGCCGGCGCCAGTGCGGCACGTGGTACCCGGCGAACGCCCGGACACTGCCGTCACCGTACGGGTGAGCCAGGGTCGTGAAGCCCTCCCCCTCGGGGAACATGCCGTGCTCGCTGACGACCTCCCCCAGGCGGTCGGGAAACTCCCCCATCAGGTTGGGGGCCCACCCCATCGGCGGCAGGTCCTCGGTCACCGCGACGGCGACGGTCACGGTGGACTTCACCGAGTCCACGTGCAGGCCCTGGAAGTCGCCTTCCTTGTAGAGGACGACGGCGCCACCGCGCGGGATCAGCCGAGGGATGCCGGTGGCCTCGCGCAGGGTCATCAGCAGGGTCTTGTCGTAGGCCAGGGTCTCCAGCACCGGGCCGGGCGGGATGAAGCCGCAGTGCACCGGGGAGGCGAAGCTGCCGTCACGGTGGGCTGCCGTGTGCTCGTGGACGTGGGGGGTGACCAGGTCGATCCGGCCGTGCGCCTCCTCGACCAGGGCCTTGAAGCGGTCCGGCTCCAGGACACCGGGAACGATGGCCGTTCCCGTCTCCTCCCATGCGGCGCGAGCCGGCTGCCGATCCACGGGTGCTGCGGTGTCCATGATCCCCTCCAGTTGGTCTGTCTGTCCGGGTGGCGCCGTGCGGCCGGTGGAACCTCGACCCGCCACCGAGACCGTTCCGGCGGCGAGCCGAGGGGTCGGCGGCGTTCGCCCATTGAACTGCCGGGGAACACAAGGAATGAGGGGCCACGAAGGGGTGCGTTTCCCGGCGGGGGGCCGCTCCGGGGGGCCAGGATGAGGGCCGCACCCGACGGCGACGGAGGGAAAGTGTCATGGTGGCCCCGGACGGCATCGGCGCCTTACTTCGAGCGATCCGCGAACGCGCCGGACGCACCCGAGATCAGCAGGCCAAGGTCGTTCAACAGGCCCAGGGCGGCCGGTGGTTCGACTGGGAGAACATCAAGCGGTGGGAACTGGAGAAGCGGTTACCGGTCCCGGACTGGCACGAGACGATCGCCCGCGCATACGGGCTGAGCGTCGCGGACGTGCAGCGGGCAGTCGCCGCATCGCGGCAGCACCGACGCAGCCAGCGCAGGGAGAAAGAGGACGTGAAGCGACGCAGTTTCTTCGGGGTGGCGGCCGCGGCCGTAGGTTCAACCGCGTTGCCGGGCATCGCGCAGGCGCGCGAGGGCATCGACGGGGCCCTCACCGGCTCCGGAGCCGGTGACCTGGCTTACCTGGAGTCGGCATTCGAGCGGCACCGGGGCGGCTACCACGGCCGGGCGCCCGACGACGTGCTGAGCGAAATGCAGGCGGACCTCGATCTCCTCGGTCAGGTCCTCCGCCAGCCCCACCCCGCCGGGGCACGTGCTGATCTCGCCCGTACCGCTGCGGGGATTGCCGGTCTCGTCGCCATCGTCCAGCACGATCGCGGCGACAAGGGGGACGCGTTCCGATGGTTCGCGACGGCGGAGAAGGCAGCTCGCGAGTCCGGTGACCGCAGGATGACCGCCTGGGTGCTGGCGCGGCACGCGATGGTGCCGTTGAACTACGGCGCCCCGGAGGCGGCCGTACGGATCGCCTCCCGAGCTCGCAGGGCCGCCGGTCGGACGCCCACCGCCGCCGGCGCATTGGCGGCGGCGGTCACGGCCCGCTCCCTGGCCGCCATCGGTGATCTTCGGGGCGCCCGGATGGCGGTCACAGATGTGCGGAACCTCGTGGAACACCTCGACGGACATGAAACAGCAGATACCTGGTTCGGCTATCCGGGACAGAAGCACTTCGTCCACCTCTCCCAGGCGTACACCCTCCTCGGGGACACGGAGGCTGCCTACGCGGCCCAGGACGGTGCCCTCGACCTCACCGACTCCCCATCGGTGATGACCCGGGCCCTGATCGCGATGGACACCGCCGCCTGTCTGCGCCTCGACGGCGACCCTTCAGCGGCTGCCGAGATGGCGGCAGGCATCTTCGACCGCCTCCCGGCCCCCTACCGTGACGGCCTGATCCGATCTCGGGCCGAGGCTCTGCACCAGGCGCTCAACGGCCGTCCACGGGACCTTCTTGGGCAGGCTCTCGCCTGACAGGCGCTCTGTCGCGCGGAGCACCCAAAGGTTCAAATCAGGGTACGGGCGGGCAATTCCGTGGCAGAGTGGGCCAACAGCCCAGCGCCGAATCCCCCCGTTTCGGCGCTGGGCTTGCCCGTTCCCGCGTGACCTCCTGGGCGGGCGCTCGTTCATCTCGGCGGAGGTCATTCCGCATCGACTTTCACGCTCGGCGCCGAGCGGTGTCTTCGGAACGGTCCCTGATCGGTCCGCCCGCGGAAGGGTGTTGAAGACACCGAGGGGCTTCTCCTCCTACCCCCCCCGCGGGGGGGGGTAGGAGGAGAAGCCCCTCGTCGTTCGTCGTCAGTCCAGGCCGGCGTACGCGATGCTGAGAACCGTGACGGTCTTGGTCTCGGCGCCGACCATCAGCACCACCGCCAGGTCCCCGGCGGCCCACAGCCGCACCACGCCGTCATCGACGTCGCCGTACGGCTCGGTCGCGGTGATGGGGTCGGTGAGCGAGTCGAGCAGAAAGCGGGCCAGGCGGTCGCGGGCCCGCTCGGGCAGGCTCCGGTAGACCTCGTGTTGCGTGGGGTCCATGTAGAGCCGGTAGTTCACGCGACCCGCCGCTCGCTGATCAGCTCGGTGACGTCCGTGTACTCCGGCGGCAGAGCGCCGCCGTGCTGACGCTGGTAGTCCAGGACCTCGGGGGCCTTCGCAGCTCCGGCCCGCAGGTCCTCGATGAGCTTCCGCCACCGGGCCCCGAGGGCTTCCAGCTCGCTGAACGGGGTGAGGTTCAGCTGACGCATGAACTCCATCCGCTGGCCCGGCGTCAGGGCGTGAGCGATGGCGTCCGGGGTCCACTCCCCCTCGCCAGGATTCGTCGCCTCGCGCATGGTCACCGCCTTCCCGTGGCACGGGGCTCCGGAACGGTCGCCGGGCCCTCGCCCCCCAGAGTAGCGGCGGCAAGGGCCCATGCGGGATACGACGGCCAGTCCCGACCGGCTACCGGCCGGTGCCCGGAGGAAGGGCGGGACGGTCCCGGCGCCCGCTCATCGGGCGTCCGCTGCGGCGTTCTCCTCGGCGGCCGACCGGCTCCTCCCGCTCGACGTGCACGGTGTGCTCCTCGGCGGCCGGCGCCGGGGCGGGAGCGGGGATGACGGTGAAGACGATCCGGTACTCGGGGGTGCCGGGTTCGGACCGCCGGTTCTGCAGACGGCGCGGTTCGTCCACGGCGACCGGTACCGGGTACGCCGCGAGGGCCCTCCTGATCAGGTCCGTGACCTGCTCCTGTTCCTCGACGCTCGCGCCCATGATCCGGATCTCGGCCATCAGCGGGTCACCTCCTGGCGGGGTGCGGCCTCGGGGAGGTGAGCGCGGCCGCGGGCGCGGGACCGCCGCAGCAGCTCCTCGCGTACGTACTCGCACCCCTTCACCGCAGGCAGTCCCCTGACCGGGGTGACCGGGTCGTCCCCCTCCCGCAAAGCCCAGGATTCGTCGGCGGCGAGGTGCATCGGGCGCTTGCCCGCCCGCGCGGTGTCGGCCGCGATCAGCTTCTGGTCCTCCCCCGGCCGGCCCGGGACGATCAGGCGCCCGCGGGTCACGTCCCGCACCCGGACCAGTACGCGCTCCCACGGGGAGGCGTCCGCCAGGTCCTCGTCGGAGAGCCCCCCGGCGTACCGCTCCCCCAGCGGGACGGACGGCTTCACCCGGCGGTCCAGCAGCACCTTGCCGGTGGAGGCGTCCATGACGGCGATCTCGATGATCTCGGTCGTCTCGGTGTCGTTGGTCGGCTGCCCGGAGGACCTGGTGCACAGCAGCACCGCCGTGTCCGCCGCCAGGATCTCGCGTGCCTGACGTGCCCGTTGGCCCCACCGGGTGCCGCCGACCGTGATGTCCGCGCGGTAGCGGGCGGCCTGCTGGTCGGCGCGGAGCTCGGCGGCGACCTGCTCGCGTGTCGGGCCGTCCTGGTCGTCACGGGCCCAGTCCAGTGCCCACGCGCCGGTGCGGTCGTCGTGGAAGGCCCACATCTCGACCTGGTGCCGGTCGGCGACGGCGGCGGCGAAGGCGTGAATCGCCTCAGCGCGGGTCGTCACCCGGCTGTACTCGCGGAGCGGACTCGGCTCTCCGGGTCGTACCGCGCGGACCTCCTCCCACGGCACACCCGGAAGATCCCGCAGGCCCTCGACATCGCGGGTCCGGAACAGCGGTACCTCGATCCACCTCCGCCGCCCGACCCGAGCCTCCGTGTGGGTGGCCGGGGTGATCCAGCCTGCGGCCACCACGTGCTGCCAGTCGGTGGGGTACCGGATCTCCAGCAGTCCGGCCGCCTCGTCGGCCCGGATCAGCCGGTCCCCCGTCACCTTCTCGCACAGCTCCTCGTCCGCAGCGAGCACGTCCAGGTCCTCGACGGCGAACCGTCCGCCCCTCCCCGCGCTGATCCGCCCGTCCTGGGCGACCTGCTTCAGCTCGGCCACCTTCCACCCCAGACGGCCGGCTGCCTCGTCGGGCGGCAGGCTCACCTCCACCCACGCGGTCCACTCGGCCTCGCTGCGGGCCTTCGCCTCCTGCCGGACGGCGATCAGCTCGGACATCAGCGCCTTGGCGTCCTCGGACACCGCGAGGGCCCGCGCGTCGCGTACCGAGTAGAGGTCCCAACCCTTGTACTCATCCACGACGCGCAACCTGGTCTTCTCGGCCAGGGGCGGCACGTCGGCGGCCTCGACTTCGAGTCCGGTCAGCTCGGCCAGCAGCTCGGCCGTACGCCGGGCGCCATAGCCCTCGCGGTCCGCGATGCCCTCGCGGATCTCCTCGACCCGCGGGGCGAGGGCGTCGGCTGCCTCGCGCGACCACCCCTTGGACTTGTCGCGGGGCGGGATGAGCCCCAGCTCCTGTGCCCGGGTGACCATCCAGGGCTCGATGCCCAGTTCGGCCGCCAACTGCGTTCCGTTGACCACTTTCGGCCGCGCCTTTTGCGCCGCGACCGCTACCTCTTCGGACATCTTGCAGAGCCTTCCATTTCTCGCCTGATTCACCGACGCCATTTCATGGATAGCAGTACCGGCAACGCTTTACAAGCAGAATCGACAATCAAGCAGAAAGGCAGCTCAGAAGCGATTGGCGGATATGCAGGGTCGAAATAACGTTATTGGTCAGAACTCTTTCGCGATTCAGTTTGAGAAACCTCCTTGGTGGGCCAGTGGTCCGCGATCCCTTGCCGGACGATGGCGCCGAAGGTGAGCACATGGGCGCCGAGGGCGGCTCGCCGGTCGCGCTGTTCCTCGGTGAGTCCGCGCAGGTTGCCCAGCCCTTGGCTCAGGATCTCCTCGATCCACGGCTCACTGATCCGCCACGCGGCCGTCCGCGCCTGCCAGACCAGGTCATAGTCGAGCGTGCAGGCGAAGGGAGTCCCGAAGTCCTCCCCTGGCCTCTCCGACCCGGGCCACATGCCGGGCAACGACAGCTCGGCCTTCTCCTCCTCGGTCAGCGGGCGCCAGTCGCGGGCAAGGTCCGGCTGCGCCATGCGGCCGCGCACGCAGGCTTCGACAAGGTGGTCCTCTGTCGGCCACTCCGCCTTGCGGCGCAATTCCGCCTCTACTCGAATCTTCTTACGCTCTCGGGAATCCCTCGCGTTTAGCAGGGAAAGGCGACGCCAGGTTTTTTCAGCCAGCCGGTACGACCGGGCGGTGCTGCTGATCCGTGCCGCAAGATCCTCGGACATGTGGACGGTGACGCGCAACGTTGCTGGCATACACCTATTAAACCGTTCAGGAAACCAATATGCCAATGGCCCGGGAAACCTCCCGGGCCATTGGCATGATTTGTTCGACTTCCTGGCGAAGCGACGTTCTATTCCTTCGGGGGAAGGGCCTGGTCGGCTGCCTGCCCGGCCTGGGCGACCTCGGCCGGCGAGAGGACGCGACGCTGTTTGCGCAGGTGGCTGCGAAGGCGCCTGGCCTCGATCACCACCACGCCGTCGAAGACCAAGATGCCGCGACGGCCAACCGGGGCCCCGTGTACGGCGATGATCGGCCGGACGTCGACCGGCAGCCCGTCCAGCGGGCGCCGGAGGGCAGCGGCTGCCTGCCTCGCCTCCCCGTGGGCTTTCGCCACCTCGCGGTTCTGGGCGTGGGCGCCGTACCACAGGGTTCCACCGTCGGGGCTGACGGCGACTCGCGCCCCTTTGGCCTGCCAGTTCTTGGTGTTGATGCAGGCAATACCCCAGTGCCCGATGGCGAGATGGTCCAGATTCGCGACCTTGCCGAGTGCGCGGTCGTGGAGGATGACCGCGCCGCGGCGGGCCAGCGGGGCGAGCATCCGCGCGGTCCGCCGTTCGCCTTCTGCGCCGGACCGCCAGGCCCGTACGTGCTGGGGGGCCGTGAGCGTTCCGCACCACGCGAGGACGACGGCGAGGGCAGCGATGTGGCCGAACAGCGGGACACCGATGCCGTGCCAGCCGATCCACCACTCCAGCACCCCGGCGAGGGCGAGTACGGGGGCCAGCCCGATGAGGAACCGCCGTCGTGCCGACGTCCTCCAGGACCGGAGACGCCGCTTGTACTCCTGCTGGGCCGACTGGCCCGGTCCCACACGGATCGCCATCCGCTCCCCCGTTTCGTGGTGGTGCGTCAGGAGGCTGCGGGCAGCAGCTTCGCCGCCCACTCCTCGGTCGTGGTGATGATGATCGGCTCGACGTCGACATGCCGGAGCACCCGAAGGAGGTCCTGGACGCGCTGCTGGGCCTGGGCGGGATCGTGAGTCCCGGGGTGCTTGGGGCACTGGGCGACCAGGTGCTTCCAGCAGAAGTGCGCGTTGCGGGCCAGCCGCAGCGTCTCGTCCCGGGGGGCCTGTTGGTCGTGCCGGAGCCAGGCCGCGCGCATGTGCAGTTCCAGGCTGGTGGTCCATGCCGCCCTGCGCAGTGCCAGGTTGGCCCTGACCGCGACGACGTTCACGGTGTAGGGGTGCGAGGCACCGTACGCGTCGTCCAGCGCGTCTTCGAGATCCTTGGCCGCGACCTCGGCGGCGGGGAAGTTGCCCGCGATGTCCGCGGACCTCACCGCATCCAGCATCTCCCCGTACTCGGGGGGCAGGGGTGCCATCCAGTCGACGTTGGGCGTGGCCGGGGGCGGGCCGGGGATGACCGGCTCACCGGTGGGCGGGGGAAGGTGGACGGGGGCGGCTGCGGTCGCGGGAGGCGGCTCGGGAGCTCGGCGTGCTGCAGGCGGGGCCGGCGCCGGGTGAGGTTGTTCGAGCGGCGTCACCTCGCCGTCCCAGTCGACAATCAGGGGCCAGGTGCTGCCGTCCGGCTCCTTGGCGTTGACGCGGACCGGTCGGTCGAGCCGGGCGGCCTTCTCCTGGATGTGCGCCAGGGCGGCGTCGCGGGCGTCCTGGCCGGGGAGGGTGTCCACTGGATGCCCGTCGACGCTGGCCTCACCGCTCTCGCGGATCACGATCGTGTAGACCGGGGTCAGGGGGACGGCGTCATGGTCGGTCACAACAGGCATCGGGCCACTTCCTTACTGCTTTTCCGTGTGCAGCCGGTCCGGGTCGGTCCACGTGGCGGCACAGCACCTCTGGATGGCGTCGAGCGCGGGCCCGGCGCCGTAGTACAGAACGGTTCCCGGCCGCGTACGGTCGGTCAGTTCGGTGCTGGTGGCGTTGATCAGGTGCTGAGCGTGGGGGGCGATCTCGTCCATCAGCTTGTTGGCCCGGTCCGCGGGTAGCGGGGCGACGGGCCAGCGGAGCGTCCAACACGCGGCCACCAACCACGGGGGGCTGGCCGCGAACTCGTCGGTCGCGCGTACGTCCAGCTCCCCCGTGGTGAGGTTGAGCCAGACGAAGCAGGCCGCCTCTTCGGTCAGCCTCTTCGCTGCCTCTTCGGTCAAGGGCCGCCAGGCCACGGAGGGCCGGGTGCGTCCCTTCGGATCAGCGACCGGCATAGGGGTTCTGGGTCGCGGGCTCGGCGTCTCCCTGTGCGCCCTGCGGCGGGACGCTCGGCCCCGGCTCGGCCTGCGCTCGGGCGTACGCCTCGCGGACCGCCGCCGGGACCGGGCCGCGGTCGGGCACCTCGTGCCCGTTCGCCTTGGCCCAGTCGCGGACCTTCTTCGTCTCGGCCGCCGTCTCGGACTTGGTCTTCGTCGTCTTGCGCCCCTTGCGGCCGGCGCCCTGCTTCACCCGGGCCACCTTCAGCAGTGGAGCGAGAGCTTCGTCGTACTCCGCCAGGTGCTCCGGGTTGAGGTCGACCTCGTACTCGGTCCCCCGCCACATGAAGTCGATCCGCTCGACGCCCTTGATGCTCTCCTCGTCCAGGTCGTCAACCAGGATCAGCCGATCTGCCACACCCGTCTCCTTTGCTCTGTTCTAGATCATCTCAAAAGGCACTGACATGCCACTTCTTATCCGGCATTGGGGAAGTACGGTGGCGCCCAACCCTGGTACGTAGCACCCCATTTCGACTCAATATCCGTGGCAGGAACGATCGAGATCCGGCCGGGCTCGCGGATGTCGTTGGATGCGATTTCCCCGTTGCCGACGTAGAGCGCGACATGCCCCGCCCGGCCGTCGGTGCTCCAGAACATGAGGGCACCGACCGGGGGGTTGCGGTCCCGGTTGTGCCGCATTGTGGACGGCATTGCCCAGTAGTGGTCGATGGCGTACTGGGAACCGGCGGAGGTCCAGCCGTACGACTGAGCAACGAACTTCAGGCACCAGCGATACCACTCCAAGGACCCGCTGTCGGCCTCGCGCTTGGCCCACTTGATGGCGTCGGCGGTGGACCGGCGGTTCTTCACCTGGGCGGGCCAGTCGGCGTTGCCGTCGTGGAACTCGGTGCCCGGCTTCGCAGGCGGTCCGTCTTCCTGGTCCTCCTCGTTCTCGCACCGCTCGGTGGGGGCCCCGCTCGGGGCGTCGGACGGGGTGGCCGTGCTGCCGGACGGGTTGTCGGTCGGCTGGCTGTCTGCCCGGCCGGGGTGCGCGAGGTTGATACCGGCTTCCTTCGCGATCCGGCGGGCCTCGGACTCCTGACCGGCGTACAGCTCGCCCTGCTCGGAGTGCTGGACGGCTTCGGCGGCCTCCTCCAGTGCCATCGACTCCCAGCCCTTGACGTCCGTCAGCCCGCGAGGGCTTCCGCTGTCCGCGCCGAAGAAGAACATCTTCGCCGCATAGGCGGGCTTCATGATCTGTTCCTTGGTGCCCCATCCGTACTGCGGCTTCTGCTGGAACAGGCCCACGGAGTCGCCCGGACCGTGATCGAGATTGATCAGCGTGCTCTCCTGGAGCGCGGTCATCAGCGCGATCAGGGTTGCGCGTCCGGGCAGGCCGCCCTGGGCGGCCACCCTGTCGATCGTCTTGGCGTTGTCGATCTGCTGGGCATGGAGACCGTCGGTGCTGTCCTTGCTACCCCCGTCGTCGCTCTCGTCGTCGTTCTCGTACTGGGCATCGGGCAGACCGGCGCCGCCGCAGGACGCGGCGGACGCCTGGGAGCTACCGGCGATGCCGCCGACGATCCCGAGCCCTATCAGGAAGCAGAAGAAGAGGATGCCGGCGGGGACGACGAGTTTCAGCGCCGCCCCCCGACGCGCCACCCCCGAGGCCAGCATGGCGGCCTGGCGCGAATTCACGTCAGACCCCCAGCACCCTCGACACGCGCCACTGGTCGCCGTCGCGCGTCATCTCCGCCTGGAAGACATAGGTCTTGTCGTACTTCTTGTAGCCCTCAATGACGGTCTTGACCTTGACCTCCCGCCAGGCCCGCAGCGGGGTGTCGATGCCCAGCTTCTCGTCGGCCTTGCCCACCTCGACCCCGGTCACGGTGGACACCCCGCCGTTGGAGATCAGGTTGTCCCACAGGCTGTCTCGGGTGCCCGCTAGATTGCGGGCCAGGGCCTCGGTCATCCACGGAGCCGCCCGCTCGACCACGGTCTCGTGCTCCCTGTCGACCGGCGGGTTGCGGGTCATATAGACCCGACCCCAGCCCTCCGCCGTCTTCTCCGGCGCGCTCAAGTCCACGGCCGGAAGCGAGGCGGACGGCGACGCCGATGCGGAAGGGCTCGGCGGCGAGCTCGCCGTCGTGCCCCCGCCGGCGGGATCGGCGGCGGTGGCACTCGGGGCGGTGCTGACGCTCTGCTGCCCCTTGTCGTCCCCGGTGATCCACTTCGTAGCGCCGAATCCCACGACCAGGATGACGACGATGATCAGGGCGGCACCGGCAGGGTTCATGGGCTCCTTGGCCCGCTCCTCCTCCAATACCTGTTTCATCGTCGTCTTGCGGTTGGTCTTCGCCGTACGGCGGGCTTGGCGGCGGGCCTTGCGGCGCTGGCGCCGCTTGCCCCCCTCCTCGACCTCCGGGACCTCGTAGACCTCCTGCAGCAGCTCGCGGAAGTCCGCGGGCGTACGCGGCTTCTTGTCGTCGTCAGCCACTTAGTTCCCCCCGTTGCGGCGCGTCACGGTCGGCACGGACAGACCCCGGCCGCGGCCGCGACTGCGGGCCCGGCTGCGGTTTTCCGGCCGGGTGGGGTTGGGCCCGGTGGAACCGCCGGGACGGTTCGGTGTCGAGCGGACCACCTTGTGCGGAATGACCTTCGGCGCGGAGGTGCCCGTCTTCGGACCCTGCCGGAAGGTATAGCTGGCGCCGCTGTTCTCGGTCCGCAGCGTCGGGGACGGACGGCTGGCCGCTCCCGCTGCCGGACGGCTCGTGCTGTTCGCCGCCGCCTGCGCGGAGCCGCTTGCGGCGGGCAGGGCCTGACGGGGCACCGAGCCCCCGACCTCCGCCGGGCGGCGGGTGCCTCCGACCTCGGCCGGGCGGCGGGTGCCCGGGACGGCCTTGGCCGGGCCGTCTGCAACGGACCGGCCGCGGGCCGGCGCGGTGGACGACGGCAGTTCCGGACGGCTGGTGAGGGGACCGACTTCCTTACGGCTGCCGCTGTTCGGCAGTGCGGCGCCTGCCGTCTGGCCGGAGGGCAGCGGCGGCATGGGGCGGCGGGCACCGGCCAGGGCGCCCGGGTTGCCGCCCGGCGGAAGCTGCGGGGTCGTCGGCCTGTCGGCGTTACCGCCGCCTCCACCACCGCTGCGGCGGGGCATACGGGGCATACGCGGAAGCCGCATCCCCGCGAGTCCGCGGCCGAGTCCCTTGGTGATACCCCATCCGGCCTTACCCGCCGCGCGGGCGGCGAGCAGTCCGCCGACGGCGGCGGCCGGGCTGGTCAGGCCCGTGACGCCGACGATGGACTCCAGGACGCTGCGGAACTTGAAGGCGACGATGGCGGTGGCGATGCTGATTCCGGCGGCGGCCGCATAGCCGTACTCGCCCATCATCTTGGTGGACGCGGTGGTCACGACCAGGACCGAGCCGAGGGTCATCGTGGCGATGGCGCTCTGCAGCGTGTAGCCGAGGAGGAAGTCGAACCAGCGAACGCCCCACGTCCTGGGCCTTCCTGGGATGATCCACAGGCAGGCAAAGATCACTCCGGACACCAGCATGAGCAAGGCGCCAAGCAAAGACGCCAGACTCGCGAAGGCCAGCATCAGGACCAGGGCCGCGAACAGGATCACGCAGATCAGCGCCGGGATGGCGACCATCATGCGGCCGACCGGGTTGTGGCCGTCGACCCAGGAGTTTGATTCACCCCCGATGCGGTCGCCCACGCCCTTCATATGCTCCTTGCGATCCTCCGGGTTGATGCCCTTGTCCAGCAGCCCCTTGCCCTCGGCCTTGCAGGCTTCCAGGCTGCCGAACTGGACCACGCACCACGGGGTGACGACGTAGGTCCGCCAGACGGCATCGCTCGACTTCCGCAGCATGTTGTCGCGCTCGTTGTTGCCGTACGTGGTCTTGTGACCGAGGTCGATGGGTTCCTTCGTGCCGTCACCCAGGCCGGCGCTGGTGGCGTTCATGGCCACGCTGGAGCCGACGTTGCGGGCGGAGTCGATCCCGTTGACCCAGGTCTGCGGGGCCATCAGCAGCGAGATGGAGAAGATGGTCGAGACCGCCACCCAGCCCAGCTGGGACAGACCCGATCCGGCGGCCCGGCGGTGGTTGGCCCACGCGACCAGGGCGCCGATCACCATCGCGGAGGGCAGCAGCGTCTCGGTGAGCGTCTTCGCCGCACCGCCCACGGAGGCGGTGATCGCGTTCTCCAGCGGCGGGATCGTCGTCACGTTGAAGATCCACTGCACGATCGTGACGGCGGCTGAGCCGATCACGGCGGTGAGGGCCATGCAGATGATCGCGGGGATCTCCAGCATGGGGTCCATGACGTCCCACATGCCGTAGTCGTCGGTGACCGTGTAGAGCAGGGGGTTGCCGTACTCCTCGTACAGCGTCCCCTGGCCCTTCGTGTACGGGATGTCAACGGAGGGCAGGAGGTCACCGATGCCGACCGGGGTGTAGTCCTTCGCCCACGCCGACTGCGCGGTGACCATCAGCGTCACGTAGATCCCCAGGACGGGAATCAGGACGGTCCGCTTGCGGGGCAGCCGGAAGTTCTGCAGCCGGATCAGCAGCTTCAACACGCTGAAGCGGTACTTCTTCCGCGGTTCGAGACTGATCACGACGTCATCCCCTCATCAGCGCGTCGCGGACCGGGTTGCCGTGCGCCTCGTCGGACTCGGCAATGTCCTCGGACTGGTCGACCAGCCAGGTGTCGCCCTGCTGTACGACGCGCAGGGCCTTGCGGCTGGTGGTGGTGGAGTTGGGCCAGGTGACG
>NZ_JODF01000090.1:0-35070 GCF_000717945.1 Streptomyces sp. NRRL S-920
GTGGGGTACTGGTGGTTGGTGGGGCGGGGGTGGCTGGGGCGGCGGTGGTTGGGGTGGTGCTGGTTGTCGTTGGGGCGGCGGTACCTGGTGGGGTGCTGATGGCTGGTGGGGCGGTGGTGGTCGAGGTGGTGCTGATGGCCGATGGGGCGGCAGAGGTCGGGGTGGTGCTGTCGGCCCGTGGGCCCCCGGCCGCGACCGGTGCGGTCTCCGCGGCCGCAGCCCCGACCTCAGCAGTCGGCACCTGCGCGGCCGCCGAGGCCTGCCTGGCCGTCGGCGCCTGCGTACCGGATGGGGCGGCACGCTCGGTCGGTGCCTGTGCACCGGATGTGGCGGCACGCCCGGTAGACGCCTGCGCGGGAGATGTGGCGGCACGCGCGGTCGACGCCTGTGCGGCAGTTGGGGCGGCACGCGCGGTCGACGCCTGCGCACCGGATGTGGCGGCACGCGCGGTCGACGCCTGCGCGGCAGATGGGACGGCACGCCCGGTAGACGCCTGCGCGGGAGATGCGGCGGCACGCGCGCCCGTCAGCTCTGCGAACGCCGACTCGTGAGCCCTGCGGCGGCGTACATCCCGGGCGAAGATCTCCTCGGTGACCTCCGTGAGCGTCCTCGCGGGGGCGTGCAGGTCGAGGCGGCTGGCCTCGGCGACCCGCTCGGCCCAGTCGGCGGGCACCGCCGCCTCGCCGTGCAGCGCGCCCACGATCGCGCCGCTCATCGTCGCGATGGAGTCGCAGTCCCGGCCGTAGTTGACCGAACCGAGGACGGTGCGGCGGTAGTCCGCCTCGCCGACCAGGAGCATGCCGAGGGCCACGGGCAGCTCCTCGATGGCGTGCAGGCGTGAGGGGCGGCGGGCGCCCAGGGACGGGGAGCGGTAGTCGGGGCCGACCGTGTCGAAGGGGGCGACGGCCTCCCGTAGAGGGGCCAGGGCCGTCTCGAAGTCCCGGTGCCGCGCGGCTACTTCGGCCACCGCCTCGATCGCGGCGCGCGTACCGTCCTTCGCCAGGGCGAGGCACGCCTCGACCACCGAGTCCGCCGTCGCGCCGGGCGTGCAGGCCGCCGCCACCGCGGCCGCGAAGACCCCCGCCGCCTCGCGGCCGTACGAGGACTGGTGGGCGCCCGCGATGTCGAGGGCCTCGGCGTACGCGGCCTCCGGGTTGGCGGCGTTGACCAGGCCGACCGGCGCCATGTACATCGCGGCGCCGCAGTTGACGATGTTGCCGGCGCCCGCCTCGCGCGGGTCGACGTGGCCGTAGTGGAGGCGGGCGACGAGCCACTTCTCGGCCAGGAAGAGCCGGTGCAGGGGGATCGCCTCGGCCTCCAGCTCCGGGATCCAGCGCGGCGCGCTCATGAGGTCCGGCACGAGGTGGTCGGCGACGGCGTACGCGTCGAGGTGGTCGCGGACGGTGCCGTAGACCCGTACGAGCGCGTGCGTGAGCAAGGTGTCGTCGGTGACGTGCCCGTCACCCTTGTGGTAGGGCGCGATGGGGCGGGCGGTGCGCCACCGGTCGCCGTTCCAGGGGCCGACGATGCCTTGGACGCGCCCGCCGTGCCGTTCGACGATCTGCTCGGGCGCGTACCCCTCGACGGGGCCGCCCAGGGCGTCGCCGACCGCCGCGCCGACGAGGCTGCCGGTGATGCGGTCCGCCAGGCCGACCGCGCTAATTGTGGGCTTCATGTCGGAATTGTCCACCTGGAGCGGTCAGTTCTGTGTGTGCCAGGTGCCCGGCGAGTTCCACCAGGTCGGTGCCCGCGAGGCGGGGGAGCGTACAGCCGGAGAGGGTCCGGCAGGCCGTGCGCCAGGCGTCGGGGATCGCTGCCGAGGTGCCGAACGCGCCGGTCAGCGCACCGGCGAGGGCGGGCGCCGAGTCGGCGACGCGGGACAGGCAGGCGGCGGCGGGCACGGCCTCGCGGATACGGCCGCGCGCGGCGACCGCCAGCGCGAGGGCCACCGGAACGGTCTCCGCGGCGGCGATGCCGTAGCTGTACACATGGTCGACGATCTGGTGTTCAAGGAGCGGTACGAGGTCGAAGGCGCACTCGGCGTCGTGGGCGAGCTTCACGGCGTGCCGGGCGTTGCGGCCGATCTCCGTGTGCTCGGGGAGCTGGGCGAGCGCGGCGTCGACCGCCGTACCGATGTCCGCGCCGCCGAGGGCCGCCGCGATCGCCGCGGCCATCGCGCGGGAGCCGTGCGTGCCGTCGCCGTCCTGGGTGTAGCGGGCGTCGAACTCCGCGAGGACGGCGGCCTGTTCGGGGTCGCCGGGGTGGACGAGGGCGAGGACGCAGGCGCGTACGCAGGCGGCGTCGTCGAAGAAGTGCGGGTTGTCGTGGCCGGTGGCGGGCGGACGCAGCCCCGCGGCGAGGTTGCCGAGGCCCGCGCGTACGGAGATCCGGGCGCGCAGGGGGAGTACGGCGGACTCGACCTCGGGGGCGCGGGCCGCCGCCTGCGCCACTTCGGCGGCGAGGGTCGACCAGGCCAGGTCGAGCGCCGCCCGTACCCGGCGGTCGGGGGACAGCTCCTTGCCGAGGGTCCCGTCGGCGGCGCGGAGCAGCGACTCCGCGGTGAACGCCGCCCATTCGGCGTCGTCCGAGGGGCCGAGCCGCAGCGGCTCCGGGGGCTGGTTGAGGGCGATGGGCACGGGGAGGGTGGTGGTGGCGTTCTGCTCGGCGAAGGTGTCCAGCTCCCGGGTGAGGCGCCGGGTCCACTCGGGCATGCGGGCGGCCCGGTGCCGGGCTGCGGGCCAACCGGCGGCGTCACCTGCGGCGAGGCCCAGGAGCAGGCCTTCGATGCGGGGGCCGTATGCCTTGCGGGCGCTGGCTGCGCTCTTGTGAACGCCGTTCGGCTCGCTACCCGGCGCCGGGGGCTGTGCCCACCCGTTCCGCCCTGCGGAACGCCTGCCCACAGCGGGAACAGCGGGGTGAACGGGTGGGTGGGTGGGAGAGATCCGTCGCGAAGCGGTGGGCTTGTCGGGGCTCACGAGGGCTCCCCCGCAGGAAGGAGAAGCTCCGCCACGTCCAGGACGTGATGCCCCCGCATGGAGGGGAGGCAGCTGCCCCGCGCGGGCCCGATCGCCGAGGCCCAGGGGCCAGGGATCGCGGAGACGCCACACGTGGCGCCCGAGAGCGCCCCCGCCACCGCCGCCGTCGTATCGGCGTCCCGCCCCATGTTCACCGCCGAAAGCACCGCGCAGCGGAAGTCGCCGCGGGCCGCCGCGTACGCCCCGAAGGCGAGCCCCACCGCCTCCGGGGCGAGGTCGGTCCAGGGGTAGCCGCCGATGACCACCGCCGAGCGGACCGCGCGTTCGCCCCGGTGGGCGACCGCGACCGCCCGCCGCAGCGACCGCGACGTCCACGAGTCGTCCGGGATGACGGAGAGCGCCGCCGTCACCACGGTGTCCACCCGCGCTCCCGCCATCGCCGCCGCGACCCCCGCCGCGACCGCCTGACCGCCGTAGATGCCCTCCCCGTCATGGCTGACCGAGCCGTCGACGGCGATCAGCCGGGCCGCCTCGGCGGGGCGTCCCGCGGCGAAGACGCCGAAGGGCGCCGCCCGCATCGCGAGGCCGTCGCTCCAGGCGTGCCGGTGTTGGGCAGAGATGGGGGCGGCGAGGCCGCGGCGCAGATTCTCCAGCGTGCCGCGCTCGCTGAAGCCCGCGCCGCGGAACGGGCCCTCGTCCAGGTCGGCGATCCACTGGTGCCAGGCGGCCTCGACGTGCGCGACGGTCAGCGCCGAGCCGTGCCGCGCGAGCAGCAGCCCCGAGAAGATCGCGTACTCGGTGTCGTCCGTGCCCGCCGGGTGGTCGGTGACGTATCCGGTGATGCGGCCCCAACGGGCCCGGATCTCGGACGGTTTCATGTTCTCCGCGGGTGCGCCGAGCGCGTCGCCGACCGCGAGGCCGAGCAGCGCGCCGCGCGCCCGTTCGCGGATGTCGGCGGCGTCGCCGGGCGCCGGGACCGAGGGAACGCATGCGGTGGAAGCCATGCCGTGCCTCCCTGTTGCGCGGACCGCTGGATGCGGTGCTTGGTCCATCTCTGCCACGCGGGGTGCTCACACGAGCATGCCGAGGCTCAGATCACCCCTTCGCCCGCCGAGTGCGCTCGGCGGTGAGCGGCCCCGGGGCCCTTCGCGAGGGCTGCGCGGCGGCGCGTTTTCGCAGGTAAGTACGGCCTTCCTTGCTGGCGGGAGATTTTTTTCGGGCGTACTTTCGACGTCGTCCAAGCATTGAGGGGGTCCACACCATGGCGATCATCGAGACCGAAGCGGCGCTGCACGAGGCGCACCGCGACAACCACACCCACCGTGATGTCAACGGCGGCTGGCTGCGTCCCGCCGTCTTCGGCGCCATGGACGGACTCGTGTCCAACCTGGCGCTGATGACGGGTGTCGCGGGCGGCTCGGTCGCGCAGCAGACCATCGTCATCACCGGCCTCGCGGGACTCGCCGCGGGCGCCTTCTCCATGGCGGCGGGCGAGTACACCTCCGTCGCCTCGCAGCGCGAGCTGGTCCAGGCCGAACTGGACATCGAGCGGCGGGAGTTGCGCAAGCACCCCATGGACGAGGAGCGGGAGCTGGCCGAGCTGTACGTCTCGCGGGGCGTCGAGCCGGAGCTGGCCCGCGAGGTCGCCCGGCAGTTGTCCAAGGACCCCGAGCAGGCCCTGGAGATCCACGCCCGCGAGGAGCTGGGCATCGACCCGGGCGACCTGCCCTCGCCCGCCGTCGCCGCGGTGTCGTCCTTCGGCGCGTTCGCGCTGGGCGCCCTGCTCCCCGTACTGCCGTACCTGTTCGGCGCCACCGTGCTGTGGCCCGCCCTGCTGCTCTCGCTCATCGGGCTCTTCGCCTGCGGCGCGGTGGTCGCGAAGGTGACCGCGCGCTCGTGGTGGTTCAGCGGTCTGCGGCAGCTCGCGCTCGGTGGGGCGGCGGCCGGTGTGACGTACGCCCTGGGCAGTCTGTTCGGTACGGCCGTAGGATGAGGCAGTGCAGTCCTATGCGGGATATTGCATAAGTAGCCGTTACTCGGCGGTTTCGAGTCGGTGACCACCGGGCATGAGCCACAAGCGCCGCGGGCAACGAAGCCTGGGGTGCCCCGGGCCTTCGGCCAAGAGATCTGTCCGTAAAGGTCCCCTCCGAACCGCTCCCACCTCCCCGAGCGGTGTCCACATGTTGGAATGAGCTATCCGCTTTTCGAGAAGCGCTCCATCATGTAACCTGCACGAAATTTCGCCAGGGCCAACGTCGTCCCTCGCCTCTTGCATATGCCACGACGACGACGGGAGTGCCGATGCGTACCCACGCCTGGTCGCCCATGGACGGTCGCCCCGCCCCCCAGGGGATGTACGACCCCCGCAACGAACACGACGCCTGCGGTGTCGGGTTCGTGGCCACCCTGACCGGTGTTGCCAGCCATGAACTGGTCGAACAGGCGCTGACGGTACTGCGCAACCTCGAGCACCGCGGCGCCACCGGCTCCGAGCCGGACTCCGGTGACGGCGCCGGCATCCTGCTCCAGGTGCCCGACGCTTTCCTGCGCGAGGTGGCCGGATTCGAGCTGCCCGCGGCCGGCGCCTACGCCGTCGGCATCGCCTTCCTGCCCGTCGACACCGCCGGCACCACCGATGCCGCCGTCTCACAGATCGAGACGATCGCCTCCCAGGAGGGCCTGACCGTCCTCGGCTGGCGCGATGTGCCCGTCGCCCCCGAGCTGCTCGGCGCCACCGCCCGCTCGACGATGCCCGTCTTCCGGCAGATCTTCGTGGCCGACGGCGAGAGCACCGGCCTGGAGCTGGACCGCAAGGCGTTCATGCTGCGCAAGCGCGCCGAGCGCGAGGCAGGGACGTACTTCCCCTCGCTCTCCGCCCGCACGATCGTCTACAAGGGCATGCTGACCACCGGCCAGCTGGAGCCGTTCTTCCCCGACCTGTCCGACCGCCGCTTCGCCACGGCCGTCGCGCTCGTCCACTCCCGCTTCTCGACGAACACGTTCCCGAGCTGGCCGCTCGCACACCCCTACCGCTTCGTCGCGCACAACGGCGAGATCAACACCGTCAAGGGCAACCGCAACTGGATGCGCGCCCGTGAGTCGCAGCTCGCCTCGGACCTCTTCGGGGGCCAGGAGAAGCTCGACCGGATCTTCCCGATCTGCACGCCCGACGCCTCCGACTCCGCGTCCTTCGACGAGGTCCTCGAACTCCTGCACCTCGGCGGACGCTCGCTGCCGCACTCCGTGCTGATGATGATCCCGGAGGCCTGGGAGAACCACACCTCCATGGACCCGGCCCGGCGCGCCTTCTACCAGTACCACTCCACGATGATGGAGCCCTGGGACGGCCCGGCCTGCGTCACCTTCACCGACGGCACCCAGGTCGGCGCGGTCCTCGACCGCAACGGCCTGCGCCCAGGACGCTACTGGGTCACCGACGACGGCCTCGTCGTCCTCGGCTCCGAGGTCGGCGTCCTCGACATCGACCCCGCGAAGGTCGTCCGCAAGGGCCGCCTCCAGCCCGGCCGGATGTTCCTCGTCGACACCGCCGAGCACCGCATCGTCGAGGACGACGAGATCAAGGCCGCGCTCGCCGCCGAGAACCCGTACCAGGAGTGGCTGGAAACCGGCGAGATCGAGCTGTCCGACCTGCCCGAGCGCGAGCACATCGTGCACACCCACGCCTCCGTCACGCGCCGCCAGCAGACCTTCGGCTACACCGAGGAAGAGCTGCGGATCATCCTCGCGCCGATGGCCAAGACCGGCGGCGAGCCGCTCGGTTCCATGGGCACCGACACCCCGATCGCGGCCCTCTCCGAGCGCCCGCGCCTGATCTTCGACTACTTCACGCAGCTGTTCGCACAGGTCACCAACCCGCCGCTGGACGCCATCCGCGAAGAACTGGTCACCTCGCTGCACAGCAGCCTGGGCCCCCAGGGCAACCTCCTGGAGCCCACCGCCGCGTCGTGCCGCAGCGTCACCCTGCCCTTCCCGGTGATCGACAACGACGAGCTGGCCAAGCTCATCCACATCAACGCCGACGGCGACATGCCCGGCATGAAGGCCGCGACCCTTTCCGGCCTCTACCGCGTCAGCGGCGGCGGCGACGCGCTCGCCGCCCGCATCGACGAGATCTGCGCCGAGGCCGACGCCGCCATCGAGGCCGGCGCCCGCCTGATCGTGCTCTCCGACCGGCACTCCGACGCCGAGCACGCGCCGATCCCCTCCCTGCTGCTCACCTCGGCCGTCCACCACCACCTCATCCGCACCAAGCAGCGCACCCAGGTGGGCCTGCTGGTCGAGGCGGGCGACGTCCGCGAGGTCCACCACGTGGCCCTCCTCATCGGCTACGGCGCCGCGGCCGTCAACCCGTACCTGGCGATGGAGTCCGTCGAGGACCTCGTCCGCGCGGGGACGTTCCTGCACGCCGATGAGGACGGCGGGGCCGAGCAGGCCATCCGCAACCTCATCTACGCCCTCGGCAAGGGCGTCCTGAAGGTCATGTCCAAGATGGGCATCTCGACCGTCGCCTCCTACCGCGGCGCCCAGGTCTTCGAGGCCATCGGACTCGACCAGGCCTTCGTGGAGCGGTACTTCAGCGGTACGACGACGAAGATCGGCGGCGCCGGACTCGACGTCATCGCCCAGGAGGTCGCCGCCCGGCACGCCAAGGCCTACCCGGCCTCCGGCGTCCCCTCGGCACACCGCGCCCTCGACATAGGGGGCGAGTACCAGTGGCGCCGCGAGGGCGAGCCGCACCTGTTCGACCCCGAGACGGTCTTCCGCCTCCAGCACTCCACGCGCAGCCGCCGCTACGACATCTTCAAGCAGTACACGGGCCGCGTGAACGAGCAGTCCGAGCGCCTGATGACGCTGCGCGGCCTCTTCGGCTTCAAGTCGGGCCGGCAGCCGATCTCCATCGACGAGGTCGAGCCCGCCTCCGAGATCGTCAAGCGGTTCTCGACCGGCGCCATGTCGTACGGCTCGATCTCCCGCGAGGCGCACGAGACCCTCGCCATCGCCATGAACCAGCTGGGCGGCAAGTCCAACACCGGTGAGGGCGGCGAGGACCCGGACCGCCTCTACGACCCCGCGCGCCGCTCCTCCATCAAGCAGGTCGCCTCCGGCCGCTTCGGTGTGACCAGCGAATACCTCGTCAACGCCGACGACATCCAGATCAAGATGGCCCAGGGCGCCAAGCCCGGCGAGGGCGGCCAGCTGCCCGGCCACAAGGTCTACCCGTGGGTCGCCAGGACGCGGCACTCGACGCCCGGCGTCGGCCTCATCTCGCCGCCGCCGCACCACGACATCTACTCCATCGAAGACCTCGCCCAGCTCATCCACGACCTCAAGAACGCCAACCCGGCCGCCCGCATCCACGTGAAGCTGGTCTCCGAGGTCGGCGTCGGCACGGTCGCCGCGGGCGTCTCCAAGGCCCACGCGGACGTCGTCCTCATCTCCGGGCACGACGGCGGCACCGGCGCCTCCCCGCTGACCTCGCTGAAGCACGCGGGCGGCCCCTGGGAGCTGGGCCTCGCCGAGACCCAGCAGACCCTGCTGCTCAACGGCCTGCGGGACCGCATCGTCGTACAGACCGACGGTCAGCTGAAGACCGGCCGCGACGTGATCATCGCCGCGCTGCTCGGCGCCGAGGAGTTCGGTTTCGCGACCGCGCCGCTCGTCGTCTCCGGCTGCGTCATGATGCGCGTCTGCCACCTGGACACCTGCCCGGTCGGCATCGCCACGCAGAACCCCGCGCTGCGCGAGCGCTTCTCGGGCAAGGCCGAGTACATCGTGAACTTCTTCGAGTTCATCGCCGAAGAGGTCCGCGAGATCCTCGCCGAGCTGGGCTTCCGCTCCATCGAGGAGGCCGTCGGCCACGCCGAACTCCTCGACACCGAGAAGGCCGTCAAGCACTGGAAGGCGCAGGGCCTCGACCTGGAGCCGCTCTTCCACGTGCCGTCGCTGCCCGCGGGCGCCGTCCGGCACCAGATCACGGTCCAGGACCACGGCCTGGAGAAGGCGCTCGACAACGAGCTGATCAAGCTCTCCGCCGACGCGCTCGCGGCCTCCAGCGCCACCGACGCGCAGCCCGTGCGCGCCCAGGTCGCCATCCGCAACATCAACCGCACGGTCGGCACCATGCTCGGCCACGAGGTGACGAAGAAGTTCGGCGGGGCGGGCCTGCCCGACGACACCATCGACATCACCTTCACCGGCTCGGCGGGCCAGTCGTTCGGCGCGTTCGTGCCGCGCGGTGTCACCCTGCGCCTCGAAGGCGACGCCAACGACTACGTCGGCAAGGGCCTGTCCGGCGGCCGCATCATCGTCCGCCCGGACCGCGGCGCCGACCACCTCGCCGAGTACTCGACGATCGCCGGCAACACCATCGCGTACGGCGCGACCGGCGGCGAGCTGTTCCTGCGGGGCCGCACCGGCGAGCGCTTCTGCGTCCGCAACTCCGGGGCGACCGTGGTCTCCGAGGGCGTGGGCGACCACGGCTGCGAGTACATGACCGGTGGCCACGCGGTGATCCTCGGCGAGACGGGACGCAACTTCGCGGCCGGCATGTCCGGCGGCATCGCGTACGTCATCGACCTGGACCGCGACAACGTGAACGCGGGCAACCTCGGAGCCGTCGAGGAGCTGTCCGACACCGACAAGCAGTGGCTGCACGACGTGGTGCGCCGCCACCAGGAGGAGACGGGCTCGACCGTCGCCGAGAAGCTCCTCGCCGAGTGGGACGTGGCCGTGGGCCGCTTCAGCAAGATCATCCCCAGCACGTACAAGGCAGTGCTCGCCGCCAAGGACGCCGCCGAGCGAGCCGGTCTCTCCGAGACCGAGATCACCGAGAAGATGATGGAGGCGGCGACCAATGGCTGATCCCAAGGGCTTTTTGAACCACGGCCGCGAGGTCGCCAAGACCCGCCCGGTCGGCGAGCGCGTCCGGGACTGGAACGAGGTCTACGTCCCCGGTTCGCTCCTCCCGATCATCTCCAAGCAGGCCTCGCGCTGCATGGACTGCGGCATCCCCTTCTGCCACAACGGCTGTCCGCTCGGGAACCTCATCCCGGAGTGGAACGACTACGCGTACCGCGAGGACTGGTCCGCCGCCCAGGAGCGGCTGCACGCCACCAACAACTTTCCGGAGTTCACGGGCCGCCTGTGCCCGGCCCCGTGCGAGTCGGCGTGCGTGCTCGGCATCAACCAGCCCGCCGTCACCATCAAGAACGTCGAGGTCTCGATCATCGACCAGGCGTGGGACCGCGGCGATGTCGCGCCCCAGGCCCCGGAGCGCCTCTCCGGCAAGACGGTCGCGGTCATCGGCTCGGGCCCGGCCGGTCTCGCCGCCGCCCAGCAGCTGACCCGCGCCGGTCACACGGTCGCCGTCTACGAGCGCGCCGACCGCATCGGCGGACTGCTGCGCTACGGCATCCCCGAGTTCAAGATGGAGAAGCGGCACATCAACCGCCGTATCGAGCAGATGCGCGCGGAGGGCACCAAGTTCCGTACCGGCGTGGAGATCGGCCGGGACATCGACGCGATGAAGCTGCGCAAGCGGTACGACGCCGTGGTCATCGCCGCCGGTGCCACCATCTCCCGCGACCTCCCCGTGCCGGGCCGCGACCTGAACGGCATCCACTTCGCCATGGAGTACCTGCCGCTCGCCAACAAGGTGCAGGAGGGCGACTTCGTGGCGCCCCCCATCACCGCCGAGGGCAAGCATGTCGTGGTCATCGGCGGCGGCGACACCGGCGCGGACTGCGTCGGCACCGCCCACCGCCAGGGCGCGGCCTCGGTCACCCAGCTGGAGATCATGCCGAAGCCGGGCGAGGACCGGGCGCCGCACCAGCCGTGGCCGACCTTCCCCATGCTGTACAAGGTCACCTCCGCGCACGAGGAGGGCGGCGAGCGGGTCTACTCCGTCTCGACCACGCACTTCGAGGGCGACGAGAACGGCAACGTCCAGTTCCTGCACCTCGTCGAGGTCGAGTTCATCGACGGCAAGCTGACCCAGAAGCCGGGCACCGAGCGCAAGATCCCCGCCCAGCTGGTCACCCTCGCGATGGGCTTCACCGGCACCGACCGGGAGAACGGTCTGGTGGAGCAGTTCGCCCTGGAGCTGGACGAGCGCGGCAACGTGGCGCGCGACGCCGACTTCCAGACCAACGTCCCCGGTGTCTTCGTCGCCGGAGACGCCGGCCGCGGCCAGTCGCTCATCGTCTGGGCGATCGCCGAGGGCCGTTCGGCGGCACGCGGTGTTGACCGATTCCTCACCGGTGCGAGTGATCTTCCGGCCCCGATCCGCCCGACGGACCGCGCCTTGATGGCGTAACTCCGTCCCCCCTACGTCCCGTACAACGGCGTACGGAACTGACGCGGCGCCCGCCTTGTCCCCGACCGGACCAGGGCGGGCGCCGTCGCGTTACGCCTGAGTTGCATGGTGTGCAACGGTACGAGCGTATGTTGCGGCACTCGCAACCGTCATTACGGTTCGGCCGCTTATCCCAATGGGTCTAGACCGCCTCTGCCCTATGTGACCACAATCGCTCCCACCAATCGGAACCTGGAGGGGGCCGGCATGAAGCGACGGGTCATCGCGGCTGTTGCTGTCGCCATGAGTCTCGGACTGACCGCCACGGCGTGCGGCGGTGATGACGGGGACGACGGCGGCAAGGCCACCGACGGCAAGGGCAAGACCCTCACCGTATGGATCATGGAGGGCACCAACCCCGACGCGCGGCCCTTCTTCAAGGAGGCCGGGGACGCCTTCGAGAAGAAGACCGGCGCCAAGATCAAGGTCGAGTACCAGCAGTGGGCCACCGCCCAGAAGAAGTTCACGACCGCCATCGAGGGCGGCGAGGACCAGGTGCCCGACGTGGCCGAGGTCGGCACGACCTGGGTGCCGCAGTTCGCCGAGACCGACGCGCTCGTCGACGTCACCGACGAGGTGAGGAAGTCGGGCCTCGGCGACGACCTGGTCGAGGGCCTCAAGGACGCGGGCACGCTCGACAGCAAGCAGTACGGCATGCCCTGGTACGCGGGCGTCCGCTCGCTCGTCTACCGCAAGGACCTCTTCGCCAAGCACGACATCAAGCCCCCGACCACGTGGCAGGAGCTGCGGACGGCCGCGAGGACGCTCAAGGAGAAGGAGCCGAACCTGGTCGCCTTCCCGGTGGCGGGCGGCGCCGAGATGTTCGCCGCCCCCTTCGTCTGGGGCGCGGGCGGCGAACTCGCCACCGAGTCCGGCGGCTCCTGGAAGTCCGGCATCAACTCGCCCGAGGCCGTCAAGGGCATCGAGTTCTACACGGACCTCGCCACCAAGGACAAGGTCTCCCCGGCCAAGGTCAGCACCTGGGCGGAGAAGGAGGTCGGCGAGGCCTGGAACAAGAGCGAGATCGGGATGTCCATCGGCGGCAACTGGACCCCCAAGGCCATCGTCGACAAGAACCCCTCCCTCAAGGGCAAGCTCGGCGCCGTGCCGCTGCCGGGCCGGAACGGCGGCATGAGCAAGTCCTTCCTCGGCGGCTCCTACCTGTCCACGTTCAACACGGACAAGAAGGAACTCGCCTGGGAGTTCGTGAAGATGCTCACCACCGGCGAGTTCGCCGCCAAATGGGCCGAGCAGACCAACTACTTCCCCGGCCAGAACTCCGAGCTGAAGAAGATCGCGGCGAAGAAGGACCCGCTGGTCGAACCGTTCGCCAAGCAGATGCTGGAGGCGGGCGCCACGGTCCCCAAGACCAAGGCGTACGGCGAGATCCAGGCCTCGAAGGTCATCCCGCGCATGGTCCAGTCGATCCTCACCGGCAAGGCGTCCGTCCAGGAAGCCGCGGACAAGGCCGCCGAGGACATGGACGCGATCTTCGCCAAGGACAAGTGAACGAGGGCTGGTTCGGCACTGTGAGGACGCGACTGTGAAGGACGCGACTGTCGTGAAGGACACGCTCGTCGGCGAAGGCGGCGGACCGAGGACCACGGTCCGCCGCGACGCCCCGCGGCCCGCCGGCGCCGCCGAGGCCGCCCGCCGCCGCAAGAAACTGATCACCCTCACCCGCCCCTGGCTCCTCCTCACCCCCTCCCTCCTCGTCCTCGCCGGACTCCTGCTCTGGCCGCTGATCCAGGTCGGCAAGCTCTCCCTCCAGGACTACGAGGTCAAATTCGGCGGCGGAGTAGGGACGTTCACCGGATTCGACCACTACCGCGACCTGCTCAGCGGCGACCTGCTGTGGCGGACCGTCCTGCCCAACACCGTCTTCTTCGCCCTCGCCTGCGTCGGCCTGACCGTCACCCTCGGCACCCTCGTGGCGCTGCTCCTCAACCGCCTCGGCCCCACCTGGCGGCTGATCTGCTCGATCGCGATCCTCGCCGCTTGGGCCATGCCCGCGGTGACAGGAACGTACGTATGGATCTGGCTCTTCCAGCCACAGGACGGCATGGCGAGCCAGATCGCGGGCTCCCTCGGCCTGATCGACCCGGAGACCACCAACTGGTTCACCGAGCGCGGCCCGTTCTACGCCATCGCCACCCTCAACGTCATCCACCACGGCTTCCCCTTCGTCGCCATCACCGTCCTCGCGGGACTGATGACGATCCCCAAGGAGCTGTACGAGGCGGGGGAGCTGGACGGCGCGAACGCCTGGCAGCGGTTCTGGAACATCACCGTGCCGACGATCAAACCCGTCTTCCTCGTGGTGACCATCCTCTCCACCATCTGGGACTTCAAGGTCTTCCCCCAGATCTATCTGATGCCGGGCGGCGACGGCTCCAACCCCGAGGTCTACAACCTCGGCGTCTACTCCTACATCGAGGCGTTCGCCAAGAACGACTACGGCGCGGGAGCGGCCGCCGCGGTCCTGCTGACCGTGCTGCTCCTCGCCATCACCGTCGTCTACATCCGTACGCTCTTCCGGCAGGGGGAGGAGGAACTGTGACCGCCCGCACGCGCACGCACACCCGCACCACCCTCGCGAGCCGCATCGGCCTACCGGTCGCCGTCGTCGCGCTCCTCGTCTTCACGCTCTTCCCCGTCTACTGGATGATCTCCACCGCGCTCGACCCGAAGGCGCTCACCCGGGGTGCGGACGTGCTGCCCAGCGGCCTCAGCCTCGAACACTTCGAGTTCGTCTTCGACAAGGGCAACTTCGGTACGTACCTGCTGAACTCGGTGCTCGTCGGCCTCGCCACCATCGTCGCGGCCGGGGTGCTCTCGCTCTTCGCGGCCATCGCCGTGGCCCGCTTCAAGTTCCGCTTCCGTACCTCCGTACTGATCATGATCCTGATCGTGCAGATGGTGCCGCTGGAGGCCCTGGTCATCCCGCTCTTCATCCAGATGCGGGACTACGACATGCTCAACTCCCTGCTCGGGCTGAGCATCGTCTACATCGCCCTCTCGCTGCCCTTCGCGATCTGGACGCTGCGCGGCTTCGTCGCGACCGTCCCCAAGGAGGTCGAGGAGGCCGCGTACATCGACGGGGCGTCCTGGCCGCGGATGTTCTGGTCCGTGCTGCTGCCGCTGGTCGCGCCGGGCCTCGTCGCCACCTCGATCTTCGCCTTCATCACGGCGTGGAACGAGTTCGTCTTCGCCTACACCTTCATGAAGGGCAGCGACAAGTACACGGCGGCCGTGGGCATCTACCAGTTCTTCGGGGAGAACTCGACGTCCTGGGGCCCGGTCATGGCCAGCTCCACCCTGGTCACGGTGCCGGTGATGATCTTCTTCGTGATCGTGCACCGGAAGCTGGGCTCGGGGCTGGCGGCGGGCGCGGTCAAGGGCTGACGGAGGTCACCTTGTAGGTCTCCCCGTACACCTTCCACGTCAGCGGCGTCCTGAGGTCCAGATTGCCGTCCCTGAGGAAGCGGCGCTGCGCGGTGTCCAGGCGCGTGGTGTCGTGGTGGCCCTTCTCCCGCTTCATCACCGCACGGCGCACATCCAGGAAGGCGTCGAGGTACGCCGTCTCCTCGCCGCCCCCGGCCGGCGTGTCCGCCTGCTTCAGAGCCGCCTCGCGCAGGTTTTGGAAGGTGCGCGGACCGGAGCCGGGGCCGTGCATGACCATCGCGTCGTAGTAGATGAACTGGCCGAGCGTGCCGAGCCCGTCGCGTTTGGCGAGGCGCACGGCGGGGTCGAAGTAGCCGCGGTCGCGCGCCCGGTCCTGGGCCGCGCGGAACGCGGGCTCGGCGGCCTCCGCCTGCCAGGCCTCGGTGAAGCCGGGGTCCAGGCCCTTGTGGGAGTCGCTGCCGTCGACCTTCCGCAGGGCGGGGAGGTAGCGGGCGAGCCGATTGTCCGGGTGGTCCTTCGTGTAGCGCTCGACGAGGCCGAGCAGGTCGCCCGTGCCGGTGCAGAAGCCGATGAGCCCGGCGGTGTAGCCCCGCCCGTCGCCGATGTCCTCGATATAGCCGTACTGGCCGCGCCAGTCGAGCGTCGAGTTCTCCGCGCTCGACACGAGCCGGTGCGCCAGCTCCCTCTTGGCGGGGGCGGCGAGGCCCGGCGGCGGGGCAGCCCCGGAGCCGTCGCCCGCGCCCTCGCCCGCGTCGTCGCCCAGGAGGCATGCGGCCACCGTGGCGACGGGGACGACGACGAGGAGGAGCAGCAGACCGGCGCGTTTCATTCGGCCAAGGTTACCGCCGGGGTCCGACACTATTGACTAAAAGTCAATTCAGGACCACTCTCGGGACCCGGACCCAGCCCGGGAGGCGGAGTGAGCACCGAAACGCCGGAACAGCGGGAGCGACGGGAGCGCCTGAGTCAGCGGGAGCGCCTGAGCCCGCGAGAGCGCCTGAGCCAAGAGCTGCGGGACGAACCACCCCCGTCCTTCGACCAGTTGACGCCCGCTCAGCTCGCGGCGCTGGCGGACGCCCTGGAGCGCGAGCGCGAGGGCCGGGCGGCGGGACTGAGCGAAGCCGCGGAGGAGGCGCTGAAGCTGGTGCCCGCCCTGGCCCGCGGCCCCGTACGCCGGATCCTCTTCCGATAGCCGAGGCGAGCGAGGAGTTCAGCATGGACAAGCTGCGCGGCAGGGCCGAGACCCTCAAGACCGCCCGCCTCCTGGACGTCGAGCCCGAGACGCTCGCCTTCCTGCGGACACTGCCCGCCGAGGACGTACGCCGCTTCCGCGCCAGTTGCGTCGCGGCGCTCTTCGACCGGGCGCCCGACATGCTCGACCGGATCGCGGCCGCCACCAAGCTCGTCCCGGCCGGCGTCGCCGCCGCCATCTCGCAGAAGGCGCTCGGCCCGCGCCTGGCCGCCGCCGTCGCCGGACGGCTCGAACCGGCCCGCGCCGCCGACATCATCGGAAAACTGCCGGTGTCCTTCACCGCCGAGTCCTGCGCACACCTCGACCCCCGGCGGATCCAGGGCATCGTCGACCGGCTCGACGAGAACCTCCTCGTACGCGTCGCCGTGGCCCTCGCCGAACGCGGCGACCACCTCACCATGGGCCGCTTCGTCGGCCACCTGCCCGACTCCGCGCTGCGCCGCATCCTGCCGCAGGTCGACGATGCCACCGTCCTGCGGACGGGCTTCGCGATCGAGGAACCCGAACGGCTCGGCCGGATCGTCGAGCTGATGGGCCGGGACCGTCTCGCCTCCGTGATCGGCTCAGCGTCCGCGGCGGGCCTGTGGCCCGAGGCGCTGGCCGTCGCCGGCATGGTGACGGGGGAGCAGCGGGCCCGCATCGCCTCGCTCGCCGCCGCGCAGCCCGAGGAGCGGCTCGACTCCCTGGTCGCCATGGTGGCCGGGCAGGACCTGTGGGAGTCCCTGCTGCCGCTGGTCGCCCTGCTGGACGAACAGGAGCGCAGGACGGTCGCGGCGCTGCCCTCCCTGCGGGGCGCGGACGTCCTGGGCGGGGTCGTGCGGGCGGTGGTGGCCACCGGGCTGTGGGCGGAGTTCCTGCCCCTGGTCGGCGCGCTGCCGGAGGACTCCCGCAAGATCGTCGCCGACGCCGCGGGCACCCTGCCCGCCGCCGACCTGGACGCACTCGCCCTGGAGGTCGACAAGCGGGACCTGTGGGAACTGGTCATGCCCCTGATCGAGCTGATGGACGACGAGGCCAAGACGCGGATCTTCGAACTGCCCGCGTTCCAGCAGCCGAGCTAGCCCACCATGCGGTGGCGCAGCTTCAGGAGGGTGGCCGCGTCCAGGCCGAGGCCCTCGGTCAGGTAGCCGCGCAGGCCGCCGTACCGCTCGGTCGCCTCGTCGAGGGCCGCGCCGAGGTAGTCGGTGCGTACCTCCTGCAACGGGATGATCAGCTCCGGATTCCGCATCGTCCCGCTCTGCCTGAGCGCCTCGCGGAGCCGCGCGTCGTGGGCGGAGCGGTAGGTGTTGGAGGCCAGATAGTCGTCCACGGCCGTCCTGTCGGGCACGCCGACGAGCCGCAGCAGCAAATACGTCGCCCAGCCGGTGCGGTCCTTGCCCGCCGTGCAGTGGTAGAGCAGCGGGGAGCGGCCGAACGCGATCTCGCGCAGCGTCGCCGCGAACTGCGCGCGATTGGCGCTGTCGGTGACGAAGGTGCGGTAGACGTCCCGCATGAACGCCGCCGCCCTGCCGCCGCCCAGCATCTCCTCCTGCTTGACCGGGTCCCGGGAGCCGATCGCCGTGAGCATCCGGGTGAACAGGCCGTTGTCGGTGATCGGGCGCGCGATGGGGGCGACCCCCGCGGGCAGCCGGTCCGGTCCGTCGTACTGGACCTCGGCCGGCACCCGGAAATCGACCGCCTGCTTCAGGTCGAGCCGGGCGAGCACGGCGAGGTCGGCGTCGGTGAGCTTGCTGAGGGAGTCGGCCCGGAAGACCTGGCCGAACCGGACCCGCTCACCGTCATAGGTGCGGTAGCCGCCCACGTCGCGTACGTTCACGGCGCCCTGGAGCGGAATGTGGCGGGCGGCGCCGGTGGCCGCCGGGTGGTACGGCTGGTGCGAGGCGTGCGGGGGAGCGCCGGACGCCACGGGCTCGGCGTGGGCCGTCCAGGCGGGCAGGGCGCCGAGGACCAGGGAGGAGATCGCGAGTCCGGCTGCCGTTCGGGTGCGTGAGACGCGCATCGGGCCGCCTTCCGATCGGGGAGGGGAACGTAGCGAGGTCTCCCGCAAGGGGGAAGGGGCATGCGCCAAGGGGCGGGGGAGAGGGGCGTCGCCGGGGTCGTGGCGTACGTCTCGTGGGCCCGGGAACAACCGCCCCGCCGACCGTGTTAAAGTTATGTGTTGCAGTTTTGGTACCCATGAACTTTATGTGCGCCTGACGGGAATGCTCCGAGGGCGCATTATTGTTTTTCCGGTTCTCTCCGGATGGGGTCATTGCGGCGCTGGAAAATCACAATTCCGTGGTTTTCCATACTCTGCCCCTGTTGAGGAGATTGACATGGCAACCGGCACCGTTAAGTGGTTTAACTCGGAAAAGGGCTTCGGCTTCATCGAGCAGGACGGCGGCGGCCCCGACGTCTTCGCCCACTACTCGAACATCGCGTCCTCGGGCTTCCGTGAGCTGCTCGAGGGCCAGAAGGTTTCCTTCGAGGTGACCCAGGGCCAGAAGGGCCTTCAGGCCGAGAACATCATTCCTGCCTGATCACCGCAGCGCGCGAACCTCACAGCCGAGGCCCGCACCGGAAGGTGCGGGCCTCGGCTTGCGCTGTCATCGGGCCCGACCGGGCCCAGAGCCGCACAGCAGGCTCCAAGGTCCGGAATCAGTGTCCGGAAGTCCAGCGACCAGGAAGGCATTAC
Organism: Streptomyces sp. NRRL S-920; assembly: GCF_000717945.1. Classification (NCBI taxonomy): domain Bacteria; kingdom Bacillati; phylum Actinomycetota; class Actinomycetes; order Kitasatosporales; family Streptomycetaceae; genus Streptomyces; species Streptomyces sp. NRRL S-920. The sequence goes on from NZ_JODF01000090.1 coordinate 18,681, forward strand.
TGCATGAACCGCTCCGACCGCCCCGCACGCCCTGCCCGTAAGCGGCCCGTGAACGCCGCCGGAAAGGGCCGGCCGACCGGTCAGGCGAAGGGCTCCGCGCACGGCGCGAAGAAGCCCGGAAGCCGTAAGCCGAAGCCGGCGCAGGGCGGGGAGTTCGCGCTGCCCGAGAGCATCACGCCCGCGCTGCCCGCCGTCGAGGCCTTCGGCGACCTGGACATGCCCGAGGCCCTCCTGAAGACGCTGGCGGCCCAGGGCGTCACCGCCCCCTTCCCGATCCAGGCAGCCACCCTGCCCAACTCCCTCGCCGGGCGCGACATCCTCGGCCGCGGACGCACCGGCTCCGGCAAGACGCTGGCCTTCGGCCTCGCGCTCCTCGCCCGCACGGCCGGGCAGCGCGCCGAGTCGAAGTCGCCGCTCGCGATGGTCCTGGTCCCCACGCGCGAGCTGGCCCAGCAGGTCACGGACGCCCTCACGCCGTACGCGACGTCGGTGAACCTCCGCATGGCCACCGTCGTCGGCGGCATGTCGATCACCCGGCAGTCCGGGACGCTCCGCCGCGGCGCCGAGGTCCTGGTGGCGACCCCCGGCCGCCTCAAGGACCTCATCGAGCGCGGCGACTGCGACCTCTCCCGGGTGCGTACGACCGTCCTCGACGAGGCCGACCAGATGGCCGACATGGGCTTCATGCCGCAGGTCACCGCGCTGCTCAAGCAGGTCGAGCGGGGCGGCCAGACCATGCTGTTCTCGGCGACGCTCGACAAGAACATCGACCGGCTCGTCCGGATGTTCCTCACCGACCCCGTCGTGCACTCCGTCGACCCGTCCGCGGGCGCGGTGACGACGATGGAGCACCACGTCCTCTACGTCGCCGACGAGACGGACAAGAAGGCCGTCGCCATGCGGATCGCCGCCCGCGAGGGCCGCGTGATCATGTTCCTGGACACCAAGCGTGCCGTGGACCGCTTCACCAAGCGGCTCCTCGCCAACGGCGTACGCGCCTCCGGCCTGCACGGCGGCCGCTCCCAGCCGCAGCGCAACCGCACGCTCGACCAGTTCAAGACCGGCCAGGTCACCGCGCTGGTCGCCACGAACGTGGCGGCGCGCGGCATCCACGTCGACGACCTCGACCTGGTCGTCAACATCGACCCGCCCGCCGACCACAAGGACTACCTCCACCGCGGCGGGCGCACCGCGCGCGCCGGTGAGTCCGGCAGCGTCGTCACCCTCGTGCTCCCCGAGGAGAAGCGGGACATGACGCGGCTGATGTCCGACGCGGAGATCCAGCCCCGCACGGTGCGGGTCTCCTCCTCGGACGAGGAGCTGGTACGGATCACCGGCGCGCGGGAGCCCTCGGGCGTACCGGTGGTCATCGAGACGCCGCAGCCGCAGCAGCCCGCGCAGGCCTCCTCGCAGCGGCGGCGGCGCCCCCGTGGCGGGGGCGGCGCTTCCTCGGGTGCCTCCGGGCAGGGACAGCAGCGTCGGGCTCCCCGTGGGGGCGGGCGCTCCGGGTCCGGGTCCGGGTCCGGTGGCGGCGCCCAGGGGGGCCGCCGCAGGGCGGCGTAGTCTTTCGGCTCTCCCGCCGTGGGGGGTCTCCGCCGCTCCGCGGCGGGGCTTCCCCACCCACCCACCCGTTTACCCCGCGTGGACACGCCAGGTAGGGCGGCGAGCTGCGCCGTCGGTCCACGCGCTCGCACCGTACGAAGTTCTGAGAAGGAGCCCTCCCATGGCGTCGGAGCGCGAGGCCCTCGCGTTGATCCCGCTCGAAGGCGACCCCGCCCGCCTCCGTGCCGACTGCGGCAGCTGCTTCGGGCTCTGCTGTGTGGCTCTCGCCTTCTCCGCGTCCTCGGACTTCGCCGTCGACAAGGACGCCGGCAAGCCCTGCGCCAACCTCCAGCCGGACTCCCGCTGCGGCATCCACAGCGACCTGCGGGACAAGGGCTTCCGGGGCTGCACCGTGTACGACTGCTTCGGCGCGGGCCAGCACGTCTCGCAGGGCACCTTCGGCGGGCGCGACTGGCGCAAGGATCCGGCCACCGCCCAGCAGATGTTCGCGGTGTTCCCGATCATGCGGCAACTCCACGAACTGCTCTGGTACCTGACCGAGGCGCTCACCCTCCCGCAGACCGAGCCGATCCGCGCCGACCTGCGCAGGTGCCTCGCCCGGACCGAGGAACTGGCCCAGGGCACCCCCGAGGCGATCACCGACACCGACGTCGCCGCCCACCGCGAGGACGTCAACGTCCTCCTGCTGCGCACCAGTGAACTCGTACGCAAGGGCATCGGCGGCAAGAAGAAGGAGCGCAGGGGAGCGGACCTCTTCGGCGCGCGGCTCAAGGGCGCCGACCTCAGGGGCGCGAACCTGCGCGGTGCCTACCTCATAGCGGCCGACCTGCGCGACGCCGATCTGCGCACGGCCGACCTGATCGGCGCCGACCTGCGCGACGCGGACCTGCGGGGCGCCGACCTCACCGGCGCGCTCTTCCTCACGCAGTCACAGGTGAACGCGGCCCGCGGCGACGACCGCACCCGCCTCCCGGCCTCCCTGACCCGCCCCTCGCACTGGTCGTAAGCCCAAGCGCGCTAGGGCCTGTCCGGCGGATCAGGCCGTACTTGGGTGGCGGTGACCTTTCTGCTCTGGTGAGCGGGGTCTGGTGCGTCGAGATGCAAGGCGGAGGAGGGCGGCAACGCGATGGGGGCGCCCCCTGCTCGAGCGAAGCCGAGAGCTTGGGGAAGCGGGCCGGCACACGGATCCGCTGGCAGCACGTGGGGCAGGGGAACGACACCCGCAGCGCGCCGAGGCCGTCGGTCGAGAAGGCGTACGTCCCGTCCCGCGTCCCCGCCTCGGGCGGCGTCCCCGCGCTGTGCTCCCGCGCGTACCGCCGGTCCTTCGCGTACCGCCGTCTGCCCGCCCGGCCCGCCGCCGTCAGCGGCGGCCGCTGTTCGTCGCGGCGGGCGTGGGCGAGCCCCTTCGTGTACGCCGTGTACGCCTGCGCGCTGGTGAACCAGGTCTCCGGGGCCTCGCCGAAGGCCAGCGCCCGCTTGGCGAGGACGTAGCCGAACTCCTCCGGCGTGAGGTAGCCGAGCTTCTGCGAGGAGGCGCCGTCCTCGCGGTAGGCGTCGAGGAGCAGCCAGCCCGCGCCCAGGTACGCGGCGGCCGTGTCGGTGAGGATCTCGTTGTCGCGGGTGCCGGGGAACGACAGGTCGAGCCGGTGCAGATACACGTGCATGACTTCGTGGGCGAGCGCCGCCCCGATGTCCCGCCGATGGGTGCGGAAACGGTCGTTCAGCTCGATGAAGTACTCGGGGCCCGCGGCCAGTTCGACGGACGCGGCGTGTTCCATCGCGCGGAAGCTGACGATCACGCGGGCGTCGGGCAGCCGCAGGTGCCGCACCATCGCGCGGGCCACCCGCTGCACACCCGGATAGAGGTCGTCCTGGTCGCCGAAGGCCACGTCGACGGGGGCGACGCTGGTGTCGAAGGCGTGGACCGTGTCGTACGAGAGGCGTTTGTAGAGCGCGGTGATGGCGGCGCGCACGGTCTCCAGATGGGGGTAGCCGTGCACGACAGGTCCGCCGCCGACCGTCACGCCCGCACCCCCTGATGTCAGCCATCGGGACACCGCAACTCGGCTCCACTGTACGGCCGGTGGCGGCGAGGGGAGCGGCTCGTGCGGCATGTCCTGGCCGGAAATAGCCCCTTGCCTTGAGCGGACACCGATCTCCATAATCCGGGGCAACGCTTTGTCGGGCTCATGCCATCCGGGCGATCCGTGCGGCCGGCGGGGTCCCTTGCATGCCCCAACAACCCCCCACGAAGGGCAGACAATTGAAGACCAAGCTGCGTGGCGTCAAGAGAGCCGCCACCCTCGGCACGATCGCGCTCGCCACCCTCAGCCTCCAGCCGGTGGCCGCGTCCGCCGCCCCCGACCCGGCCCCCCAGCCGAGCGAGCGTATCGTCGGAGGGACCACCGCCAAGCAGGGCGAGTTCCCGTTCATGGTCCGTCTGTCGATGGGCTGCGGCGGCTCCCTGTACGCCAAGAACATCGTGCTGACCGCCGCCCACTGCGTGGACGGCTCCGGCAACAACACCAGCATCACCGCCACCGCGGGCGTCGTCGACCTGCGCAGCTCCTCCGCGATCAAGGTCAAGTCCACCAAGGTCCTCCAGGCCCCCGGCTACAACGGCAAGGGCAAGGACTGGGCGCTCATCAAGCTGGCGAAGCCCATCGACCTGCCCACGCTGAAGATCGCCAAGGACACCAAGTACAACAACGGCAACTTCACCGTCGCGGGCTGGGGCGCCGACCGGGAAGGCGGCGCCCAGCAGCGCTACCTCCTCAAGGCGACCGTGCCGTTCGTCAGCGACGCCGACTGCAAGGCCGCGTACGGCGCCGACCTCACGCCCGGCGAGGAGATATGCGCCGGCAACCTCGCCCAGGGCGGCATCGACACCTGCCAGGGCGACTCGGGCGGCCCCATGTTCCGTAAGGACGAGGCCGGCGCGTACATCCAGGTCGGCGTGGTCAGCTGGGGCAACGGCTGCGCTCGGCCGAAGTTCCCCGGCGTCTACACCGAGGTGTCGACGTTCGCCACGGACATAGAGAGGGCGGCGGCGGGACTCTGACGTCCCGCGGCACCGAAGCGGGGCGCCCACGCTGGTGGGCGCCCCGCTTCGGCATGGGGAGGCCCGCTTCGGCATGGGCAGGCCGCTTCGGCACGGGGGAGGCCCGCTGCCGCGTGGGGCGGCCCCGGCTCCCGACGGTAAGTCCAACACCCGTCACCGCTTTGTCCATAGGCGCATCAGCCCCGCCCGGCGCATCGTGATCGGCACCGAGAACCGACCCGTGGAGGGGTGCCGCATGCCGCCGTCAGACACGTCCGGGCCGAGCCGCCGAGCCGTGGTCGCCACCGGGGCGATCGCCGGGGTGGGAGCCGCCCTCGGAGTGGGCTCCACCGCGTCCGCCCACGCCGCCACGGCCCACGCCGCCACTGCCCTCGGCACCACCGCCGAACCCCTCGCGGACGAGGTGACCCTGCGCTCCGCCCACCTGGACGTCCGCGTCGCCACCGGCTTCCCGCGCGTCGTCTCGTACACCGACCGCGCGAGCGGCGCCGTCCTGCACGGCCGCCGGGACGCCGTCACCACCGTCCTCATCGACGAGAGCGCGCACACTCCGAAGGTCACCGCGAGAGCGGGCCGGTCCCGCATCACGTACGTACTCGCCTTCGACGGCGGCACCCGGATCGACGCCGAGATCGCGGTCGAAGGCCGCCAGGTCCACTGGCGCGTCACGAGGATCGCCGACACCGACGCGCTGCGGGTCGGCACCCTGCGCGTTCCCGGCCTCGCCCTGCTCTCCGTGCGCGACGACCAGCCCGGTGCCGCACTCCTCGCCGCCCGGGTGCAGCTCGACCAGGCCAAGAGCGGCGACACCCTGGTCCGGCCGGACAAGGACACGCCCGCCGAGGCGCCCGTCGGATGCGCGTACGCCGTCGTCGCGCACGACACCCTGGGCGGAGCCGTCGAGACGAACACCGTCTACGACAAGCCCACCTCCCAGGCAGGCACCACCTGGGACAACGGCCGCCTGTGGCGCGAGACAGTGCGAACGGCCGACTACGTAGAGGCCCGCCTCACCCCGGGGCAGTGGACCCACCGCGCAGCGACCGCGCCCCTCGACGCCACCGAACCCCTCCCGTACGCCACCGTCGTCATCACCGGCGACCGCAACGGCGACGGCAAGGTCGACTGGCAGGACGCCGCCATCGCCTTCCGCGACATCATGGTGACCCCCCTCGGCGCCGACGAACAGCATCTGCGGGTCGTCCCGCACATCCCCTTCAACTTCGCCTCGCAGGCCACCAATCCGTTCCTCACCACCCTCGACCACGTCAAGCGGATCCACCTGGCCACCGACGGACTGCGCCAGTACACGCTCCTGAAGGGCTACCAGTCCGAGGGCCACGACTCCGCCCACCCCGACTACGCGAACAACTACAACACGCGCGCGGGCGGCCTCGACGACCTCAACACCCTCGTCCGCGAGGGCAGGAAGTGGCACAGCGACTTCGGCGTGCACGTCAACGCCACCGAGTCCTACCCCGTCGCGAACGCCTTCTCGGAGAAGCTCGTCGACAAGACCGACGAGCAGTGGGACTGGCTCGACCAGAGCTACCGCATCGACCAGCGCCGCGACCTGGTCTCCGGAGACATCGTCCAGCGCTTCGCCGACCTGCGCGCCCAGACCGGCCACGGCCTGAACACCCTCTACATCGACGTCTTCCGCGACTCGGGCTGGACCTCCGACCGCCTCCAGCGGGCCCTGCGCGAACAGGGCTGGATCGTCACCACCGAATGGGGCCACGGCCTCGAACGCTCCGCGATCTGGTCGCACTGGGCCACCGAACCCGACTACGGCGGCGACACCTCGCGCGGCATCAACTCCCGCCTCATCCGCTTCATCCGCAACCACCAGAAGGACGTCTTCGCCGACAAGTGGCCCACCCTCCTCGGCATCGCCCGCATGGGCAACTTCGAGGGCTGGGTCGGCAAGACCGACTGGCACGCCTTCTACGACCTGATCTGGACCCACTCGCTGCCCGCCAAGTACCTCCAGGCGTACCCCATCAAGACCTGGGACGAGCACGAGATCACCTTCTTCGGCCCCACGCGGACCGCCGTCACCGACGCCTCCGAAGGCAAGCGGCGCATCACCACCGACGGACACCTCGTCTACGAGGACGGCCGATACCTCCTGCCCTGGGAGCCCCGCAAGGCCACCGACCCCGCCAAGCTGTACCACTACAACCCCACCGGCGGCGCCAGCACCTGGCGGCTCCCGCGCGCGTGGGCGACCCGCTCCCGCGTCGCCCTGTACCGGCTCACCGACCAGGGGCGCGTCTTCGAGTCGTACGTCTCCGTAGCGAGCGGAAAAGTCACCATCGAGGCCGAGCCGAAACAGCCCTACGTCCTCTACCGCGAGCGCGCGGCCGCGCTGCCGGACCCGAAGTGGGGGCAGGGCACCGCACTGCACGACCCCGGCTTCCACTCCGGCTCCCTGAAGGGCTGGAAGGTCAGCGGGCCCGCCACCGTGAAACGCGGCGCGCTCGGCGATCACGAGCTGGTCATCGGCGCGGGCGCCGCCGCCTCCGTAGGACAGCGGCTCGCCCGCCTCAAGGCAGGCACCTACGTCGCGTCCGTCCAGGTCGAGGTCGGCGAGCGGGCGGGGGAGCGGCGCAAGGCCTCCCTGGAGGTGCGCACCCCCGACGGCGTCACCGCGGCCAACTTCACCCACACCTCCACCGCGGGCAACCACGTCGCCGCCGACCGCAAGCACGGCACCCGCTTCCAGCGCATGTTCACGCACTTCACCGTCCCCGAGGGCGGTGGCACCGCCGAGCTGACCCTGCGCGCCGAGGCGGGCCACGCGCGCGTGCGCTTCGACAACGTACGCGTCGTCGCGGCCCACCCCGTCAAGCGGCCCCGCAACACCCTCGTCCACGAGGATTTCGAGCACGTCCCGCAGGGCTGGGGGCCCTTCGTGAAGGGCGACGCGGGCGGCGTCACCGACCCGCGCACCCACATCGCCCAGCGCCACGCCCCGTACACCCAGCGCGGCTGGAACGGCAAGGCGATCGACGACGTCATCGACGGCACCAACTCCCTGAAGTCCCGCGGCGAGAACACCGGCCTCGTCTACCGCACCGTGCCGCACACCGTCCGCTTCACCCCGGGCAGGCGCTACCGCGTCTCCTTCCGCTACGAGAACGAGAAGGCGGGCCAGTACGCCTGGATCACCGCCGTCGACGCCCCCGACCCCCGCGAGACGGACCGCGCGGAACTCCCCGCCACCACCGCGCCCACCACCCTCACCTACGAGTTCACGGCACCCGCCGAGGGAGAGGCCTGGGTCGGCCTGCGCAAGACCGGCGACGACGGCACCGCGGAGTTCGTGCTCGACGCGTTCGAGGTGAGCGAGGTCTGAGACCTCTGAGGGGGCGGCCCAGGCCCTCAGGACAGGGTGAGTGCCGCCCCGGCCGTCCCCTCCAGCTCAAGCACCCACACCTCGTTGCTGCCCTCCCGCAGCACGGGACCCGGCACGTACAGCGTCCGCTGCGGGCCGATCGACCAGTAGCGGCCCAGGTTGAAGCCGTTCAGCCAGACGAAGCCCCGGGTCCAGCCGGGGAGTTCGAGGGTCGCGTCGCCGGGGGCGGTGATCTCGACCGTGCCCCGGTACAGGCCGGGGCGGCCCTCCGCGGCGCCGGTCGCGGGGATCCCCCGTACCGCCGACGGCACGTCGAACGCGTCGAGCCGCAGACCCCGCGCCCGCACCCCGTGCAGATACTGCCGCTCGTGGAGGATCCCTCCGGTGACCCCCTTGGTCTCACCCGTGCGCGGCCCGTAGTTGACCCGGCCCAGCGACTCCACCCACAGCTCCACGCGCGCGTGCCCGGCCACCGGGGTCTCCAGCACGGGCGCGTCCTCGGTCAGGACACCGGCCCGCTCCCCGTCCACGTACACGACCGCCAGATCGCGAAGCCCCCGCACACTCAACGGATACGGCCCGCGCGGGCCCGGCACCGTCACGGTGTAGCGCACCAGGCCGCGGTCCACGTCCAGCTCTTCGAAGGAGGGCGGTACGGCGTATTCCGCCTCCGGGGTGCCCAGCCGCTCCAGGACCGTGTCCAGCGGCGACCAGTCGGTGAGCACCGCCGACACGCGGGCACCGAGGGCCGGCGGGGGAGGGGGCGGCTCGGGCAGCGGCCCGGACGCGTACGGGGCGAGGACCTCCCTGAAGCGCCAGAACTTCGCCGTCGCACGCCCGGACTCGTCGATCGGCGCGTCATAGTCGTACGACGTCACGTCCGGCTCCAGCGGCCCGTCGTGCAGAGCGCCCCCGCCCCGGTTCGCGCCCGCCCAGCCCGCGAAGTTCGAACCGCCGTGCGTCATATAGATGTTCACCGACGCCCCGCACTCCAGAATCTCCCGCAGCGCCGCCGCCGCGTCCTCGGCGTCCCGTACGCAATGGTCCGCACCCCAGTGGTCGAACCAGCCGCACCAGAACTCCATGCACATCAGCGGCCCCTTCGGCCGGTGCGCGCGCAGCGTCCCGAAGCCCGACCGCGCCCCCGACCCGAAGTTCGCCGTCGCGAGGACCCCCGGGATCGAGCCACCGGTCAGCATGTGGTCCTCGGGCCCGTCCGAGGTGCACAGCGGCACCCGCACACCCTCGGCACGTAGCAGAGCGGCCAGCCTGCGCAGATACACCTGGTCCGAGCCGTAGCTGCCGTACTCGTTCTCGACCTGCACCATGATCACGCAACCGCCCTCGGGGCCGCCGTACTGGCGCGGCACGACCTCCCGCAGCAGCCGCCCGAACCAGCGCTCCACATGCGCCAGATACGCCCCGTCACGCGTGCGCACCCGCGCTCCCAGCGCACCCGTCAGCCAGTGCGGCAACCCGCCGTTCTCCCACTCCGCGCAGATGTAGGGCCCCGGGCGGACGATCGCCCACAGACCCGCCGCCCGCGCCGCGTCCAGGAAACGACCGAGCGCCGACACGTCACGGAACACGCCGGGACGCGGCTCGTGCAGATTCCACGGCACGTACGTCTCCACACAGTTGAGCCCCATCGCGCGCAGCATCGCCAGCCGGTGACCCCACTGCTCCTCGTGCACCCTGAAGTAGTGCAGCGCGCCGGAGAGCAGCCGCACCGGACGCCCCTCCAGCTCGAAATCGTCCTCGCCGACCCTGAATGCGCCCATCGCGTCCCCCTCCGTCCCGCCCGCCTCCGTACCGCACGCCCACGATCACCTCTGGCGGGCGGCGGGGTCCATGGACAAAGATCGGGTCCCGTTGGACGCAGCGAGCGGGCCGGCGCGGCCCGCACCGGAAGGGGCATGCGGTTGTACCACACCTGGATGCGGTATTTCACTCCCAGCCCGACCCACCACCGGCTCGGCCTCGCCTGCCTCGGCGTCGGCCTCCAGCACGGCCTCCTGCCGACCGTCGGCCCCCGCACCCTCGACCACCACGTCGCCGTCGTCATCAGCGCGGGCGGCGGCTGGTTCCGCGGCCCCGACGGCAGAGCCACGACGGTGACCGCGCCCGCCCTGATCTGGCTCACCCCCGGCGTACGCCACCACTACGGGCCCGACCCCGACACCGGCTGGGACGAGTGCTTCGTCGACTTCACCGGCCCCGCCACCACCACGTACACCGAACTCGGCTACATCGAACCCCACCGCCCCGTCGTGCCGCTCTCCGACGCGGCGGGCGCCCGGGCAGCCGTCGGCCGCATCGCCCGCGCCGCCCGCCGCGGCAACCCCCTCCTCGAAGTCGAGACCGGCGCCGCCGTCCACGAACTCCTCGTCGCCCTGCGCCGCGCCCGCGCCGACATCGCCCCCGACGGCGACCCCGTACTCCAAGCGCTGGCACGCGACGCGTTCCGGCCGCTGACCGTCGCCGAACACGCCGCCCGGCACGGCATGACCCCCGCCGAACTGCGCACCGCCGTGCGGCGCGGCGCCGGATGCAGCCCCAAGGACTACCTCCTCGGCATCCGCCTCGGCCGCGCCAAGGAACTCCTCGCCGCCACCGAACTGCCCGTCGCCGCCGTCGCCCGCCGCGTCGGCTACGACGACCCCGCCTACTTCTCCCGCCTCTTCACCCGCCGCGTCGGCACCGCCCCCGTCCGCTTCCGCGAACAACAGGGCCGGGCCGTCCCCGGCGGCTGGTCCCAGCAGATACCGGACCCCGAGCACCCGCCGATCCTGCGCTCCTCCGCGGCGGGCGGTCCCGAACCGGCAACGTAGGCTCGTGGCCCATGAACACCAGCCACACCAGTGACGCGAACGGCGTCCCCGCCTCCGACGCGAGCGCACTCCCCGCCCCCGACGCGGCCGTGTCCCCTGCCTCCGACGCCGCCGTGCGGGCCGAGCTGTCCCGGCTGCGCGACAGCATCGACAACATCGACGCCGCCGTCGTCCACATGCTCGCCGAGCGCTTCAAGTGCACCCAGCAGGTCGGCCACCTCAAGGCCAACCACCACCTGCCGCCCGCGGACCCGGACCGCGAGGCCCGCCAGATCGCCCGGCTGCGCGAACTCGCCGAGAGCGCCAAGCTCGACCCCGCCTTCGCCGAGAAGCTGCTCAACTTCATCATCGCCGAGGTGATCCGCCACCACGAGACGATCGCGAAGTCCTCCTAGAGCCGAAGTCCTGCTAGAGCCCGCCCCGGCGGCGCGGAGATCTTCGTCCTACACCGCGGCCACCGCCATCGGGCAGCATGGCCCCATGCCCGCACTGACGCGCGACGAAGCGCAGACCCGAGCCCAGCTCATCGACGTCCACCGGTACACCGTCGAGCTCGACCTGACCCAGGCGGCGGACCCCGCCCGCGAGACCTTCGACTCGCGTACCGTCATCCGGTTCGCCACCCGCGCCGACGGCGCCACCTTCGTCGAGCTCAAGCCCGCCGAACTGCGCTCCGCCACCCTCGACGGGCGCCCCCTGGACCCGGCGGACCTCGTCGACAACCGCCTCCCCCTCGACGCGCTCACCGCGGGCGAGCACGAACTGCGCGTGGACGCCGCGATGCGCTACTCCCGCACCGGCGAGGGCATGCACCGCTTCACCGACCCCAGCGACGGCGAGACCTACACGTACTCCCAGCTGTTCCTGGAGAACGTCCAGCGCGTCTTCGCCGCCTTCGACCAGCCCGACCTGAAGGCCACCTTCGAGCTGACCGTCACCGCCCCCGCGGGCTGGACCGTCCTCGCCAACGGCATCACCGAACACCAGGGCGACGGCACCTGGCGGGCCGCCACCACCCCGCCCCTCTCCACCTACCTCGTCGCCGTCGCCGCCGGGCCCTACCACTCCGTGCGCACCGAACACCGCGGACTGCCCTTCGGCATCCACTGCCGCCGCTCCCTCGCGCCCTTCATGGACGCCGACGCCGACGAGATCCTCGACATCACCCGCGCCTGCTTCGACCGCTACCACGAGAAGTTCGACGAGCCCTACCCCTTCGACTCCTACGACCAGGCGTTCGTCCCCGAGTTCAACGAGGGCGCCATGGAGAACCCCGGGCTCGTCACCTTCCGCGACGAGTACCTCTTCCGCTCCGCCGTCACCGACACCGAGCGCCAGTCACGCGCCATGACCATCGCCCACGAGATGGCCCACATGTGGTTCGGCGACCTCGTCACCCTCAGGTGGTGGGACGACATCTGGCTCAACGAGTCCTTCGCCGAGTACATGGGCTTCCAGACCATCGCCGAGACCAGCGCGGGGGCCACCACCGGGACCACCACGGGGGCGAGCACGGTGGCCACCGCCGGGACCACCCGCTCCAGGGACCCGTGGACCGCCTTCGGCATCGCCCGCAAGGCCTGGGGATACGACGCCGACCAGCGCCCCTCCACCCACCCCGTCGCCCCCGACCCGCACGCCGTGCCCGACACCGCGTCCGCGCTGCTCAACTTCGACGGCATCTCCTACGCCAAGGGAGCAAGCGCCCTGCGCCAGCTCGTCGCCTGGCTCGGCGAGAAGGACTTCCTCGCCGGCATCAACACCCACATCGCACGGCACAAGTTCGCCAACGCCACCCTCGACGACTTCATCGACTCCCTCGCCCACGCCACCGACCGGGACGTACACGCCTGGGCCAAGGCCTGGCTGCGCACCACCGGAGTCGACACCCTCACCCCGAAGGTCCTGCACGCCGGACGCGAATGGACCCTCACCCTCGACCGCGACGCCGGCCCCGGCGCCCCCGACGGCGGCCGCCCCCACCGCGTCGCCGTCGGCGTCTACGACCGCGACCTCTCCGGCGCCCCCGCCCTGGTCCTGCGCGAGCGCTACGAAACCGACGTCCCCGCCACCGAGACCGCCCCGCCCCGCGACGGCGGCCGCCCCGCCCTGATCGTCCCCAACGACCAGGACCTCACCTACGCCAAGATCCGCCTCGACGACACCTCCCAGGAGACCGCGCTGCGCGGCCTCTCCCAGGTCCCCGACGCGCTGACCCGCGCCGTCCTGTGGAACAGCCTGCGGGACATGGTCCGCGACGGCGAACTCGACGGCGGCTCCTACCTGACGGCGGCCCTCGCCCACCTCCCCGAGGAGAGCGACCTCGCCATCGTCCAAGGCGTACTCGCCTTCGCCACCGCCCACATCGCCGACCGCTACACCGGCCCCGGCGAGCGGCCCGCCGCCCTCGCCGCCCTCGGCGAACTCTGCCGCGACCTGATCCGGCGCACCGAGGACGGCTCGAACCCCGGCCTGCGTCTCACCGCGGTCCGCACCGCCATCGACGTCGCCACCCAGCCCGCACCCCTCCAGGTGTGGCTGACCGAGGGCACCGTGCCCGGCGGCCCCGAACTCGACCCCGAGCTGCGCTGGCGCGTCCTCGCCCGGCTCGCCGTGCTCGACGCCACCGACGAGGCGGCCATCGCCGCCGAGCTGACCAGGGACCCGAGCGCCACCGGCCGGGAAGGCGCCGCCCGCTGCCGGGCCTCGCTGCCCGACGCCGCCGCGAAGAGGGCCGCGTGGGAGGCGATGTTCGCCTCCGACGAACTGTCCAACTACCTCCTCAGAGCCACCGCGCAGGGCTTCTGGCAGCCCGAACAGGCCGACCTCCTCCAGGAGTACGTCCCGCGCTACTACGAGGACGCCGTCACCGTCGCCGCCCGGCGCGGCCCCGCCGTCGCCGACATCGTGGGCCGCTGGGCCTTCCCCGCCCCCCTCGTCGACGCCGAGACGCTCCGGCTGGGCGAGCGGTGCCTGCGCGACGCGGACCCCGTCCCCGCCCTGCGCCGCAAGTTCGTCGACCAACTCGACGACCTGGCGAGGGCGTTGCGGGTCCGCCAGGGCGCGGGCGAGGGCTGACCGAGGTCTGCGGACGTAGGTCCGGGGGCCTACTCCCCCTGGTCCCAAACGACGATTCGGTTCCCGGTGGTACCGGCCTAGGCTCGATCAAGAGCCGGGCCGGAACCGCCGGCACGGCTGCCGCCACCAGGACCCTTAGGGCCAGCGGGCCAGCGGGCCAGCGGGCCAGCGGGCCAGCGGGCCAGTGGGTTGTCGGGACGACCGGCTTCGGGGTACTCGGCTGTTGGGTTACCCGGTTGTCGGGGTGACCGCCTTTCGGGTACTCGGCTGTTGGGTTACCCGGTTGTCGGGGTGACTGGCTTTCGGGTACTCGGTTGTCGGGTTACTCGGCGTCGGGGTGACTGGCTTTCGGGCGCTCGGCTGTCGGGCTGCTCGGTTGTCGGGGTGACCGGCTTTCGGGTACTCGGCTGTCGGGTTACTCGGCGTCGGGGTGACTGGCTTTCGGGCGCTCGGCTGTCGGGTTACTCGGCGTCGGGCTGACCGGCTTCCGGCCACTCGGCCGTCGGTTACCCGGCTGTCGGGCTACTCGGCCGTCGGATATCCGGCGTCGGGGTGACCGGCTTCCGGGCGCTCGGCTGTCGGGCTACTCGGCTGTCGGTTATCCGGCGTCGGGCCACTCGGCCGTTGTTAATCCGGCATCGGGCACTCGGCCGTCGGGCTGACCGGCTTCCGGCCAGCCGGCCGTCGGTTACCCGGCGTCGGGCTACCGGGCCATCGGCCATCCGGCCTAGGGCCATCCGGCCCAGGCCCACCCGGCCCCCCGCCCACCGGCCCCCCATGGCTCTCCGGGTCTCAGGCGCGCACGCTCAGGACCAGAAGGAGCCAGCCGTGATCGTCGTCACCGGAGCCACCGGAAACGTGGGCCGCGCCCTCGTCACCCACCTCATCGCCGAACAGGCCCCCGTACGCGGCCTGACCCGCTCCCCGGAGCGCGCCGGCCTGCCCGCCGCCGCCCAGGTCGCCCGCTTCGACCTCTCCGGCGACCAGCCCGAACCCGCCGACCTCGCCCCGCTTTTCGACGGCGCCACCGGCCTCTTCCTGCACCTCAGCGCCGGCGGCACCCACACCGAGGCCCTGCTGGAAGCGGCCCGCGCGGGCGGTGTCCAGCACGTCACCGTCCTGTCCTCGGGCATCGTCCAGGACGGCGCCGACACCAGCCACCCCCTCTACATCGCGCACGCCCAGCTCGAAGCGAGCGTCGCGGCGAGCGGCCTCGCCCACACCTTCCTGCGGCCCAACGCCTTCGCCACCAACTCCCTCCAGTGGGCGCCCCAGATACGTGTCGGCGACACCGTGCGCGGGCCTTTCCCCGGCGCCGTCACCGCCCCCATCCACGAGGCCGACATCGCGGCCGTCGCCGCCCGCACCTTCCTCGACGACGGCCACCAGGGCGCCGTCCACCGCCTCACCGGACCCGAGGCCGTCACCACCGAGGAGCAGATCGACATCATCGGCGCCACCCTCGGCCGCACCCTGCGCTTCATCGACGTACCGGCCGAGGAAGTCGGCCCCGACCTCTTCCCGCACGTCCCGCCGCAGATGCTCCCCGCCCTCCTCGCCTCCTTCGCCGAATCCGTCGGTGTCGCCCCGGAGATCACCAACACCGTCGAAGCCGTCACCGGCAAGCCCGCCCGCACCTTCGCCCAATGGGCACAGGACCACAAGAGCGACTTCCGCCCCTGACCCCCCACCGTTCCTGACCCCCCCACCGTCCCTGACAGATCTCCGTGTCGGCCGGAGCGCCTAGCACCCCGGCCCGCACCGACACGTTTTCTCCGCACGGCAGTACCACTTTCGGGTTCGGTTCGCCGAAGTATTCGGGCACGCCGCTCATGTGGCGTACAGGCTGGTGCCCCTGTACGCACACCCGGAGGGCATCCCGATGAGTACCCCGCGCACCCCGCCGCCCCTCGCCGGAGGCGCCCAAGGGCCCGACGCCCTCAGGCCGTTGCTCGCGGCCACCCTCGACGCCCTGCGCGACGGGGCGGCGGCCCGGGGCGGCCCCCTCCCCGCCGGCGGCCCCGACGCCGTCACCGCCAGGGTCCGCGCCGCCGCCGAACCCGTCCTGCCCGAGCACGGCACCGGCCCCGAAGCGGCCCTGCGCACCCTCGTCCACACCCTCGCCGCAGGCGCCGCCGACCCCGCCGACCCGCTGTGCGCCGCCCACCTGCACTGCCCGCCGCTCGCCGTCGCCGCCGCCGCGGACCTCGCCGCCTCCGCGCTCAACCCCTCCATGGACTCCTGGGACCAGGCCCCCGCCGCCTCCGCCCTCGAAGCCCTCGTCACCCGCGCCATCGCCACCCGCATCCACCCCGGCGCGGACGCCCTCGTCACCACCGGCGGCACCGAGTCCAACCAACTCGCCCTGCTCCTCGCCCGCGAAACCCCACCCGCCCAGAGCACAGGCACCCCCGTACGCCTCGTCGTCGGCGCCAACGCCCACCACTCCCTGCCCCGCGCCGCCTGGCTCCTCGGCCTGCCCCCCCCCCTCCCCCC
>NZ_JODF01000091.1:0-21325 GCF_000717945.1 Streptomyces sp. NRRL S-920
GGTCTTGGAGTCGCGGATGTGGATGGTGCGGGGGGTGGGGGCGGCGACTTCTACGCAGTCGTTTCCATCTCCGCTGCTGCTGTAGCTGCTCTTGTGCCAACCCTGCGCGACCTCTACGCAATCCTCGCCGTTGCTGCTACTGCTATAGCTGCTCTTGCGCCAGTCCAGGGCGACCTCGACACAGTCACCGGACTCGTTGCTGTCGCTGTAGCTGCTCTTGAACCAATTCAGCTCGGCGCTGGCACCAGCTGAGGCGTTGCGGATCATGTCTCTCCCAGCAATTGCTCGATGAAGGCCAGCGACGCCTCTGGCGATAGCGCTTGGGCTCGGATGATGCCATAGCGCAGTTCGAGAACCCGGAGCTGCTTCGGTTCGGAAACCGGGCGCCCACTGTACGCACCGTCCGAGCGCCCCACCGCCGTGCCGTCCGCGAACTTCAACATCTGGATGAGGCCACCCATCCCGGCGTGATCCGTACGGTTCGTCGGCATCACTTGGATCTCGACGTTACGCAACTGCCCCACCTCCAGCAGGCGTTCGAGTTGGCGGCGTAGAACTATTGTGCCTCCGATCGGACGCCTCAGTGTTACCTCTTCCTGGACGAAACTGAGCGCGGGAGCAGGTGACCTCTCGAAGATCGCTTGCCGGGCCATGCGGGCGGCTACATCTCGTTCGATCTGGTCCTGCGAGTACGCAGGCCGCCGCATCTGGAACAGTTCCTGGGCATAGCCCTTCGTCTGTAGCAAGCCGTGCAGGTTGTGGTTGCCGTAGGCACAGATTTCGACCGCCTGGGCCTCCAGCTTCGCCAAGTCCCGCGTCTTCTTCGGATACCTGGCCTCCCGCATCTTCTCCTTCATGGCGGAGACGAGCCCATTCGCCCCCAGCACCTCATCGGTCTTGTCCAGATACTCGGGCCGAGGAATCCGCGCCCCGCGCTCGACCTTCCGGACCATGTCCTCCCCGTAGCCGACCGCGTCGGCGAACTCCGCGACGCGGAGCCCCGCCGCCTCCCTGCGCAGCTTCAGGTGCTGGCCGACCATCTCGACCGCCGCGCTGATCTCGTCCTCGGGGTCGACATCCCAACCGGGTTCATCCACACCTTCGTTACGTTCCTCCACCGCGCCCACCTCCGACGTCCGACCAAGTCCAACGCGCACTCGTACCCGTACGTCACCCAAGACAGCCGAGACAACGCGGGACAAGTACGGGACAAACGCGGTACGCACCGCCCACAGCCCTGTTCACGGCGCACCCGCACCGCCACGCTGAGTGACGTGAACCAAGAAACCGCCGGGGTACACACCCCGTCCCCCACGCACCAGTTCACGGTCCTGCTCTCCGCCACGCGAAGAGGCGCCGGCCTGGCCAGGCTCCTCGCGCGGGAGCAACTCCGCAGCTGGGGGCGTCCGTACGAAGCCGCGGAGCACATCGTCGCCGAGCTGGCGAGCAATGCCGTGCTGCACGGCCACGTGCCCGGCAGGAGCTTCCGGCTGGTGCTGACGGTCTCCGCGACGGACACACTCCGTATCGAGGTGTCGGACACGCGGGCGGACCGGAGCCCGCCGTTGCACCCCCGGCGCCCCTCGTCCGAGGAGGAGTCGGGCCGGGGCCTGCTCCTGGTCGAGGCCCTGGCCGACCGTTGGGGCACGGACCTGCGGCCGCCCTCGTACGGCCCGTGCAAGACGATCTGGGCGGAGCTGGACGCGCCGACGTAGCTCAGGCCATGCTGAGGGCACCGTCGAGGGACTCGCGGATGATGTCGGCGTGGCCCGCGTGCTGCGAGGTCTCGCCGATGACGTGCAGCATGACGCGCCGGGCCGTCCACGACCCGCCGGGCTCCCACCAGGGAGCCGCGGGGAGAGGATGGGAGACGTCGAGGTCGGGCAGCGCCCGTACCAACGCGTCCGTCGCGGCGGCGACTTCGGCGTAGGCGGCGAGGATGCCCGCCAGCGTCTCACCGGGCAGCATGCGGAACTCGTCCGCGCGCTGGGCCAGGTCCTCGTCGCTCATGGTGGTGAAGTCGCCGAGGGCCGCCGGGCCGTCCTGGATGAAGGCGGCCCAGACCCGCTCGACCGCGGTGACGTGCTTGATGATCCCGCCGATGCACAGCTCGCTCGCGGTGGTGCGCAGGCCGGCCTGCTCGTCGGTGAGGTCGCGTGCGGTGCGGCGGAGCATGGTCCGGTGGTGGTCCAACGACTCCAGCAGGTCGGCGCGCTCGCCGGTGGTCGCCGCCTGGTCGAAGGTCGTGGTGTCGGTTCCGGGCATGGTCATGCCGCCTTCCTTGGGTACCGCTCCGTAAGGACAAGCACCACGCTAGGAGGCATATAGGTCAGCTGCTGACCTAGTGCTTCATGAACGGCACATGGCAGTCCCGTTGCGGCACCCCGTGACCGCTTGAGGTGTCCGCAGAGCCACGGCTAGCTTCAGGGAGTCGATTCGACGGGACGACAGCTCGACGACTCGACGTCTTGGCCGTGTGCCCGAGTGGCTGAGGGGCTGGACTGCAAATCCAGTAACGCGGGTTCGATTCCCGCCACGGCCTCCACGGCGGGGGTTCAGACGACCCGCGCCTCCTCCAACCGCCCCAGAATCGCGTCCACCGTCTCCTCCACCGACATCTCCGAGCTGTCCAGCCAGAGGCCGAGCCGTGGGGTCGTCTCGCGCAAGCCCGTGTCCAGGTCCTGGACCGTCCACGCGCCGTAGCCCGTCTTGCCGCGGCCGGACTCGCGGGCCGCGACCACGTCGGGGCGCGGGGCGAGGACGATCACGTACAGGGGGCGGGTCCGTACGAGGTCCACGTACGTCTTCAACTCCGGGCCCAGGATGACGTCCTGGACGATCACCGTGAAGCCCGCGCTCGCGTATTCGTCCGCCGTGGACGCCGACAGGCTGTACCGCAGGCGGAGTTGGGCCTCGGCCTCTCCCCCGGCGCCGGGCTCGAACTCCGCGCCGCCCGAGACGATCATCCGTCGGTAGACGTCACCGCGCACATGCGCCGCCTTCGGCAGCCGCTCGGCCAACGCCTGGGCCACCGTGGACTTTCCGGACGCCATGATGCCGGTGATGACGATGACACCGGTGGGGTGAGGGGTGGTAGTCATGGCGTCCATCGTGCCACCGGGGGTGTCCCGGCGGCTCCCGGTTATTGCGGTGGTTATTGCGGTGCCGCCACCGCCGCCTGCGGGCGGATCGGGAGGCGGTTGACCGGGCGGCCCGTCGCCGCGCGGACCGCCGCCGCGATCGCCGCCGGTGACGTCACGACCGGGACCGCGCTGGCCGCCTTCGCGCCGAAGGGGGCGACGACGTCCCGCTCCTCCACCAGTTTCACGATGCGGATGTCCGGGGTGTCGAGGGCCGTGGGGAGCGCGTAGCCCGTGAGGTCGGGGTGGCGGACGACGCCGCGCGGGGTGCGGAGGTTCTCCGTCAGCGCCGCGCCCACGCCCTGCGTGACGCCCGCCTCGATGCGGGCCTTCAGCTGGGTCGGGTTGAGGATGCGGCCCACGTCCTGGGCGACGGCCAGTTCGACGACCCGTACGGAACCGATCTCGATGTCGACGTCCACGACCGCGCGGATCGCGCAGAACGCCATGCCCACGAACGCGTCGCCCTGCCCGGCCTCGTCCAGCGGCTCGGTCGGATGCGGACGGCACTGGGCCGTGGCCCACAGCTCCTTGCCGTCCAGCGCCTCCGTCACCGTCGTGGAGAGCACGCCGTCGTACGAGGTGATCTTGCCGTCGGTGATCTGGAGCAGCTCGGTGGACATGCCGAACTTGTGGGCCAGCGGCTGGAGCAGCTGCGTACGGACCATCTTCGCCGCGCGCTCCACGGCACCGCCCGACACCCACGCGTGGCGGCCCCGGCAGCTCGGTCCTGCCGGGGGCTGGTCGGTGTCGACGGGGGCGACCCGCACGTCGTCGATGCCCAGGGTCTCCTGGACGATCTGGCGGGCCAGCGTGGTGAAGCCCTGGCCCGTCTCGACGGCCGCGCAGATCACCGTCGCCACGCCGTCGTGGACCTTCACGGTGGCGGTGGAGACCTCGTCCGTGCCCTCGGCGCCGAGGAGCTGGACCATGCCGAGGCCGTAGCCGACACCGCGCCGCACGGCGGCCGGTTCGCCCGCGCCCTCGGGGCCGCCGGGCAGCAGCCACTCGTCCTCGGGGGTGTCCTTGGGCAGGCCGGGCAGCGGGAAGTCCCGTACGGCGGCGAGGAGTTCGGCCACCGGCGCCGGGCACGTCACCGTCTGGCCGGTGGGCATGATGTCGCCGGTCGCCATGGCGTTGCGCAGCCGCAGCTCGGCCGGGTCCACGCCCAGCTTCTTGGCGATCTTGTCCATCTGGGCCTCGTACGCGGCGCACACCTGCATGGCGCCCTCGCCCCGGACGTGCCCGGACGGCGGGTTGTTCGTACGGACCGCCCAGCCCTCGATGAAGGCGTTCGGCACGACGTAGGGGCCGCAGGCGAAGGAGACGGCCGCGGCCAGGGCCTCCGACGAGGTGTCCGCGTACGCACCCGCGTCGAGCAGGATCTGCGCCTCGACCTTGACCAGGCGGCCCTCGGCGTCGGCGTGGTGGCGGTAGCGCAGGAGCGTGGGGTGGCGGTGGGCGTGACCGAGGAAGGACTCCTCGCGCGTCGCCGTCAGCTTGACGGGGCAGCCGGTCCGCAACGCGAGCAGGCCGAGCGGGAGTTGGAAGCTCGCGTCCTCGCGGTCGGCGGTCGCGCCCGGCACGCCCGTGACGACGACCTTGACCCGCTCGGGCGCCAGGCCGTAGCAGGAGGCGGCGCGGTCGCGGTCCGCGTGCGGGTCGGTGGAGGCGATGTACAGCTCCACGCCCCCGTCGGGGCGCGGCACGGCGAGGCCCGCCTCGGCGCCGATCGGCGCGGGGTCCTGGCGGCCGATGCGGTAAAGGCCCTCGACGACGATCTCGCCCGCCGCGTCCGGGTCGCCGTGGCGCAGCGGGATGTGCCGGATCAAGTTGCCGTCGGGGTGCAGCGGTTCGGCCTCGAAGGCCTTCTCCGGGTCGGTGACCGGTTCGAGGACCTCGTACTCGACGATGACGGCGGCGGCGGCCATCCGCGCGGTGTCGGGGTGGTCGGCGGCGACGGCCGCGATGGGCTCGCCGTGGTGGCGTACGACATCGGAGGCGAAGACCGGCCGGTCCGGCGTCCTGCGCCCGTGCGAGGCGGCACCGGGCACGTCCTCGTGGGTGACGACGGCCCGCACGCCCGGCATCTCGCGCGCGTGGCTGGTGTCGATGGAGACGATGCGGGCGTGCGCGTGCGGGGAGCGCAGCACCGCCGCCCAGAGCAGGCCCTCGGCCCACAGGTCGGAGGCGTAGGGGAAGGTGCCCTCCGTCTTGGCGCGGCACTCCGCCGACGGCAGGGACGCGCCGATGCCGTGCGGCAGCGGCTCGGGTCCCGGCGCGGTGGCGGCGGGCGTGGCCGTGCTGCTGGTCTCCTCGCTCACGCCTGGCCTCCGTCCTGGCCGTAGGGGCCTCGCGGTTCTCCGTACGTACCGTCGTCGTACGCGCTCTGGTGGACGCCACCCGCGCCGGGGCCCGCCTGGTGCGGGATGCGGGCCCCGTCGGCCCGCTCGTCCGGCGCGGGGGCCGACGCCTCGGCGGCGGCGGACGCCTCGCGCTCGGCGACCACCTCCTGCACGGCGTCGAGCACCCCGCGGTAGCCCGAACAGCGGCAGAGGTTGCCGCACAACGCGCGGCGGGTCTCCAGCTCGCTGGGGGCGGGGTTGCCCTCAAGCAGGTCGTGCACGGTCATGGCCATGCCCGGTACGCAGAAGCCGCACTGGACCGCGCCGCACGCGGCGAGCGCGCGCTGCACGTCGGAGGGCTGCCCGTCGGCGGCCAGGCCCTCGACGGTGCGGATCTCACTGCCCGCGGTGGTGGCGGCGGGCACCAGGCAGGAGGCGACGAGACGGCCGTCCACCTGGACGTTGCAGGCCCCGCACTCCCCCTGCGAACAGCCGTCCTTGGCACCCGCGAGACCGAGCCGCTCCCGCAGGACGTAGAGCAGGGACTCCCCGATCCAGGCGTCGGTGACGGGCCGGTCGGTGCCGTTCACGCGCAGGACGTAGGAGCCGAGGGGGTGGTCGTCGTGGAGGGGGTTGGGGGCGATGACGGGGGCGTCGGCGCCGGTCGCCTCGGCCTCCGCTTCGTCGGCGTCGCCCGCGACGCCGCTCTCCTCCACCGGCTCGGCCGGTTCGCCCCGCTCCTCCGGCTCATCCGCTTCGCCCGGCTCGGCAGCGGATTCGGGGGATTCGGCGGGTTCGGCGGATTCGGCGGATTCGGCGTGCTCAGCAGGTGTTTCAGGCGCTTCGAGTACTTCGGGCACTTCGGGTGCTTCGGGCACGCCGAGTACCTCGGGCGCCACGGACGCTTCAGCCGTGAGGGATACGTCGATGGGGGTGCCGAAGACGTCCACGGGCCCGGGGGCCTCGTGAAGGGCTTCGTACGCGGCCTCGTACGGCGGCTCCGGAGCCGTCAGGGCGTCGACGGCCTCCTGGGCGGCCTCGACGGTCTCCTGCGCGGCTTCGACGGCCTCCGCGGCCTGCGCCGCCTGCGCCGCCTCGACCCCCGACTGCCCGGCGGGCGGCACCCTGACCGCCCGCAGCAGCGTCGTCTGCTCGAACCGGCTCTCCCCCGGCTCCTCCTGAGCGGCCTCCTCCTCGACCTCCGGGGCCTGCGCACCCCACGGCGCACCGGCCCCCGCACCCGTCGCCCAGGGCGCGGGCGCCCCGCCCGGCAGGGTCGCGGGAGGCATGCCGCCCCCGGGCCAGGAGTTCAGCTGCGTACTCACGGGGTAGCCCCCGCCCCCGGTCAGCGAGGAGGCCGTGAACTCGCCCGATTCGTCCGGGAGATCACCTTCGGCGACCGGGATCGACCACTGCCCCGTGATGTCGGACGAGGGAGCGGCGCCCCCCTGCCCGTACTGCTGCCCGTAGCCCTGGTCGTGGCCCGGGTCGTGGCCCTGGTCGTGGCCTTGCTGGTCGTGCCCTTGCTGGCCGTACGTCTCGGTGAAGCTCCACTGCCCGGTCGCCCGGGGGTCGTACCCGTGGCTCTCCGCCGGCTGGTGCTCCGGGTGTGCCGCCCCGGTCACCTCGGGCGGCATGACCCACGCGCCCGTGGCCGCCGGGTCGGTGGCGTCGGCGGTGGTCGGGGTGACCGTTATCTGCGGCGGCACATAGCCGTGGCCGGGCGCGGCGAGCGGGGCGTCCAGCATGCCCTCGGGCAGTTGCACGAACGCCGTGGCGTCCGAGTCGTACTCGCCCTGCGGATGCGGCTGCCAGCCGCCGCCGTTGTGGGTGTTCCGGTCGTCGCTCACGACAGCGCCCTCCCCAGTGCTCGTCGGGCCAGCGCGGCGACGGTGCGCCGCAGGTGCAGTACGCCGGGCGGCAGCGGCTGTTCCGTGCCGTCGGCCGCCGGGGGCTGGTCGGGGACGCAGGCGGCCGCCACGTACTCACCGAAGGCGGTGACCGCCTCCGGGACGAGGCTGCCGCGCTCGCCGTCCCAGTCGATCAGCGAGGCGACCCACTGCTCGGCCTCCAGGGGCCGCAGCGGCATCGGCGCGATGGCGCCGACCGCGCACCGCACAGCGCGCCGCGCGGGGTCGAGGACGAGCGCGACGGACGCGATGGCCCGGCCGGGGCCGGTGCGTCCGGTCGCCTTGAGGAAGACCTGGGGGGCGTGCAGCAACGGCACGCGCACAAAACCGATCAGCTCGCCGGGGCGGAGCATCTCCCGGCCCGCGAGCAGGTGCGAGACGGGGATCTCGCGGCGGGCGCCACCGGGCCCCGCGATGATCAGGACGGCTTCGAGGGCCGCGAGGACGGGCAGCGCGTCGCCGGTCGGCGCGGCCGAGGCGATGTTGCCGCCGAGGGTGCCCGCGTTGCGGATCTGGGGCGGTCCCGCGGCGCGCGCGGCGGCGGCCAGGGCGGGGAACAGGGCGGCGAAGTCGGGGCGGCCCATGCGGGCGTGGGTGAGCCCGGCGCCGAGCAGGCCGTGCCCGTCCTGGTACTGCCAGCCGCGGATCTCACTGATGCGGCCGAGGCCGACGAGGGCGGCGGGGCGCAGCTGTCCCGAGTTGACCGAGGCCATCAGGTCCGTGCCGCCGGCGACGGGTACGGCGGCGGGCATGGCGGCGAGTGCCGCCACGGCCTCGTCGAGCGTGGCGGGCAGCTTCACCGACTGCGGTGTCTGTGCCGCCTGCGGTGCGTGCGTGGTCAAAACCGGCTGCCCCTTCCCGATACCCGGCCGCGTACTTCACCTACGTCGCGTACGTGAAGCGCTCGCCGTTCGCGACGTGTCGCCGTTACGCCTGTTCCGCCGTACGGTACGTGCTCCCAACCCGGACGTGGCAACTCTGGCACATTCTTCCCGGGCCCCGACGCGGGGGTCCGCTAGGAGGCATTCGTCCCCAGACCAGGGGGATATGCCGTTTTCGCACGGCTTCCGGCGGCCCGTGCGCGGGCGCGAGGCGCGGGCCGCCGGGTCCGGTCCGCGGCGGCCCGGCACTCGGACGGGACCTCACACGTTCGGGGGCGGCCCCTCGATCGGGCGGCCGAGGTCACTGTCCGTCAGCCCTTCGGGGGCGGGCCGCCGCTGCCGGGGCAACGGGCCGCCCGGCGGCCGGTAGTCGACGCCGAGGGCGTCAAGTCGCGCGTAGTGGGCGCTCATACGCCGCTCGAAGTCGGCGAAGTCACGCTCGGCGGGGGCCGGAAGCTTGCGCCAGGCGACCTCGCAGAACGCGGCAAGACGCGGGAACACCTGGTAGTCGACGCGTCCCTGGTGCTCCATCACCTCGGTCCACACGTTGGCCTGGGTGCCGAGGACGCGGGCGGCCTCCTCCTCGGTGAGTTCGGCGGGGACGGGCTCGAAGCGGTAGACGTCCTCCAGGGTGCGGACGAAGCCGATCGGCATCGGCTCGTCGGGGCCGCCGTCCTGCCGGTGGTCCAAGTACACGTGCTGCTCGGGGCACATGATGACGTCGTGGCCGGACTTGGCGGCGGCGATACCGCCGCGGTAGCCGCGCCAGGAGGAGACGGTGGCCCCCTCGGCGAGGCCGCCCTCCAGGATCTCGTCCCAGCCGATGAGCCGCCGCCCGCGGGCCGAGAGCCACTGGTCGAAGTGGCGGATGAACCAGCTCTGGAGCCCGTCCTCGCCTTCGACGCCCAGCTCCTTGACGCGGGCCTGCGCGGCGGCGGAGGCCTTCCACTGGTCCTTGGGGCACTCGTCGCCGCCGACGTGGACGAAGGTGGACGGGAAGAGGTCGAGGACTTCCTCGAAGACACCTTCGTAGAACCGGAGTACGTCCTCGGTGGGGGCGAGGACGTTCTTGCTGACGCCCCAGGTGTCCCAGACGGTCAGCGCCCCGGTGTCGACGACGTCCGTGTTGCCGAGGTGCGGGTAGGCGCTGATCGCGGCCTGCGAGTGGCCGGGGATGTCGATCTCGGGGACGACCGCGATGTGCAGGGACTCCGCGTACGCGACGATCTCGCGGATGTCGTCCTGGGTGTAGAAGCCGCCGTGCGGGCGCTCCTCCCACAGCGGCGAGTTGCGGTGGCCCCACTTGGAGCGGGCCCGCCACGAGCCGGCCTCGGTGAGCCTCGGGTGGCGCTTGATCTCCACGCGCCAGCCCTGGTCGTCGGTGAGGTGGAAGTGGAAGACGTTGAGCTTGTGGGCGGCGAGCAGGTCGAGGTAGCGCAGGACACCGTCCTTCGGCATGAAGTGCCGGGCCACGTCCAGCATCATGCCGCGCCAGCCGAAGCGGGGGGCGTCCTCGACGACGCCCGCGGGGAGGGAGCGCGGCACGTCCGGGCGCAGGGGCGCCCGCCGGAAGGCGTCGGGGCCGAAGAGCTGGCGGAGCGTCTGGGCGCCCCAGAAGACGCCCGCGGCCGCGCCGCCGCGGATCTCGACGCGCTCCTCGTCGACGGTGAGCCGGTACGCCTCCGGCTCCAGGGAGCCGTCGAGGAGCAGGGAGACGGAGCCGCCCGCGCCCTCGGGACCGGGCGGCAGCGGCAGACCGAGGGCCGCGCCGAGGGTGGCGCGCAGCCAGCGCTCGGTGGACTCGGTGCCGGGGCCCGCCCACAGGGTGGTGGAGGGTCCGGCGGCGAAGGAGGAACCGGGCACGGCCTCGGCGCGTGCGGGCGCCGGGATGAGCTGGTCAAGGGTCATGCCGTGCAAGGCTGTCACGCGGGGGCACATCGCAAAAGGGGCGTTGCGGTACACGCAACGCCCCTTTTGCGGCGGGGCGCAAACCGGCCCCGTAGGAGTTACTTCTTGCCGTCCTTGCCGCCCTTGTCCTTGTCGCCGCCGGCGCCCATGGACTCGTAGATCTCCTTGCACATGGGACAGACGGGGTACTTCTTCGGGTCGCGGCCGGGGACCCACACCTTGCCGCAGAGCGCGACGACGGGGGTCCCGTCGAGCGCGCTCGCCATGATCTTGTCCTTCTGGACGTAGTGCGCGTAGCGCTCGTGGTCGCCGTCACCGTGCGACACCTGCGGCGTCGGCTCTACGAGGGTCCCCGTACCTGCCCCGCGCTCGGGCTCGGGCTCAAGAGTGCTCATAGGGGCCAAGGGTACTCACGCTCGCCGCGTCCCGGCAGCGGCTGGGCCCCGCCGGGTGCCCGTTCGGATCGTGCGGGCCGAAGGAGTCGCTGCGGCCCCGCGCCGCGGACATGTGCAGGACGAACCCCGCCAGAGCCACCCCCGCCGCCGCCCAAGGCAACGCACGGGCCGCGAGGCCCACCGAAAGAGCGAGGCCCGCCAAGGCGGAGCCGACCGCGCTGCCCAGATAGAGCGCGGAGTTGTTGAGCGCGAGGGCGACCGTCCCGCGCCCGGCACCCAACGCGAGGAGCCGGTGCTGCTGCGGGACCTGGAACGCCCAGCCCGCGGCGCCCCAGACGACGAGCGCGGGGAAGGCGGCGGCGCCGAGCAGCGGCAGCACGCCGAGCGCGACGACCAGGGTCGACACGATGCCCGTCACGAGGAGGACCACCCGGCCCGTGCGGTCCACCAGCGGCCCGGCGATCACACTGCCCAGCACCCCGCCGATCCCCCACGCCCACAGATACGGGGCCACGTCGCCCGCGTCCACACCGCCCGTCGAGGCGAGCACCGGCGCGAGGTAGGTGTAGAGGCCGAGGCTCGCCACCGCGTCCAGGAAGGAGACGCTCACGATGGGCAGCACCTTGCGGTCGGCGAGCGCCCCCAGCCGTGCCCGCACCGGCACCGGCGGCTCGGCGGGCACCTCGGGCAGCCCCACCGCGAGACCCAGGAGCGCGACCGCGCCGAGGCCCGTCACCAGCCACATCGTGGCCCGCCAGGACGTGTGGTCGGCGAGCAGCACCCCCAGCGGAACACCGAGGACCGTGCCCGTGCTCATGCCGCCCATCACCAGCGCGAGCGCCCGCCCGCGGCGCTCCGGCCCCGCCAGCGAGGCGGCGGCGGCCGTGGACAGCGCCGAGTAGACCCCGGCGCCGACACCGGCCACCGCCCGTGAGACGAGGAGGACACCGAGGCCGGGCGAGAGCGCGGTGAGGCCGTTGCCGAGCGTGAAGACGGCCAGCGCGGCAACGATCAGCACGCGCGGCCGTACGCCGGACAGCAGCCCGGTGACGAGCGGCGCGCTCACCGCGTACGCGAGGGTGAAGACGGTGACCATCTGCCCCGCGAGCGAGACGGTGGTCCCCAGATCCCCGGCGACGACGGGCAGCAGGCCCGCCATCACATAGGCGTCGAGCCCCAGCGTGAAGGCCCCCACCATCAACAACCACACCTTGCGCATGCCGCTCAACTCCCTTGTCTCCCTCGTCGGTCCTGCTCGGGAGAGGGAAACGTAGGCACCCTCCGCATCCCGGGGGAAATGCCCGCCGAGCCGCATTTATGCTGGGGCGGCATGAATGACGTACGGCCTCAGGAGCCCCTGGACCGCGTGGAGCTTCGGCACCTGCGCGCCTTCCTCGCCGTCGCCGAGGAGCTGAACTTCACGCACGCCGCGGGCCTGCTCCGCATGGGGCAGCCCGCGCTCACCCGGACCGTGCGGGCCCTTGAGGACGCCCTCGGCACGCGCCTGCTGGAGCGCACCACGCGGCGCGTCGAACTCACCGACGCCGGATGCCGGCTGCGCGAGGAGCTGGCGCCGCTGCTGTCCCGGGTCGACACCGCGCTGCGGTCCGCGGGCAGCGAACCCCCGGTCCTGCGGCTCGGGTTCACCTCCGTCCTGCCCCAGGCCTGCGCGGAGTTCGCCCACGCCTTCAAGGCGGCCACCGGCGCGGGTGTGCGCCTGGTGCGCCGTGACACCCCGCTGGCGGGCCTGACCTCGGGCGCCTGCGACATCGCGGTCGTACGCGGTGACATCCCGCCCGGCGCCGCGGTGCGCTCACGGCTGCTGCTGCACGAGCCGCGGATCGCGGTCCTCGCCCGTGACGCGCCCGAACTCGCGGGCCGCCGCGTCGTGGACTGGCCGGACCTCGCGGACCTTCCCCTGGTCGTCAACACCGTCACCGGCACGACCGGCCCCGAGCTGTGGCCCGAGGACCGCCGCCCGCGCCTGGCCTGCACGGCCGACAACTTCGACGAGTGGCTGGAGGCGGTCGCCGCGGGCCACGGCGTGGGGGTGGCCCCGGAACCGGTGGCCCGCAGACACTCCCACCCGTCCCTGCGCTACGTACGCCTGAAGAACGCCCCGCCCGTCGCCGTGCGCCTGGCGGTTCCGGCCAGGGACGCGCACCCCCTGGCCGAGCGCTTCCTCGGTCAGTTCAGGGAAGGGTCGTCCGGATAGGTCGCCACCATCGCCAGCTCACTGCGCTGGCGTCTGAGCACCGCCCGCCACAGCCGCTCCGGATCCGGCGAGGAGACGTCACCCGGCTCGGACTCGACCACGTACCAGGCGCCGTCCGCCAGCTCGGTCTCCAGCTGGCCAGGACCCCAGCCCGAGTACCCCGCGAAGATCCGCAGACTGCCGAGGGCCGGGGAGAGCAGCTCCGGCGGGGCCTCCAGGTCCACGAGGCCGATCGCGCCGTGCACGCGGCGAAAGCCCACGGGATCGACGCGGCTCGTGCGGAACCGGATGCCGGAGGGCGTGCCCTCCTCGCCGGGGACGACCGCGACGCCCAATGCCGAGTCGAGCGACACCGGGCCGCCCTGGAAGACGACGCCGGGCGCGCCCGCCAGATCGCCCCAGCCCTCCAGGATGTCGGCGACGTCCACGGGGGTCGGGCGGTTCAGGACCACGCCGAGGGAGCCCTCCTCGTCGTGGTCGAGGAGCAGCACCACCGCGCGGTCGAAGTTCGGGTCCGACAGGGCGGGTGTGGCCACGAGCAGCCGCCCTGTGAGCGAGGACACCTCGGTCATGGACCACATGATCCCGCATCTTCGCCGTGAGCGGGGAGGTAATGGCCGTACGTGAACCGACGCAGATCAGGGCGCATGAGTGCGACCGGAGCGCACGCCGCGGCCGGTGACCCGGAGTGCCCGGTTCCGCACGGTTCGTGTTGTGGCGAACTCATGACCTGTTTTGCGTGCCCTTGGCCTTACGGAAGGGGGGTACGCGGCCATTACGCTTGCCCTTTGGTCCCCCCGTCCATCCAATCGGAACGCGAGATTCATGACCGTCACCGACGATGTACTGCTTGTCCACGGCGGAACCCCGCTGGAGGGCGAGATCCGTGTCCGCGGCGCGAAGAACCTCGTGCCCAAGGCCATGGTCGCCGCGCTGCTCGGCAGCGCTCCGAGCCGGCTGCGCAATGTCCCCGACATTCGCGACGTCCGAGTCGTACGCGGCCTGCTCCAGCTGCACGGCGTGACGGTCCGCCCCGGTGAGGAGCCGGGCGAACTCATCATGGACCCGTCGCACGTGGAGAGCGCGAATGTCGCCGACATCGACGCCCACGCGGGCTCGTCGCGCATTCCGATCCTCTTCTGCGGACCGCTCCTGCACCGCCTCGGGCACGCCTTCATCCCCGGTCTCGGCGGCTGCGACATCGGCGGCCGCCCGATCGACTTCCACTTCGAGGTGCTCCGCCAGTTCGGCGCGACCATCGAGAAGCGCGCCGACGGCCAGTACCTGGAGGCCCCGCAGCGCCTGCGCGGCACCAAGATCCGCCTGCCGTACCCGTCCGTGGGCGCCACCGAGCAGGTCCTGCTCACCGCCGTGCTCGCGGAGGGTGTGACGGAGCTGTCGAACGCCGCGGTCGAGCCGGAGATCGAGGACCTGATCTGCGTCTTGCAGAAAATGGGCGCGATCATCGCCATGGACACCGACCGGACCATCCGGATCACCGGTGTCGACAGCCTCGGCGGCTACAACCACCACGCCCTCTCGGACCGCCTGGAGGCCGCCTCGTGGGCTTCCGCGGCCCTGGCGACCGAAGGCAACATCTACGTCCGCGGCGCCCAGCAGCGCTCGATGATGACGTTTTTGAACACCTACCGGAAGGTGGGCGGTGCCTTCGAGATCGACGACGAGGGCATCCGCTTCTGGCACCCGGGCGGCTCGCTCAACGCGATCGCCCTGGAGACGGACGTGCACCCCGGCTTCCAGACCGACTGGCAGCAGCCGCTCGTCGTCGCCCTGACGCAGGCCGCGGGCCTGTCCATCGTGCACGAGACGGTCTACGAGTCCCGCCTCGGCTTCACCTCCGCGCTCAACCAGATGGGCGCGCACATCCAGCTCTACCGCGAGTGCCTGGGCGGCTCCGACTGCCGCTTCGGCCAGCGCAACTTCCTGCACTCGGCGGTCGTCAGCGGCCCCACGAAGCTCCAGGGCGCCGATCTGGTCATCCCGGACCTGCGCGGCGGCTTCTCGTACCTCATCGCGGCTCTCGCGGCCCAGGGCACGTCCCGTGTCCACGGCATCGACCTGATCAACCGCGGCTACGAGAACTTCATGGAGAAGCTCCAGGAGCTGGGCGCGAAGGTCGAGCTGCCGAACGGCAAGACGGCGCTGTAAGCCTCGTCCGTACGTAAAAGGGGCGGTCACCCACTGGGTGACCGCCCCTTTCAGCTGCTTGAGGCTACTTGCCCTTGGCCGCTTCCTTCAGCTTGGAACCAGCCGAAACCTTGACGCTGTAACCGGCCGGAATGTTGATCGGCTCGCCGGTCTGCGGGTTACGGGCGGTGCGAGCGGCACGGTGGGTGCGCTCGAAGGTCAGGAAGCCGGGGATGGTGACCTTCTCGTCGCCCTTGGCAACGATCTCGCCGACCGTCTCGGCGAACGCGGCCAGCACGGCGTCGGCGTCCTTGCGGGTCACCTCGGCGCGGTCGGCCAGCGCGGCCACCAGCTCACTGCGGTTCATGTTTGTACTCCCGTGTTCTTTTGCCGTTGAGGCGTGATCGAAGCCGATGCTGCCAGGGTCCTCGGACAGTCCCCGGACCCGGGTCTTGCGTCAGACCCTCGCGCCCGATTACGCATCCTGCCCCCACCTGCGGCGGGAAAGCCAATCCGGCACCCTCCGAAGGGCCGCAGGGCCATGGTCCGCCACCCTAAAGGGGCGTTTACGACCGGGTGCCCCGCGACGCGCCGAGGGTCAGGCGGACGTGGGACCCGTCACAGCGGCCCCCGCGGCCTTCGCGGCGGTGCGCACCGCCCCGGCCACGGCACCCGCGACCTTGTCGTTGAAGACGCTGGGGATGATGTAGTTCCGGTTCAGCTCGTCCTCGGCGACGACGTCCGCCAGGGCGCCCGCGGCGGCCAGCATCATCTCCGTGTTGACGGTGCGCGACTGGGCGTCGAGCAGGCCGCGGAAGACGCCGGGGAAGACCAGGACGTTGTTGATCTGGTTCGGGAAGTCCGAGCGTCCGGTGGCCACAACTTCCGCCGTCTGACGAGCGATTGCCGGGTCGACCTCGGGGTCCGGGTTCGCGAGCGCGAACACGATGGCGCCGTCCGCCATGGCCGCCACATCGTCGCCGTTCAGCACGTTCGGAGCCGAGACGCCGATGAAGACGTCGGCGCCGACGACGGCCTCCTTGAGCGTGCCGGTGAGGCCCTCGGGGTTGGTGTTCTCCGCGATCCAGCGCAGCGGCGAGTCCACGTCCGCGGAGACCAGGTCCTCGCGGTCGGCGTGCACGACGCCGTGGATGTCGGCCACCACGGCGTTCTTCACACCGGCGGCCAGCAGCAGCTTGAGGATGGCCGTACCGGCCGCGCCCGCGCCGGACATGACCACGCGCACGTCGCCGATGCCCTTGCCCACCACGCGCAGCGCGTTGGTCAGCGCGGCCAGTACCACGATCGCCGTGCCGTGCTGGTCGTCGTGGAAGACGGGGATGTCCAGGGCCTCGCGCAGGCGTGCCTCGATCTCGAAGCAGCGGGGGGCGGAGATGTCCTCCAGGTTGATGCCCGCGAAGCCGGGGGCGATCGCCTTGACGATCTCGACGATGGCGTCGGTGTCCTGGGTGTCCAGGCACAGCGGCCAGGCGTCGATGCCCGCGAAGCGCTTGAAGAGGGCGGCCTTGCCCTCCATGACCGGCAGCGCGGCCTTCGGGCCGATATTGCCGAGACCGAGAACGGCCGATCCGTCCGTTACGACCGCAACGGAATTGCGCTTGATGGTGAGACGCCGCGCGTCCTCGGGGTTCTCGGCGATCGCCATGCACACGCGGGCCACGCCCGGGGTGTAGACCATGGAGAGGTCGTCACGGTTCCTGATGGGGTGCTTGGACTGCATCTCGATCTTGCCGCCGAGGTGCATCAGGAACGTACGGTCGGAGACCTTGCCGAGGGTCACGCCCTCGATGGTGCGCAGCTGTTCGACGATCTCGTCGGCATGCGTCGTGGAGGACGCCGCGATCGTCACGTCGATCCGCAGCATCTCGTGGCCGGAGGCCGTGACGTCGAGGCCGGTGACCGAGCCCCCGGATGACTCGACGGCCGTGGTGAGCTGGGAGACCGCGGTTCCGCTCGCGGGCACCTCCAGCCGGACCGTCATCGAGTAGGAGACGCTGGGCGCCGTTGCCATGGCCGACTTCCTCTGCTTTCACCTGGTAACTCTTGCCGTCCGATGGTCGCACCTACCGCCGGGTACGTGGTAGCCGCCCCGGATCGAGACGCTTTTCGGAAACTTCTTTCCACCATACGAGAAGTCAAGAAAAACAGAAAGAGGCCCACGTCACTGGGTGACGTGGGCCTCTCCCGTACGTTCATGACACCGGCCCGCCATGCTCGCCTCGCGGCAAGTGGTCGCTCGTAGCGACGAAGGTTGGGCCCGGGGGCTTGGATCGAGCCGGTGCCACATCCAAGGTAACAAACGAATCCCGCAAGGCAATTCCGTCCCGGGAACTCAATCCCGGAGCAGATCCGGCACGCCCTGTCCGTCCGGGTCGTCCCGCTCTCCCGACAGGACCGTGAGCTGCTGGGTCGCGCGCGTCAGCGCCACGTACAGGACCCGCAGGCCCGCCGGGGACTCGTCCGCGATCTCCGCGGGCGAGACGACGACCGTCGCGTCGTACTCCAGGCCCTTGGCCTCCAGGCTGCCGAGCGCCACCACGCGGTCGCCGAGCCCGTCGAGCCAGCGGGCCGCCTGCTCACGGCGGTTCATCGCGACGACCACGCCGACCGTGCCGCTCACCCGCTCCAGGAGGCGGGCCGCCTCCTCGCGCACGGACGCGCCGAGGTCCCCCTCGCGCACGACGGCGAAGCGGGGCTCCACGCCGGTCGAGCGGACCGCCGACGGCGACTCGGCGCCCGGCATCGCGAGGGCCAGGACCTTCGCGGCCAGCTCGGCGATCTCGGCGGGGTTGCGGTAGTTCACGGTGAGGGTGAAGCGGCGGCGCGGGCGGCTGCCCAGGGCCTCGTCACGGGCGGCCGCCGCCTCGTCCGGGTCGGACCACGAGGACTGCGCCGGGTCGCCGACGACCGTCCAGGTGGCGTGCCGCCCGCGGCGGCCGACCATGCGCCACTGCATCGGGGTGAGGTCCTGCGCCTCGTCGACGATGACATGGGCGTACTCGGTGCGCTCCGCCGCCAGGCGCTCGGCGCGCTCGCGCTGGGACTCCTCGCGCTGCGGCATCAGCTCTTCGAGGCCGGTGAGCAGGTCGAGGGGGTCCAGCTCCTTCTTCTTGCGGGGCCTGTGCGGCGTACCGAGGATCGCCTGGAGTTCGTCGAGCAGCGCCACGTCGTGCACGGACAGGGCGTCGCGCTTGAGGGAACGGGCGACCTTGCGGACCTCTCCGGGATTCAGCACGCGGCGGGCCCAGCGCCCGAGGCGCCGCTCGTCGCCCATCGCGGCCAGGACCGCGCGCGGGGTCAGCTCCGGCCACCAGGCGTCGAGGAAGCGGATGAAGTCGTCCTCGGAGGTGATGTCGTCGTCGAAGGAGGAGCGCAGCTCGGCGGCCAGCTCCGGGTCCGCGTGGCGTCCTGCGGCCCCGGACTGCGACCACAGGGCGTCCAGGAGGAGCTTGCGGGCGCGGGGGCGCAGGAGGTTGACGGGGGCGGTGCCGCTGAGCGCCGCGCGGCGGATGCGGTCCAGTTGGCCGGCGTCCAGTTCGAGGCGCCGCCCGAAGGCGACGACGCGCAGGCGCGTGGGCGCCCCCTGGGGTTCCG
Organism: Streptomyces sp. NRRL S-920; assembly: GCF_000717945.1. Taxonomy (NCBI): domain Bacteria; kingdom Bacillati; phylum Actinomycetota; class Actinomycetes; order Kitasatosporales; family Streptomycetaceae; genus Streptomyces; species Streptomyces sp. NRRL S-920. The sequence goes on from NZ_JODF01000091.1 coordinate 18,558, forward strand.
GGCTGTCCTGCGCTGCCGCCGGGTCGTCCCCGAAGGCCAACTGCTCGTCGCGCCGGGCCCCGGGCCTGGCCTGCACGCCTTCCAGCGCGCCTCGCGCGGCCTTGCGCAGCACGGTCAGCATCCGCGAGGAGCCCTTGACGCGGGCCACCGCCGGGGAGTCGTACACGGTGGCCTCGACGGCGTCGACCAGGGAGCCGACCGCGCGGATCGCCACCTGGCCCTCCTCGCCGAGCGAGGGCAGCACGCCCTCCGTGTAGGCGACCAGGAGCGGGGTCGGGGAGACGATGAGGATGCCGCCCGCATACCTGCGGCGGTCCTGGTAGAGGAGGTACGCGGCGCGGTGCAGCGCCACCGCCGTCTTGCCGGTGCCGGGGCCGCCCTCCACGTACGTCACCGACGCGGCGGGCGCGCGGATCACCATGTCCTGCTCGGCCTGGATCGACGCCACGATGTCCCGCATCGAGTGGCTGCGGGCCTGGCCGAGCGCGGCCATCAGCGCGCCGTCGCCGATCACCGGAAGCTCCTCGCCGTCGAGGTAGGCGGTGATCTCCGGGCGCATCAGGTCGTCCTCGACGCCGAGGACCTTGCGGCCCTTGGAGCGGATGACGCGGCGGCGCACGACGCGGCCCGGGTCGACCGGCGTGGAGCGGTAGAAGGGGGCGGCGGCGGGCGCGCGCCAGTCGATGACGAGCGGGGAGTAGTCCGCGTCGAGGACGCCGATACGCCCGATGTGCAGCGTCTCCGCGATCTCGGCCGTGTTGTCCTCGCGCACGGCGCCCTCGGCGGGCTCGACGGCCGTGTACGCGCCGTCGGGGCCCTTTTTGCCGTCCTTGCCCCGGAGCAGGTCGATACGGCCGAAGAGGAAGTCCTCGAACTCGTTGTTGAGCCGGTTGAGATGCACCCCGGCACGGAACACCTGCGCGTCGCGCTCGGCGAGGGCGCCCGGCGTGCCGACCTGGGCGCGTTTGGCGGCGTCGTTCATCAGGAACTCGGCCTCGTGGATCTTCTCCTCGAGGCGCCGGTAGACCTGGTCGAGATGGTCCTGCTCGACACTGATCTCGCGGTCGCGCGTGCCTGACGGCATGACTGCGTTGACGTCGGCCACCGGGGCCCCTTTCAAGCGTGCTGCTGCCCCTGTTGAGCAGCCGTCCACCGTACGCGAAAGGGACCGTGCTTGTGCACCTGTCCGCGCCTGCACATCTCCGTGCCTGCACGTCTCCGTGCCTGCACATCTCCGTGCCTGCACGTCTCCGTGCCTACACGTCGACCTCGACCAAGCGGTCGCCGTCGAAGGTGGTCACTTCGAAGTGGTCGATCTCATCGCGGTTCATGGCGGCGCCCCCGTGGACGTACAGAGGGCTGCGCGACCACTTGCTCGGGCTGTCCTTGATCCCGTAGCCCCACTTGGGCACCGACCAGGTGGTGACCGTCTCCTTCTCGCCGTTCTTGCCGACCGCGACGAGGGAGCACTTGAGCGGGCCCTTGACGTTCTTCAGCTCCAGGACGGCGTGGGTCCCCCAGGACTTCTCCTCCGTGCCGACCGTGGCGCTGACCTTCGTCGCCGGGTCCGTGGCCGCCGCCTTCTCGTCCATGTGGTGGAAGAAGGCGTCCTCGGCGGGGCTGGTGGGGTGCGGGTCGGCGGCGATGTCCGTCGAGCCGCCGCCGTCGCCGGTCACCGCGAGGACCGTGAGCGGGCCGCCGACGATCAGCGCGACCGCCGCCGCGACCAGGAGCAGCCCGCGCCTGCGCCGCCGCTCGCGCCGGAGCGACACCTCGCCCGCCAGGCGCTCGGCGAGCCGCGGGCCGGGGCGCGCCGCGAGCTGTTCGCCGATCTCCGGTACGCCGTGGCCGCCGGGGAGGCCCGCGAGCGCGGCCAGCATCGGCTCCACGCCGGAGAACTCCTCCAGCTGCCGCGCGCAGAAGTCGCACACGGCGAGATGCGCCTCGAACCGTGTGGCCTCCGCCTCGTCCAGGACGCCGAGGGCGTAGGCGCCGACGGTCTCGTGAATGGTCTCGTCCTGCCACTCGCCATGGTGGCCGTAGGACCCGGTCATGCCGTCACCCCCCGCTCCTCGAGTGCGAGCTTCATCGAGCGAAGCGCGTAGAAGACCCGCGAGCGGACCGTGCCACTGGGAATGCCCAGCGTCTCGGCCGCCTCATTGACCGTACGTCCTTTGAAGTAGGTCTCCACAAGTACCTCACGGTGCGCGGGAGTCAGGTCCTCCAGCGCGTCGGAGAGCGTCATGAGCCACAGCGCCTTATCGATCTCGTCCTCCGCGGGGATGACCTCCAGCGGCGACGGATCGACCTCCTGCGGCCGGGCCTGCCGGCTGCGGTGGCCGTCGATGACGATGCGCCGGGCGACCGTCACCAGCCAGGGGCGTACCGAACCGGTCGCCCGATTGAGCTGACCGGCGTTCTTCCAGGCACGGATGAGTGTTTCCTGTACGACATCCTCCGCGCGCTGACGGTCCCCCGCCACCAGGCGGAGCACGTAGGCGAGCAGCGGGCCCGCGTGCTCGCGGTACAGCGCGCGCATCAACTCCTCGTCGGGGCCGGGAGGTCGACCGAGACGGTGCCGGGGCGGCTGCGGGCGTTCATCGGCCACGGCGGAATCTTTGCGCACGTCTGCCTCCGGTGTCCGCGGTTCGAGCGGGTCGAGCGGGTCTGGCGGGTCTCACGTCGGAGATACGTGCGGTTGGCGCGGGGTGTTCAACGCGCCGCCGATGAATGTGGATTCAGGTGGGGGTGGGGGTGGTGTGGGGGAG
>NZ_JODF01000092.1:0-20600 GCF_000717945.1 Streptomyces sp. NRRL S-920
ATCACGCATCGACAGGCTCAAGGAGGAGGGCGGGAGATGAACTTCTGGGAGAAGGTCACCGGCAGCGATCTCAACCGGGAATGGAAGGCGTTCGAAGCCAGGGCCGCGGCCCTGCCGGACGATCACCGGGCGGCGTGGGAACAGATCAAGGCTCACCTCTTCCCCCACGGGGACTTCACCGGCCGCAACCTGCTGCCCATCCTCGACGCCGCCCTGGGGCTGCTCGAAGTGGCAGCGGCCGACGGGCAGAGTGTCCACGAGGTGCTTGGCGATGACATCCAAGGTTTCTGTACCGCGCTTGCCGGTGGGAAAGAGGCCCGGACTTATCGCGATCGGTGGCGCGAGCAGTTGAACAGGAATGTCGCACGGAAACTGAGCCGGCTGGGAGGCTGACGTGAGCATCCAGGACATCATCGAGGGAAAGAAGCAGTGGCGGGGGGACACAGGCCGGGGCAAGGAACTGCCCCCGGACTACCAGATCGTCTACAAGGAAATGCAGAAGTACCTGTTCAAGGTCGGGCCAGTCGACTTGCCCGACGGGCCCCTGCTTCCCGGAATTGTTGACTTCTTCGAGGAGGGCGTCGCCTCGGGCAAGGGAGTCCTGGAACTCATCGGCGACGACGTCGCCGCGTTCTGCGACGACCTGATCAAGGACTCTCCCACCTACGCGGACGCCTACCAGGAATCCATCAGCGGGGAACCTGACGCGGGCGAAAAGTGACACCCGCCGCCCCATGCCAGCGGGCGCAGCCCGCCCGAGCGGTTCGCGAGACCTGACTCAGCCGCGCCCATGTCGGCAACGTCCTCGAAGCAGCAGTCACTCCTCGCCCTCTTCACCCCCATCCAGCCGCCGGCGCTGTAGCGGACCCGTCTCGCCGACGCGCCGCGTCCCTTCATCCAAGCCTCAACGGGAGTACCCATGCCATTTTCCGCCATGCCTGCATCAAGGCAAGAGAGCGACCGGCAGTCGCCCGTGGCCGTCTCCGTCGTGGGCCTGCGCAAGTCGTATGGCGACAAGGTGGTCCTGGACGGCATCGACCTGCGGATTCCGGCCGGTTCCGTGTTCGCCTTACTCGGTCCGAACGGCGCCGGGAAGACCACCGTGGTGCAGATCCTGTCCACGCTCATCCCCGCCGACGGCGGGCAGGCCCAGGTCGCGGGCCACGACGTCGCCGCCTCGCCCGGTGGCGTCCGCGCGGCGATCGGCGTCACCGGCCAGTTCTCGGCCGTGGACAACCTGATCACCGGTGAGGAGAACATGCTCCTCATGGCGGACCTGCACCACCTGTCGAAGGCCGAGGGGCGGCGGGTGACGGCGGAGCTGCTGGAGCGCTTCGACCTCACCGAAGCCGCGAAGAAGCCCGCGACCGCCTACTCCGGCGGCATGAAGCGCCGCCTCGACATCGCCATGACGCTGATCGGCAATCCGCGGATCATCTTCCTCGACGAGCCGACGACCGGCCTCGACCCGCGCTCCCGCCACACCATGTGGGGGATCATCCGCGAGCTGGTCTCCGACGGCGTCACCGTCTTCCTCACCACCCAGTACCTGGAGGAGGCCGACGAACTCGCGGACCGGATCGCGGTGCTGAACGACGGCAAGATCGCCGCCGAGGGCACCGCCGACGAACTCAAGCGCCTCGTCCCCGGCGGGCACGTCCGGCTGCGCTTCACCGACCCGGCCGCCTACAGGGCCGCCGCCACCGCGCTGGACGAAGCCGCCGGGGACGACGAAGCCCTCACGCTCCAGGTCCCCAACGACGGCAGCCAGCGTGAGCTGCGCGCCATCCTCGACCGGCTGGAAGCCGCGCACATCGAGGCCGATGAGCTGACCGTGCACACGCCCGACCTCGACGACGTGTTCTTCGCCCTGACCGGCGGTGTCGGCGCCCTCGCCCAGGCCAAGGAGGCCACCCGATGAGTTCCTTCTCCCTCGCCGTGCGCGACTCGACCACGATGCTGCGGCGCAACCTGCTGCATGTGCGGCGCTATCCGTCCATGACGCTGAACCTGCTCCTGACGCCGATCATGATCCTGCTGCTGTTCGTCTACATCTTCGGTGATGTGATGAGCGCGGGCATCGGCGGGAACGACCGCTCCGACTACATCGCCTACCTCGTGCCGGGGCTCATGATGATGACCATCGGCAGCACGGTGATCGGGGCCGCGATGTCGGTCTCCATCGACATGACCCAGGGCCTCATCGCCCGCTTCCGCACGATGGCGATCTTCCGGGGCTCCCTGTTCATCGGGCATGTCGTCGGCAGCGTGCTCCAGGTGCTCGCCAGTCTGGTGATCGTCGGCGCCGTCGCCGTGGCCATCGGTTTCCGCACCACGGACGCCACCCCGCTCGAGTGGATCGCCGCCGTCGGCCTGCTCGCCCTGTTCGCCCTGGCGCTCACCTGGATCGCGGTGGGGATGGGCATGGCCAGTCCGACCCCGGAGGCGGCCAGCAACATGGCCATGCCCCTGATCCTCCTCCCGCTCATCTCCAGCGCGTTCATCCCCGCGGAGACGATGCCGGGCTGGTTCCAGCCGATCGCCAAGTATCAGCCCTTCACCCCGGCGACCGAGACTCTGCGCGGCCTGCTGATCGGCACGGAGATCGGCAACAACTGGTGGATCGCCCTGATCTGGTGCGTGGTACTGACAGCGCTCGGCTACCGCTGGGCGCAGGCCGTGTTCAACCGCGGTCCGAAGTAGACGGGACCGGAACGCGGACCCTTCCCTCTCCCCCTCCCGCGATCCGGTCCGGCCCGGGGCGGCGGAATCCGACGGAGCGTCGGTGCCCGCCGTCCCCGCGGCATGGCCGGTCCGTGACCCGCAGGCCAAGGAGTGCCCCGTGAGAATCGACGCAGACCTTAGAAGTGGAGGGACCTCGGTGGGACAGGACCGGGATGCTGGTGTGCCGGGGGAGAACCCTCCGTTTGGGGAGCCCGGGCTACGCGCCTCGCACGGGGACCGGGACAGGACGGTGGAGGTCCTGCGGGTCGCCGCGGGGGACGGCCGGCTCACCCCGGACGAACTGGACGGGCGGCTGGAGGCCGCGCTGTCGGCTCGTACGGTCGGTGAACTGACAGCGCTCACGGGGGATCTGCCGCCCGTCTCGGTGATGGCCGGTGGCGCGATGGCCGAGGCCAAGGACGTGGTGCGGATCGAGCAGACCCACGGCAGGGCCGGGCGCGCCGGGCGCTGGGTGGTGCCGCGCAGGCTGGAGCTGGCCGTGACCTGGTGCGACGTAACGCTCGACTTCACCGAAGCCGTGATCACATACGACACGCTCCACCTGGACATGGCCATGTCCGGCGGGAAGCTGACGTTGATCACGCGAGCCGGCGTCGTCGTGGACACGGACGGTGTTCGGCTCGCCTTCAGCAGGCTCAAGTACCGTCACCACAGGGCGGATCGCGACAGGCCGCACGTCCTGAAGGTGGAGCTGTCGGGGCAGAAGCACTACGGGCGCATCGTGGTCAGGTCCCCGCGTCGGCTGTTCGGGCGACGGCCGTGACCTCTTCCCGCTCTGTGTACGAGGTGTCCCGCAATGCCCAACTACCTTTCCGGGGAAGCTTGGTGGGCCCTCGGTTGGCGCACGTCGGCCGGATATGCTCGCACCCCCGTCACCTCGCCGAAGAGGAGCTGTCATGAGCCCGCGTACCAAGGAGTCGGGCGAGGCGAGAGCCCGGATCCAGGTGGACCGGGACCGGTGCGTGGGCGGAGGAATGTGCGCTCTCGTGGCTCCGGACGTCTTCACACAGGACGACGACGGGCTGAACGAAATCATCGAGGGCCAGGAGCACAACTCCGGATCCGCGGTGCGTGCGGCGATCGGAGCCTGCCCCGTCCAGGCCATCCGGATCGGCGGTGCGTGAGCCGTCGGCCGCGCCGGCACTCCGCCCACTCCGCCCACTCCGTCCTGCCGTCCGGAGCCCGGGGAAGGCCGCCGTGCCGGACCGCCCCGACGGGCAGGCCGGCACGGCAGCGCTCCTTGACGACGTCGCCCCGATACGGACCTGGTCAAGAACGCGGCGGCGTTCGCCCTCTCACCCCGGCAGGGCGGGGCCGAACCACTTGGCGAGCGCGCTGCGCAGGCCGGGGGAAGCGGGTGCGCCGCCCGTAGCGGCAGCCCAGGCGACATGGCCGTCGGGCCGGATCAGGACGGCGGACGGAGCGGGTGTCCCGTCGGCGGCGGGGACGGCGGCCCAGCGGGCGTCGTCACTGCGCGCCTCGACATGGTCGACGCGGTCGGCCCACCCTTGGGCGGCCGCCGCCACCTCGCTGCCGCCGCCGAGGTCGAGCAGTACGGGGCGGGCGGTGCGCAGCAGCTCGTGGACGCGTGTGGCGCCGTCGGGCGTCTTGAGGTCGGCGTCGGGCACCCGGTGGCCGACAAGGGGGTGATCGCCGTCGACCGGATACCGGACGTCCAGCCCGGTGAGCATGCCGCACAGATGGCGGTTGACCTCGTCGAACGTGATGAGCGAGCCGAACACCTCGCGCAACGCGTCCATCTGCTCACCGGGGCGGGCCAGGGCCGACTGGGCCCGGGTATTGCGCAGCACCCGGGCCGCGACCGGGTGCCGCTCGTCGTGGTAGGTGTCCAGCAGGCTCACCGGCGCCCGGCCGCGCACCACCGAGGCCAGCTTCCAGCCGAGGTTGACCGCGTCCTGCACCCCCACGTTCAAGCCCTGCCCGCCGGCCGGATAGTGGATGTGCGCGGCATCGCCTGCCAGCAGCACCCGCCCGTTGCGGTACCGGGAGGCCTGCCGCGCCGCGTCGCCGAACCGGGAGACCCAGCGCGGGCTGTGCATGCCCCAGTCCGTGCCCGCCAGCCTGATCAGCGCCGCACGGAGCTGTTCGAACGTCGCCGGATCGTCCCGGCCGGCGACATGGTCGTACTCCGATGTGATCACCCGGTACCAGCCCGGTTCGAGCGCGATCACCGAGAAATGGCCTCCCGGGCAGCGCCGCATGAAGATGTAGTCCTCCGGCAGATCGGGGAGTTCGACGTCGCCCAGCAGCGCGGTCATCGTCGCGTCGGTGCCGGGGAAGCCGATGCCCGACAGCTTGCGCACGGCACTGCGCCCGCCGTCGCAGCCCACGAGATAGCGGGCGCGCAGCCGTGCCGGTGCCGACGACGGAGGCGATGACAGTTGCGCCGTCACACTCAGCGGGTCCTGGCGGACTCCGGTCACCTCCGACGACCAGCGCACCCGTACGCCGAGTTCGGCGGCCCACTCCTCCAGCAGCCGCTCGATGGCCGACTGGAGGATCATCAGCGGCCTGGCGTGCCGGGACGCGGACTCGTCGAAGTCCAGCCAGAGGCCGGAGAAGTGGCCGACCGACTGGATCTCGCCCGCCGCGAGGAACCGGTCCAGGACCCCGCGCTGGTCCAGCACCTCCAGCGTGCGGGCGTGCATCCCGCCGGCCCGCGACTCACCGGTCCGTCCCGCGAGCCGGTCGACCACCACTACGTCGGCGCCCGCGAGCCGCAGCTCACAGGCGAGCATCAGTCCCGTCGGCCCGGCGCCGGCGATCACCACATCCGTGTCCATCCCGGCGTGGCCCATGGTGTCTCCTCCCTCGGATTACGTCCCTGACCTCGACCAAGGACCTCCGCAGTGGCCCGGGCGGGTCAGAGCGGGTTCACGCCGTACGTCGGGAAATACGAGCCGATCCTGCCGTTCGCGTAGTCGTCGGCCAGGTCGGGCACCCGGTCGAAGCCGTACATGACCTCGGACCCCGCCGGTGGCATCCAGCCCTCGGCCTCCTGGAAGTCCCGTATCGCCGGGGAGTCGGACAGCCGCCAGACGTGCGTGTTCACATGGATGTGGCGGCTGATGCTCTCGACGCTCCGCAGATGCGTCAGGCGCATCCCCGCCTTCCACCCGCAGGTGGTGACGACCCCCTGACGTGCCAGGGCGCTGAGGGTGACGTCGTACAGGGGCTCGCCGATATTGTCGACGAAGATCGCGACCCCGTGACCGTCGCTGAGATCCCGGGTCACGTGCAGGAAGTCCTCGACTGATGTGCGGCGCTGTTCGTGCCGCTCCCGGTCAGTCGGCGAGCGGCGGGTGGGGCGGGACAGAGCGGGGAACCGGCGGCGGTCCACCGGAGTGATGCCGTGCTTTCGCAGGAAGGCGACGCGTTCGTCGGAGCCCGCCGCCATCGCGACGCGGAACCCGGCCCGCCTGGCCAGCAGCAGCTCGGCGAACGCCACACCTCCGCCCCATCCGAACACCAGGTGCCGCGCCGGGTCGTCGTCCGGGACCTGGGTGCGCCAGCATCCGTACGCCTTGTTCCAGTTGTCCCAGGCGGTGAAGTACCGCCCGTAGGAAGCCCATTGGGACAGCGAGTACGCCGTGGCGTCCGGCAGCGGGAGGAGCAGCCGCGCGTCCATCTTCGACTGCTTGGCCAGCAGGCCGATGGTGCCCGGTGCGTCGTAGGCGTGCGCGAGTTCCGCGTAGCCGAAGCGGTCCATCCTGCCGAAGGGCATCAGCAGACAGAGATCGCCCTCGCGGACCCCGACATCCGCCGCGCGCCCCGCGTTCACCTTGAGCACGCGCACCACGCCCAGGTTCCCCAGGACCACCGCGTCCTCGCCGCGGCTGCTACAGACATCGATCGGCGAGCGGGTCAGCGCGTGGTCCATGTTGGCTTCCCAGGAGCCGATGATCGGCTCCACCAGGGCCTCGCCATCCTCCAGGGGACCGAAAGCGAACCGGCCGTACCGCAGTGCGGCCCCGGGTCCGCCGTCCTGGGGGCCGGTCGTGGCGCCGGAGTGCAGAACCCAGGCTTCTGGCCTGTAGATGACAGCCTCCTAGATCGGTGGGACCGAGTCGATGGGGTACGAAGATCCGGCGGGCGTCAGGAAGACGTGGTGACCGGCACCCGGTAGTCCACCGCGACGCCTCCCCATGCCTCGCCGGCGCCGTAGGCCACCGCACCGAGCCGCCCCCGGGAAGGGAGGGCAAGCGCTTCCAACTCCTCGGCGAACGCCAGGGGGATGGACGCGGACGAGGTGTTCCCGGAGTGCTCGATCCGGTTCACGAAGGGAACGTTGAGATCGGCGGTGAAGCCGCGGACCTGCTCCAGGATGCGGCCGTTGGCCTGGTGACCGACCAGGACCGTCGGCGCGGGGCCGTTGTCGACGAGATACCGCGCCGACTCCGTCATCCGGCGCACGGCACGGTCATACACCTGCGCGCCGTCCAGATGGATGCCGCCGGTGTCCGTCTCCCGCATGAGCCCCTCCTGGGAGCCGTCACAGCCCGCCACCTGGCACGACAGCGCGAACTCGGCCCGGTCCGCCAGCAGCACGGCCGCGGCGCCGTCGGCGAAGATGCAGGCCGTCTGCCGGTCCGACGGGTCCACCAGCCGTGACATGGCCTCCACCGAACACAGGAGCACCGAGCGCGAACGCCCGGCATCGCAGAGCGAGAGCCCGGTGACCAGGCCGTAGACGAAGCCGCAGCAGGCCGCGTTCATGTCGAAGGCCAGCACCGAGGGCCCGAGACCGGCCAGTCGCGCCACCTTCTGCGCGATGCCGGGCACACGCTGCCGCACCGAGGTACTGACCACGATCAGGGCGCCGATCGTGGACGGGTCGTCCAGCCGGGCCACGATCGGCGCGCACACCTCGGCCGCCACCTCCGCCAGCGGGGTGTCGGCCGGCAGCCAGGAGCGGGACGCTATGCCGCTGCGACGGCGGATCCACTGGTCCGTCAGACCGATCGGATCGAAGTGGTCGTTGCCGACCGTACGTCCCGGCTTCACCGCGACGAGATCGACGATGCCCGCGCTCACCGCCCGCTCGCCAGCTTCATGAAGTAGACGCTGAAGTCCGACAGGAGGGGGAAGCCCGCGGTCTCCCGCAGGTCGCCCTTGACATGGAGTTCACGTTCCAGCCGCTGGTGCAGCTCGACCAGGTCGAGCGAGTCGAGATCCAGCTCGGCGACCGGCCGGGTGAGGTCCTGCGGGCCCGACGACGGCTCCCGCTCCCGCAGTTTGGCCAGCATGACGTCGCTGATGCGCTCTTCCATCTCGCTCATGGATGTTCTCTCCCGCTCATCCGCCGGGACCGAGGGCTGCGACGCGTGGCTCGGTCGGTCGGCTGCCAATCGGTACAGCACCTCACCCGACGTGAGGATCGTGCCGGCGGTCGCCGAGTGCTCCACGACCCGTCCGTCCCGCTCCGCCAGGATCTCCGTGCTGGCCTTGTCGGTCTCGACGACGGCGACGACGTCGCCGCGCCGGACCCGGTCACCGACGCCGACGACCCACTCGACAAGCAGGGCCTCGTCGAGGCTGTGCCCGAAACCAGGAACCGGCATGTCCTCCAACGAACCGCTCACCCCGTCATCACCAACACCTCATTCTTGATCTCCTGCACACCGATCAGGTACTGCTGCTCGAAGTCCGCCGGGGGATAGACACGACGATCCGGAGCCAGCCGGCGGACCGGACCCCGCAGCGAGCCGACGTCACGCTCCACGACCGAGGCGGCGATCTCGGCGCCGACACCCAGGTCCCTCGACCCCTCGTGCACGATCAGCAGGCGCCCCGTGCGGGACAGCGACTGAAGGATCGTGTCCATGTCGAGCGGGGCCACCCAGCGCAGGTCCACCACCTCGACATCGACATCGGGGCTGAGTTCTTGCGCCGCTCGCAGCACCTCATGGGTGATCGCGCCGTACGTGACCACGGTCAGGTCCGTACCCCGTCGCGCGACGCGGGCCGCGGTCGGGGACTTGGCCGGCGCCGGATCGCGGGGCGGGACGACTTTGCGCCAATACAGGCGGATCGGCTCGTACATCACCACGGGCGCGCCGAGCGTCACGGCGTACCGCAGGATCTGGTCCGCGTCCTCACCGGTGGAAGGGCACGCCACCGAGATGCCCGGGACACGCGCGAAGAGCGCTTCATTGGACTCGCTGTGGTGCTCGACGCCCCGGAATCCGCCGCCGGTCGGGATCCGCACCACCAGGCTCGGGCTGAGCTGCCCGTTCCACCGGGCGCCGACACGGGCGGCCTGGGTCACCAACTGGTTCACGCCGGGGTAGGTGAACCCGTCGAACTGGATCTCGCAGACCGGGACCAGGCCGCTCATCGCCATGCCCACGGCCTGGCCGATGATGCTGGATTCGGCAAGGAGCGTGTCGCGGACCCGCTCCTTGCCGAAGCGCTCCTGGAGGCCGCGGGTCACCCGGAACACGCCGCCCAGGCGTCCGATGTCCTCACCGAGCAGCAACAGCCCGGGCTCCTGCTCCAGCAGATCGGCGAGGGTCGCGTTGATCGACGCCGCGAGGCCGTCCGACCGGACCGTAGTCATCACGCGTACTCCTTCATCAACAGCTCGCGCGCCTCCCGCACTTCCGCGTCCACGGCGTCCCGCCACGCGCGGTCCACCACACCCAGGTCGTGCAGCCGGGCCGCATACGCCGCCACCGGATCAGCGGCCCTCGCCCGAGCGATGTCCTCACTGCTGCGGTACAGCTCTTGGGCGTCGGAGGTCGAGTGTCCGTGGATGCGGCCGACCTCGATCTCGACGAGGCAGGGTGCTCGCCGGCGGCGTATGTGGGCGGCCGCACGGGAGCAGGCCGTGAAGACCGCTTCCGGGTCCTGGCCCGACAGCCCGATGGACTCGATCCCGAAACCCCGGGCGCGCTCGGCCAGCGAGGTGCGCATCTGTTCCTCGGTCGGTGTCGACAGCGCCCAGCCGTTGTTCTGGCAGATGAACAGCACGGACGCCGACTCGACGGCGGCGAGGTTCATGGCCTCCGCCATGTCGCCCTCGCTGGTGGCGCCGTCACCGACGTAGACGACGACGAAGTCCTCGCGTTCCTGGAGGCGTTGCCCGATCGAATAGCCGACGGCGTGCAGTGTCTGCGCGGCCAGCACCAGGGTGTAGGGGAAGAAACCCACTCGGCGCGGATCCCATCCGCAGAACGTGCGGCCGGCCCACTGCCTCAGCAACTGGTCGGGAGTGACGCCCCGCACAAGTGCCACCGCGTGCTCGCGATAGCTGGGGAAGACGGTCGCCGAAGGTGGTACGGCCAGCGCGGAGCCCACCTGCGCGGCCTCCTGCCCCTGGCAGGAGGCCCAGAGGTCGAGAGCGCCCTGCTTCTGTAGCTGACAGGCCTCTTCGTCGACACCCCTTGCCACCAGCATGTGACGCAGCAGCGCACGTCGAGTGCCGTCATCCGGAGCTGTTCCGTGCTCGGATTCTGACTTCAGAGTCATGGATCACCAGTCGTCGGTTCGTCGATGGGCTTTCCGTCGCCGTGCCGCACGCGCTCGCCTCGGCGGTGGTGGTGGATTGGGTGAACCCGAATGTGAGCGGGCCCAATTTAGGGGCCACATCTCGGTCATGGTGGCACAGGAGGCCGAGGGGAAACAGGTCCGGCAGAGCGGGCGGGAGTTCACCGAATCCGCCGTCCTTGCGGCCCTGGCAGACGCGTCCTAGCGTCCCCCACCGTGGCATCGGCACTGTCTGGTGCCCGCTGATGCGGGATGTCCCGTCGACAGGACAATGCCGGACCGGAAACCGCCCGTCCGGCCATTTCCCTCCTGCGCCGTTCCGCATTTCATCCGGATTCATGTCGTGACGGCTAAGGACGGTGGCAGTGAGCACGAACCCATTCGACGACGAGAACGGAACCTTCCACGTCTTGGAGAATGACGAGGGCCAGCACTCCCTGTGGCCGGTGTTCGTCGACGTACCCGACGGCTGGCGTGTGGTCCTCGGCGACGCGGCACGAGACGAATGCCTGGAGTACGTCGAGGAGAACTGGACGGATCTGCGGCCCAGGAGCCTGCGAGAGGCCATGGCCGCGGACTGAACAGGCGAGGCGCCCCGGCGGGTGGCGGCTCCGCGGTGCGCGGGACGGCGGCCGGACCGGCGCCACCGGGCAGCGGCGGACCCCGCCGTGCCACCGCGGGGCAGCCGAGTCCGCGCCCGCATCCGCCCGTCGGCCGGGACGCACGTACCACTCGCCCCCGGCCGAACCACCGTCACGACGGAGTTGGTTGATGATCCTCCAGGGAACACGGGTTGCCCTGCCACCCCTGCCCCTCGTGCACAAGCGGTTCGAGGCGCACGCCCGCACCACTCCTGAAGCCGTCGCCCTCCGCTGCGCCGGGCAGCAGATGACCTACGCGCAACTGGACGCGCGCGCCAACCAGTTCGCGCACTACCTGGCCGCGCGGGGGTACGGGCGGGGCGACAAGATCGGTCTCTGCCTCGACTACTCGGTCGACCTGGTCGTCGCCGTCCTCGGCACGCTGAAGGCGGGTGCGGCCTATGTGCCGCTCGATCCCACCTATCCGCCGGCCCGACTGCGGCTGCTGCTCGGACAGATTCCCGGCCTCGCCCTGGTGGTGGCCTCACCGTCGACCGCCGGCCTGGTGGAGCCGACGACCGCCGAGGTCGTCGCTCCCGAGCGGTGGAGGGACCTGCTCGACGGCCTGCCGGTGACATCGCCGGAGATCCTGGTCGGCGGGGACGACCTGTGCTACGCGGTCTTCACGTCCGGGTCGACCGGCACGCCGAAGCTCGCCGGTGTGCGCCACGAGGGCTGGTTCAACCTGCTGAACTGGCTGACCCTCGAATACGGCCTGCACCACGGCTCGGACAACCTGGTCGTCAGCGCGTTCGGATTCGACCTCTCCCAACGCAGCCTGCTGATGCCGCTGTTCTGCGGTGCCACCCAGCACCTGATGGCAAGCCGCCACTTCGACATCGCGATGGCCTACCGCATGCTGTCGCAGCACTCCATACGCACCGTGCACTGTGCCTCCAGCACCCTCTACCTGCTGGTGGACTGGGAAACGGCACGCCGGGGCACGGCACTCGCCGGGCTGGACTACGTGCTGTTCGGCGGTGAGCCGCTGCATTTCGACCGGATAGCGGACTGGGCCCACGCGGACGGGAACACGTGCACGCTCCTTCACCAGTACGGCGTCGCCGAGTGCACGGATATCGCCTCCTCGTACGACCTCACCGGCTACCGGCCCGCCGAACACGGGGCGGCGCCGGTCGGCCGGCCCGTCCACAACACTGAGATCCACATACTCGACGAGAAGTCGCAGCCGGTCGGGGCGGGGGAGTACGGCGAGATCTGCCTCTCGGGAAAGGGCGTCGGCGCCGGCTATCTCAACCCCACGGGACCCGAGAGTGAACGCTTCACCACCGCGGTACTCGACGGCACCCCGCGCCGCCTGTACCGCACGGGCGACCGCGGCCGCGTTACCCCGGCCGGCGACCTCGTCGTCGCCGGCCGCATGGACGCCCAGGTGAAGGTGCGGGGCATGCGCATCGATCCCGCCGACATAGAGCGCGCGCTCGACAGCCTCGACGGCATCCGGCAGGCCGCCGTGGTGGCCAGGGAATCCGCCTCCGGAGACCACGAGCTGATCGCCTTCGTCGTACCGGCGGCACAAGACCTCGCGGAAAGCGAGGTACGTGCCCGATTGCTGGAGACGCTGCCACGGAACATGGTTCCGGCGCGATTCCTCAATATCCGTGAGCTTCCCCTGAGTCCGCACGGAAAAGTGGACCGCTCGGCCCTGGCTGAGGAGTCCCGAATCCAACACGCCGCCACCGGTACGGCGGCCGACTCGCAGGACCTTGATGGCGCGGAGGAGGGGTGTGATGATTACCGAAAAGGTGCGGGCCATTTGGTGCCGAGAACTCCAGCGCGATGACATAGCGGTCGACGACGACTTCTTCGCGCTGGGCGGCCAATCCGTGATCATGGCCAAAATCCAAGCGGGATACATCGACGAACTCGATGTCGAAGTCCCTATGGATCAGATGTACCTCAACCCGACGGTGGCCTTGATTTCCGCATACATCGAAGCCACGGGTGCCGTGACTCGATCCTAAGTGAGGGCCATGTACGACGTAGTTGTCATAGGTGCCCGGTGCGCGGGCTCGCCGGCGGCCATGCTGCTCGCCCGGCAGGGCTACCGCGTCCTGCTCCTGGAGAAGGCACGGTTCCCGCAGGACACCCTGTCCTCGCACTACATCCATCAGCCGGGGGTGGCGCTGCTCGCCCGCTGGGGCCTGCTCGACCGGCTCCGTGCCGCGGGCTGCCCGCCGATCGACCAACAGAGCTACCAGGCCCCGGGGGTCCGGCTGGACGGCTTCTCGCTGCCGGTCGACGGTCAGCGCACCACGTACGCGCCGAGGCGTTTCGTGCTCGACCCGATCCTCGCCGAGGGCGCCGCGGCAGCCGGGGTGGATGTCCGCGAGGGGTGCACCGTGAGCGACCTCCTCCTCGACGGCCACCGGGTCGCGGGGGTGCGCTACACCACGCCCGGGGGCGCCGAGGAGACCCAGCGGGCGCGGCTGGTCATCGGCGCCGACGGCATGCGGTCGCTGGTGGCCCGCAAGGTCGGCGCGCCCTACGTCATCGAGCACCCGCGGATGACCTGCACCTACTACAGCTACTGGTCCGGGGTGCCCGGGCACTTCGAGCTGTACGAGCGGCCGGGACGGTGGCTCGGCGTCATCCCCACCAATGACGACCTCAAGCTGATCATGGCTTACTTCCCGCAGAGCGAGTTCGCCGAGGTCCGTACAGCCGTCGAGCCCTCCTTCCTGGAGGCCGTCCGCTCCACGGCGCCCGAACTGTACGAGCGGATGTCGGCGGGTCAGCGCGAGGAGGTGTTCTACGGCACGGGACGCCAGGAGAACTTCTTCCGCAAGGCCTACGGCCCCGGGTGGGTCCTGCTCGGCGACGCGGTGCACCACAAGGACTCCATCACCGCCCGCGGCATCACCGACGCCTTCCTCCAGGCGCAGTCGCTCACCGACCACATCGGCGACCGGCTGCACGACGACACGGCGCTCGACATGGCGCTCAAGCGTTATGAGAGCGGTCTGACCGACAGCTTTCTCGATCTCTACCAGGGCGCGCTCAACGTGGCCGAACTCAAGCCCGGCAGGCAGTCGGAGATGCTGCGCAAACTGGTCGGTCACCAGCACCTGATCGACCGCTACTTCTCGACGGGCTCCGGCGCATGCTCCATCGACGACTTCTACAACGACGAGCTGTTGGCAGTGCTCGACCAGGGTTGAGCAGCGCATCGCTCCCGGCTCGTCCCGCGGATTTGGAGACACATTGATCCCGTTGTCCTTCGCGCAGCGCCGACTGTGGTTCGTGGACCGTTTCGAGGGTCCATCGCCGACGTACAACGGCGCTTTCGCACTGCGACTGACCGGCGAGCTGAGCGTCGGCGCGCTGGAGTCGGCCTTCCTCGACGTCATCGGCCGGCACGAGGTCCTGCGCACCGTGATCGTCGAGGACGGCGACGGCGTTCCGCACCAGCGGGTGCTCGCCACCGAATCGGCGCCCTTCACCCTGGACCTCGTCGAGGCCGCGGACGAGACGGAGCTGTCCGCGGCCGTCACGGAGACCGCCACCGCCTCCTTCGACCTCGCCTCCGACGTGCCGATCCGCGCCCGCCTGGTGCGCAGCGCGCCGCGGGAGCACACCCTGGTCCTGGTGGTGCACCACATCGCCCTGGACGGGGAGTCCATGGGGCCGCTGCTGCGGGACCTGACGGTGGCCTACGCCGCCCGGGGCGCGGGCCGCGCGCCGGCCTGGGAGCCGCTGCCGGTGCAGTACGCCGACTACACCCTGTGGCAGCAGGACGTACTCGGTGACGAGTCCGACCCGGACAGCCTGGCGGCCCGGCAACTGGACTACTGGCAGCGGACGCTGGCCGGTCTGGCCCAGCCGCTGGCCCTGCCCACCGATCGCCCGCGCCCGCGGACGACGAGCCGCCGCGGCGACGTGGTCCGGTTCCGGCTGGACGCGGAACTGCTGCACGCCGTGGAGAAGCTGGCCGCGCAGGAGGACAGCACCGTCTCCATGGTGATGCACTCCGCGCTGGCCGTCCTCCTGCACCACCTCGGCTGCGGGGACGACGTGCCCATCGGCGCCCCGATCGCGGGACGCACCGACGAGGAGCTGCGCGACCTCGTCGGCTTCTTCGTCAACACCTGGGTCCTGCGCGTCGATCTCACGGGCAACCCCACCTTCGCCCAGGTGCTCCGACGGGTGCGGGAGCGGTCCCTCGCCGCCTACGACAGCCAGGACATTCCGTTCGAGCGCCTGGTGGAGGTCCTCAACCCGGACCGCTCCACCGCCTACCACCCCCTGTTCCAGGTGATGCTCTCCTGGCAGCCTCCCGTGCCGGACCTGGACATCGCGGGCCTTGAGGTCAGGGCCGAGCGGATCGAGACCTCGACGGCCAAGTTCGATCTGTTCTTCGACATGATCCCGGTGGACTCCGGCGGGGCGCGGTGCCGTCTGGAGTACGCCACCGACCTGTTCGACCGGGCCACGGTCGAGGCCATGGCGAACCGGTTCGTGCGCGTGCTCGGCCGGCTGGTCGCCGACTCCGGGCGGCACATCGGCGGCATCGACGTGCTGGACGCGACGGAGCGGGACCGGCTGCTCCACCGGCTGGGCGGGCGCACCGAAGCCGTGTCCGACCTGACGGTGCCGGAGCTGTTCGAAGCGCAGGTGGCCAGGACTCCGCACGCTCCCGCCGTGGTGTGCGAGGACCGGACCCTGACCTACCGCGACCTCGACGAGCGGGCCGACCACGTCGCGCGGGAGCTGATACGACGCGGAGCGAGGCCCGAAGACCTGGTGGTCCTCGCGCTGCCGCGCACCGAGGACCTCGTCATCGGTCTGCTCGGCATCCTCAAGTCCGGCGCCGGCTACCTGCCGATGGACCCCCGGCATCTGGGCGGACGGGCGGCCACGGTGCTGTCCGAGGCCCGGCCGCGGTTCGCCGTGACGGACAACCGGACATGGCAGGCCATGCCGGAGAACGACATCCCCGCTCTGCGCCTCGACGACGCGGCCGAATGGGCCGAGCGGGACGCAGACGGCCAGAAGGACCCAAGGGACGCGGACCGGACCGGCCCGCCGAGCCCGGACAACCTCGCCTACGTGATGTACACCTCCGGCTCCACGGGCACGCCCAAGGGCGCGGCGATCACCCACCGCAACCTCGTCAACGGCGTACGGGAGCTGGCGCGGGTCCTGGACGCGCCGCGCGGCTGGCGGATGCTGGCCGGCACCTCGGTGAACTTCGACGTGTCGGTCTTCGAGCTGCTGACCACGCTGTCCACCGGCGGGACGGCCGAGGTGGTGGAGGACGCACTGGCGCTCGCCGAGCGCGACAGCTGGGACGGCCATGTGATCAGCGCGGTCCCCTCGGTGCTCGCCGAACTCGTGGACCGCCTGGGGCGGACGACCGATGTGCGCTCGGTCGTCCTCGCGGGCGACGTGCTTCCGGCCCGGCTGGTGCGGCAGGTCCGCGAGGCGCTGCCCAAGGCGCAGATCGTGAACGGCTACGGGCAGAGCGAGAGCTTCTACGCCACCACGTTCTCCCTCGCCGCCGACGAGAAGTGGACGGACGGCGATGTCGCGCCCATCGGCACCCCGCTGGCCAACATGCGTGCGTACGTACTGGGCCCCGGACTCGCTCTGGTGCCGCCGGGGGTGGTCGGGGAGCTGTACGTGGCCGGCACCTGCCTGGGCCGCGGCTACCAGGGCCGCCCGGCGATGACCGCCGAGCGTTTCGTGGCCAGCCCCTTCGGCCCGCCGGGGACACGGATGTACCGCACCGGCGACCTGGCCCGCTGGAACACACGGGGCCTGCTGGAGTGCGTGGGCCGCAGCGACGGCCAGGTGAAGGTGCGCGGCTTCCGGATCGAGACCGCCGAGGTCGAGGCCGTCTGCGCGAGGCACCCCGGGATCAGCGAAGCGGTGGTGGTCAGCCGCGAGGCGCCCTCGGGCGGACGGCGACTCGTCGCGTACGTGGTCCACAACTCGGGGCCGGTGGCGGGCGACGACGGCCGGGGCGGTATCGCCGACGTCGACATGCAGGCCGGGGCGTCGGCCGCCGAGCTGCGCGTGTTCGTCGCGGGGCAACTGCCCGACTACATGGTGCCGTCGGCCTTCGTGGTCCTCGGCCGCATGCCCCTGGGGCCGACCGGCAAGATCGACCGGTCGGCGCTGCCCGAACCGGAGTTCCTGGGCGAGAGTTCCCGGGAGCCGCGCACCGAGGCCGAAGCGATCATCACCGCGGCGTACGCGGACGTCCTCGGCGTGGAACGCGTCGGTGTCGACGACGACTTCTTCGCGGTGGGCGGGGACAGCCTGCGGTCGATCCAGGTGGTGGCGCGTGCCCGGGCCCGGGGCCTGGAGCTGACCACGCGGGAGATCTTCGAGTGCCGCACGGCGTCGCGGCTCGCGGAAGTGGCCGCTGCCCGCCAGAAGCCGCTTCCCGCACCTGCGGAGGACGAGGACGACGGCGACGGCGCGATACCGCTGCTGCCGGTGGCGCGGCAGGTGTTCGAACACGGTGGGGGAACGAAGCGGTTCTCGATGGGGATGGCTCTGGAGCTGCCCGCAGGCATCGACCGGCCCGGCCTCGCCGCGACGCTGGACGCCGTGCTCGACCGGCACGACCTGCTGCGGGCGCGGCTGACGCACGACGAGGAGCCCGCCCTCGTCGGCCGCCCCGAGGGCAGCGTGCGAGCGGACGACCTGATCCGCCGGGTCCCGTGCGACGGCCGGTGGGACGAGCCGTCCACCCTGGCCATGGCGAAGGCCGAGGCCGATGCGGCGGCGGGGCGCTTGGACCCGGAAACCGGAGTCATGGCGGACTTCGTGTGGTTCGATCCCGCGTCGGGCCCGGGCCGACTGCTCGTGGTGCTGCACCACCTGGTGGTGGACGGGGTCTCCTGGCGCATCCTCATGTCGGACTTCGCCGAGGCCTGGCAGCAGGTCCGATCCGGCCGTACGCCCGAGCTGCCACGGGTCGGTACCTCGGCCCGCCGCTGGGCATCGGCTCTCCAGGAGGAGGCCCGCACCCCCGAGCGGGAAGCGGAACTGGCGTACTGGCAGGACCTGTTGAGTGCTCCGCACTCCCCGCTGGGCGAGCGGCGGTTCGACCCGGCGGTGGACGTCATGACGACGGTCGACACCGTACGGGTGGACCTGCCCGCCGATGTCACCGACGCCGTGCTGACCAGGCTGCCCGCCGCCTACCGGGGCACAGGCGCCGATGTGCTGCTCACCGCGCTCGCCCTGGCGGTGAACCGATGGCGCGGTGCCGACGACTCCACCCTCGTCCGCCTGGAGGGACACGGCCGCGAGGAACACATCGTCGCCGGGGCCGACCTGTCCCGCACGGTCGGCTGGTTCACCAGCATGTACCCGGCCCGGGTAGACGTGCGGGGAGTGGACCTGACCGACGTGCTGGCGGGCGGACCGGCGGCCGGAAAAGCCATCAAGCTGGTGAAGGAGCAGTTGCGCGGTATCCCTCACAAGGGTGTGGGGTACGGCCTGCTGCGCTACCTCAACCCGGACACCGCGCGACAGCTCGCCGCGTGCCCGGTGCCGCAGCTCGGCTTCAACTACCTCGGCCGGATCTCCGGCGCCGACGTACCGGAGCACCTGCGCGCCGACGGCTGGGGACCCGCGTCCTGGGCCGCCGAACTGTCGCCGATGCCCGACCCGGACCTGCCGGCGCTCTCCGCGCTGGAGGTCAACGCGATGGCCACGGACGGCACCGGCGGCGCCCGGTTGCAGGCGGCCTTCATGTTCCCCACCGGCGTGCTGTCCCGCGAGGCGGTGACCGAACTCGCTGCCCTGTGGGTCGAGGTGCTGCACGGCATGGCCGCGCACGCCGCGGGCACGGGGGTCGGTGGACTGACGCCCTCGGACGCCCCGCTGGTGCCGGTACGGCAGGACGAGATCGAGGAGTGGGAAGCCAGCTACGGCCGCCTCATCGAGATATGGCCGCAGGCGCCGGGACAGACCGGCATCCAGTTCCAGGCCGCGCTCGCCGACGGCTCCTTCGACGTCTACCACATGCAGTTCGTGCTGCACCTGAGCGGCCGGGTGGAGCCGTCACGGATGCGGTCCGCGGGGCAAGCGCTCCTGGACCGCCATCCGAACCTGCGCTGTGCGTTCGCCACCGGGGCCGACGGCGATGCGGTGCAGGTGGTACCGGAGCATGTCGCCCTGCCCTGGCGCCACGTCGACCTGGCCGACCGGCGCGCAGCCGAGCAGGACACGGCGCTCGACCAGGCCCTCGCCGACGACCGCGCCGACCGGCTCGACCCCGCGCGGCCCCCGCTCATCCGCCTGTCCCTGCTCACCTACGGACCACAGCGGGCGAAGCTCATCATCACGGCTCACCACACCCTGTTCGACGGCTGGTCGTCCACGTCCGTCATCCGGGACCTGATCCTGCTGTACGCCGGCGGCCACGAGCTTCCTCCGGTCCGCAGCTACGGCGACTACCTGGCCTGGCTGTCCACGAAGGACCGCGAGGTGTCGGCGGCCCGGTGGCGGGCCGAACTCGCCGGGTTCGACCAGCCGGCCCTCGTGGCCGCCGGCCGGACGGCCGCCGGCGAAGCGACCGCCCACGGGCGCATCGAGGTCCCGCTGTCGATCGACAGGGGAAAGGAGCTGGCCCGGCGCGCGGCGGAACTCGGCGTCACGCTGAACACCCTGCTCCAGGGCGCCTGGGCGATTTTGCTCTCCAAGCTGACCGGACAGCAGGACGTGGTGTTCGGGGCCGCGGTCAACGGCCGCCCGGCGGACCTGCCCGGCTCCGACGAGATGGTGGGCCTGTTCGTCAACACCCTCCCGATCAGGGTGCTCTGCCGGCCGGACCGCAGCGTCGCCGACGTCATCGTCGACCTCCAGGAGCGGCAGACCGCGCTGCTCGACCATCACCACTACGCGCTGGCCGACATCCAGCGGGACGTCAGGATGCCTGTCCTGTTCGACTCGATCATCGCCTTCGAGAACTACCCCCTCGACCGGCAGGGCATCATCGACGCGAACGTCTCCGCGGGCTTCACGATCGACGGCATCCGGCCGATCGCCGGATCGCACTACCCGCTCACCCTCAACGCGTCCGACCCGTACCTGCGGCTGACCCTCGACTACCAGAACCACCTCTACGACCGCGACTCGGCGGAAACCATCGCCGCCCGACTGGTCCGTGTCATGGAGCAGTTGGCGGTGGATCCGTCGTTGGCGGTGGGTGGGGTCGATGTGCTGGGGGCCGAGGAGCGGGTGCGTCTGGTGGGGGAGGTCAATGACACGGCGCGTGCCGTGGAGTGGGTTTCGCTGCCAGATGCGTTCGAGGCGCAGGTGGCGCGGACGCCCGAGCGGGTGGCGGTGGTGGGTGAGTACGGGTCGTTGACGTATGGGGAGTTCAATGCGCGGGCCAATCGGCTGGCGCATTGGCTGCTGGAGCGGGGTGCGGGGCCCGAGCGGGTGGTGGGGGTGCGGATTCCGCGGTCGGTGGACATGATGGTGGCGATTTATGCGGTGGTGAAGGCGGGAGCGGCGTATCTGCCGTTGGACACCGGGCTGCCGGAGGAGCGGTTGCGGCAGATGACGGAGGGTGCCCGGCCGTTGCTGGTGCTGGGTGAGGATCTTCCGGATACGGCGGATTATCCGGTGACCGATCCCGAACGGATGTTGTGGCCGGACAGCGCGGCGTATGTGATGTATACGTCTGGTTCGACGGGTGGGCCCAAGGGTGTGCTGGTG
>NZ_JODF01000093.1:0-20525 GCF_000717945.1 Streptomyces sp. NRRL S-920
CCCGCAGAGACTCCCGCCGCCCTGCGGACCGCACCCCCAGGCCCATCCCGGCCAAACCACCCCCGCACCCCACAGAGGTCTTCACCGAACGACTCCTGCTGGTCCTCAGCGGCCAGCGCCCCCTGTACTGGGTGGCGCGCCACATCGCCAACACCGCCTTCGACGACCTGGCCCGCCTGGCCGAGCGCACCCCCCTCTGCGCGGACGGCCACCGCCCGACGGTCCACCGGATCGGCCACTACCAGCCGCACCCGGAGGCCTACGAGGTCTTCGCCCGCATCGCGACGGGCCCCAGACTGCGCGCACTCGCGTTCCGCCTGGCCCTCGGCCCGGACCGCAAATGGCGCTGCACAGCAGTAGAAATGGAAAAGACCTGAGCGAAAAGGGGCCGGGAAAACTCCCGGCCCCTTCCCACTCAGGTCAACAACCCACCCAGGCCCCACACAGCACCTAGGTCACACCACGAAGCCCAGCGCGAGCAAGCCACGCCACCCCGTCACAGCGACAGCGCAACGTCACTTCTTGCGCCGCCGCCCCCCGCCCTTCTGGGCCTTGCGCCGCTCCGCGCGGGTCATGCCGTCCGCCTCGGAGCGCACTCCGGAGCCGTCCGTGGTGAAGTCGCCCTCATCCACGCCGCCCTCGGCGTTGGGCGCCTGGAAGTGCAGCCGGTCGGGCCGCTGCGGAGCCTCAAGACCCTTGGCGCGAATCTCGGGCCGCGCCTGCGCCCCGCCACCCGCACCGGCCGGGACCGCGTCCTGCACGCCGTCCTTGGTGAGCGAGGCGGCACGCGCCCCGTCCTCGACCGGAACCTCCTCGACCTGCTGCTCGACCTGGACCTCCAGGTTGAACAGGTAGCCGACGGACTCCTCCTTGATGCCGTCCATCATGGCGTTGAACATGTCGAAGCCCTCGCGCTGGTACTCGACCAGCGGGTCCTTCTGCGCCATGGCACGGAGGCCGATGCCCTCCTGGAGGTAGTCCATCTCGTAGAGGTGCTCACGCCACTTGCGGTCGAGCACCGACAGGACGACCCGGCGCTCCAGCTCACGCATGATCTCGGAGCCGAGCTGCTCCTCGCGCGCCGCGTACTGCTCGTGGATGTCGTCCTTGATGGACTCGGAGATGAACTCGGCGGTGAGGCCCGCGCGGTCGCCCGCCGTGTCCTCCAGCTCCTCGATGGTGACCTTGACGGGGTAGAGCTGCTTGAAGGCGCTCCACAGCCGGTCCAGGTCCCACTCCTCGGCGAAGCCCTCGGCGGTCTCGGCGGCGATGTACGCGTCGATGGTGTCATCCATGAAGTGCGCGATCTGCTCGTGCAGATCCTCGCCCTCCAGGACGCGGCGACGCTCTCCGTAGATGACCTCGCGCTGGCGGTTGAGGACCTCGTCGTACTTGAGCACGTTCTTACGGGTCTCGAAGTTCTGCTGCTCGACCTGCGACTGGGCGGAGGCGATCGCGCGCGTGACCATCTTGTTCTCGATCGGCACGTCGTCCGGGACGTTGGCCATCGACATCACGCGCTCGACCATCTGCGCCTTGAACAGACGCATCAGGTCGTCGCCCAGCGAGAGGTAGAACCGGGACTCGCCCGGGTCGCCCTGGCGGCCGGAACGACCGCGCAGCTGGTTGTCGATACGACGCGACTCGTGCCGCTCGGTGCCGAGGACGTAGAGCCCGCCGAGGGCCTTGACCTCCTCGAACTCCTGCTTGACGGCCCGCTCGGCCTTCTCCAGGGCGGCGGGCAGCGCCGCGGCCCACTCCTCGACGTGCTCGACGGGGTCGAGGCCGCGCTGGCGCAGCTCCGCCTCGGCGAGGTCGTCGGGGTTGCCGCCGAGCTTGATGTCCGTACCACGACCGGCCATGTTCGTGGCGACGGTGACGGCGCCCTTGCGGCCGGCCTGGGCGACGATCGTCGCCTCACGGTCGTGCTGCTTGGCGTTGAGCACCTCGTGCTGGATGCCCCGCTTGGACAGCTGCTGCGAGAGGTACTCCGACTTCTCCACGGAAGTGGTGCCGACGAGGATCGGCTGCCCCTTCTCGTGCTTCTCCGCGATGTCGTCGACGACGGCGGCGAACTTCGCGACCTCGGTGCGGTAGATCAGGTCGGACTGGTCGGCGCGGACCATCGGCCGGTTCGTCGGGATCGGCACGACGCCCAGCTTGTAGATCTGGTGGAACTCGGCGGCCTCGGTCATGGCCGTACCGGTCATGCCGGACAGGCCGCTGTCGTAGCCGTCGCGCTTGTAGAGGCGGAAGAAGTTCTGGAGGGTGATCGTGGCGAGCGTCTGGTTCTCGTCCTTGATGTCCACCCCTTCCTTCGCCTCGATCGCCTGGTGCATGCCCTCGTTGTAGCGGCGGCCGGCGAGGATACGGCCGGTGTGCTCGTCGACGATCATGACTTCGCCGTCGATGACGACGTAGTCCTTGTCCTTCTTGAAGAGTTCCTTGGCCTTGATGGCGTTGTTGAGGTAGCCCACCAGGGGCGTGTTCACCGACTCGTAGAGGTTGTCGATGCCGAGCCAGTCCTCGACCTTGCTCACGCCGGACTCATGGATGCCCACGGTCCGCTTCTTCTCGTCGACCTCGTAGTCCCCGGTCTCCTCAAGGCCCTTGAGGGGGTTGCCGGGCTCACCCTTGGTGAGGCGGGTGACGAGCTTGGCGAAGTCGCCGTACCACTTGGTGGCCTGGTCGGCGGGGCCGGAGATGATCAGCGGCGTACGGGCCTCGTCAACCAGGATCGAGTCGACCTCGTCGACGATCGCGAAGTTGTGGCCGCGCTGCACCAGCTCGTCCTGCGACCACGCCATGTTGTCGCGGAGGTAGTCGAAGCCGAATTCGTTGTTCGTGCCGTACGTGATGTCGCAGTTGTACTGCTCACGGCGCTGGGCCGGCGTCATGTTGGCCAGGATGCAGCCGACGCTCAGGCCCAGGAACTTGTGGACGCGGCCCATCATCTCGGAGTCGCGCTCGGCCAGGTAGTCGTTGACCGTGATCAGGTGGACGCCCTTGCCGGACAGGGCGTTCAGATAAGCGGGCAGGGTGCCGACGAGGGTCTTGCCCTCACCGGTCTTCATCTCGGCCACATAACCCATATGCAGCGCGGCGCCGCCCATCATCTGGACGTCGTAGTGGCGCTGGCCCAGGACGCGCTTGGCGGCCTCACGGACCGTCGCGAAGGCCTCGGGCAGGAGGTCGTCGAGCGTCTCGCCGTCGGCGTAACGCTCCTTGTACTCCTCGGTCAGCGCGCGCAGCTCGGCGTCGGAGAGGCTGACGAAGTCCTCTTCGATGGAGTTGACCTGGTCCGCGATGCGGTGCAGCTTGCGCAGGATCTTGCCTTCGCCTGCACGCATGATCTTCGAGAGGACGGACACGGGGGTTGGTCTCCTTGCCGGTCGGGCCTGGCATGGTCGGTTTTACTCGTAGGGCAACGGTCATCGTATGCGAGGACCCGGCTACGCCGGGAGGTCTGCCATGAGGTCAACGGGCGAGGGGCTCCGAAGGTGCCGGGTTGCGCCCCTGAGTGCTCCCTGCGCGGTGATCAGGAAGGGCCGGGAAAAAACCCTGGCCCCCAGGACGGCGCCCCCGCATCATCGCTTGATGGAGCCCGTGACACTCACCACCGAACGCCTGAGCCTGCGCACCTTCACACCCGAGGACATCGACGAGGTCTACGAGGCCTGCCAGGACCCCGAGATCCAGCGCTGGACCACGATCCCCTCGCCGTACGCGCGCGTGGACGCCGAGAACTTCGTCAGCCGCATGGTCCCGGACGGCTGGCGCAACGACCGCGAGTACACCTTCGCCGTACGCCCCCGGGGCGGCGGCCCCCTGATCGCGGCCACCAGCCTGCACCACCCGCGCTCGGGCGCCTGGGAGGTCGGCTACTGGACGGCCAAGGAGCACCGGGGCCGCGGCTATATGACGGAGGCCGTGCTCGGCCTCGCCCGCTGGGCCTTCACGGACCTGCGCTGCCCCCGGCTCGAATGGCGCGCGGAGATCGGCAACACCGGGTCGCGGGCGGTCGTGGAGAAGGCCGGTTTCACCGTCGAGGGCGTGCTCCGCGCGAGCCTGCTGAACAAGGGCACGCTCCGGGACGGCTGGGTGGGCGCCCTGCTCCCCTCGGACATCGCCATGCCGTCCCCGCAGCCGTACCTGCCCGCGAAAACCTGAGGCTCGGCACGCCGCCGAAACCCTCCCTGGCCGGGTGGGATATCCCACCCGCCTGTCAGTGCCTCCCCCTATCGTTTCGACCATGACGAGCCTGCCGCGCCCCGCCACCGAACTCTCCGCCGACGACGCCCGGCGCATAGCGCTGCGCGCCCAGGGCTTCCTCGGTGCCCCGGACCGCAAGTCCGGCGTGCGGGGCGTCCTGCGGCACCTCGGCGCGGTCCAGCTCGACACGATCTCGGTCCTGGCCCGTTCGCACGAACTCATTCCGTACGCGCGCCTGGGCGCCGTGGGCCGCGACACGGTCGAGGCGGCGTACTGGACCCAGACCCACGCGTTCGAGTACTGGTCGCACGCCGCGTGCATCCTGCCCGTCGAGGAATGGCCCCACTTCGCTTTCCGCCGCCGCGCCTACCGCTCCCGCCCGCACTGGCACCACGACCTGCCCGACGGCGCGTACGACCAGGTCATCAAGCAGCTGCGCGCCGAAGGCCCGCTGACCGCCACGGAATTGGGCGGCGCGAAGAACAAGGGCGAGTGGTGGGACTGGTCCGAGTCGAAGATCGCCGTAGAGCGCGCGCTGATGTACGGCGAGGTGGTGTGCACGGAGCGCCGTTCCTGGAAGCGGGTGTACGACCTGGCGGAGCGCGCGATCCCGCACACGCTGCTGCACGACGACCTGAGCGACGCGGAGTGCCTGCGCCGCCTGGTGCGCCTGGCCGGTGAGGCGCTGGGCGTCGGCACCCGCGCGGACATCGCCGACTACCACCGCCTCAAGGGCGAGCAGTTCGACGCGGTGGTCGCGGACTCGGGCCTGGTGCCGGTGACCGTCCAGGGCTGGTCCAAGCCCGCCTGGGCGGACCCGAAGGCCCTGGAGTCGGCGCCCCGCGGCCGGCATCGTACGACGCTGCTCTCGCCGTTCGACTCCCTCATCTGGGAGCGGGCGCGCACGGAGCGGATATTCGGCTTCACCCACCGCCTGGAGGCGTACGTGCCCAAGCCGAAGCGGATACACGGCTATTTCGCGATGCCCCTGCTCGCGGGCGGCAGGCTCCTCGGCCGGGTCGACCCCGCGCGCGAGGGCTCCACCCTGGTGGCCAAGCAGGTCTCCCTCGACACCCCGAAGGCGGTCGAGCCGATGGCGCAGGCGCTGGTGGAGGCGGCGTCCTGGGTCGGCTGCGAGTCCGTACGGGTGGAGCGGGTCGACCGCCCGGAGCTGACCGCACCGCTGATCGCCGCGGTCCGCCAACGGATCTGAACGGACCCGGAGGACGACGTCCGCTAGCGGATCTCGAGGATCTTCTCCCGCATCGCGTAGACCACGGCCTCCATCCTGGAATGCAGTTGCAGCTTCTCCAGGATGTTGCGCACGTGGTTCTTCACGGTGTTCTCGGAGATGAACAGCTCCTTGGCGATATCGCGGTTGTTCATCCCGGTGGCGACCAGTTTCAGCACTTCCAGCTCGCGGTCCGTCAGCCGGGGCGCGGGCACGAGTCTGCGCTCGTCGGTGCGCTGGATCATCGATTTGAACTCCGTGAGGAGCTTCGACGCCATGGAGGGGCTGATCTGCGACTGCCCGTCGGCGACCGCGCGAATCGCGGTGGCCACCTCGTCCGTGGAGATCTCCTTGAGGAGATAACCGGTGGCGCCCGCCTTGATCGCGTCGTAGAGGTCGGCCTCCTCATCGCTCATGGTCAACATGATGATCTTGGCGCTGGGTGCCACCTCCTTGATCGAGGTGCACGCCTCGATGCCGCCGCGCTTGGGCATGCGTACGTCCATGAGGACGATGTCGGGCAGCAGATCGGCGGCCTTGTCCACCGCCTCGGCGCCGTCGCCGGCCTCGCCGACGACCTGGATGTCCTCCTCGGCGGCGAGGACGATCTCCAGGCCCCGGCGGAAGAGGGCGTGGTCATCCACCACAAGGACCCTGATGGGCTCCTTGCGCGGGGCGCTCGCGTCCGTGCCGATGCCGATGCCGTCCCCGGCACCTTCGTGACGCATCGGACCGAAGCTGTCCGCCATCGTTCCTCCCCCATGAAGGCCGTGGCCTGTTGTGCCTCTGCTGCGCCAACCCGAGGCGGCAGCACGCCGGTTGGCCGGCTCGCCCATGATTTCATGCCCGGCGCCCGCGCGGTGCGCGCACTGGTCGCACGAGGGTGCCCCTGGGGGCGCACAGAGCGCTCCAGGGGCACCACCACGGCGGTCGGGGGGCGGTGTCAGCCGCCGAGAGCCCCGCCTCCGCCGCCCGTCTCGACCTGGGCGACCATCGGGTCGGTGTTGAGGCGGATGACGCCGTAGTCGTATGCGTGCCGTCGGTAGACGACGCTCGGTTCCTTGGTTTCGGAGTCGACGAACAAGTAGAAGTCGTGTCCGACCAGTTCCATCTCGTAGAGCGCCTGGTCGAGCGACATGGGTGCCGCGACGTGCGTCTTCTCGCGGACCACGAGGGGGCCTTCGCCCTGGATCTCCAGCGAGCCGATCCGCTTGACCGGCACGCCATCCGGCTCTTCGTCGCGCGCGAGGGTGCCGTCTCCGTTGAGCGTCGCGGCGTCCGGGACCCGCTCGGCGACCTCGGCGGCGGAGAGCCTGCCGTTGCCGCGCCGGTTGTGGCGCTTCTCGTGCTGCTTGCGCAGGCTGGCGTCGAGCTTGGCCGTGGCCAGGTCGAGCGCCGCATACGGATCGGCTGCCGAGGCTTCCGCTCGGATCACGGGTCCGCGTCCGCGGAGAGTGATCTCCACGCGGTCGGAACGGTCGGCCTGCCGCGGGTTGGTTTCCTTGGACACCTCGACGTCGAGGCTGATCACCTTGCCGTCGAGCCTCTGGATCTTGTCCAGCTTCAGCTTCTCGGCCACGTGCTTGCGGAACCGCTCGGGCACCTCGGTCTTGCGGCCCTTGACGACGATGTCCACGCAGAACTCCGTTCCCGGATCGCTCCGCATCGGTGGCGGAGCATCTCCCTTTTGCACCAGACCCCGGTGACTCCCGGGGCCTCGGACTCGGTGACTTCCACCTCCTCCTCCCCCGTGGGCGAGATCTCCACCCCACCGGCCCGGGTGATTGCGGAAACTCACGAATCCGCACCCACCGGCGCCGACCGGCATTCCGATATGCGAGGTGCGGCGTTCGCCATTCCTCACAACCGAACATATCTCGCCCGGGCGGATGTCGTCACCCTCTACTGCGGCATACCTCCATTCGGGTGTATCCGACCTCTCATCACCTGCAACGATGCAAGTTCTCCATCAGTTCCGGTTTATTTCAAAAGAATCGGGCGACGCCGCGACAACGGCAGCACAGATCGCGTTCTCACGGCCTAATACCGCCCTTCGCGCGACGCCCGTTCCCGGATCCCGCACGGCATGCGCTCGCGCACTACTTTCCATGTGTCGTTCACGTACCGCACGCGCGGCCTCCGCCAAAGAGGCGCCCGTGGTCATCAGGTCGTCCACGACCACGATCCGGCCGCCATCCGCGAGCAGTCGGCCGCCCCCGGCGCTCACCTCTAGGGCACCCGCCAGATTGGCCTGCCGCTGCCGCAAGTCGAGGCCCGACTGGTCGGCCACCGCGCGCCGTTGACGCAGCACCGCGAGCACGCGCGCCGGGATCCCCCTTCGCCGCAGCTCACCCGCCGCGGCGAGCGCGATCCGCCGCGCCGGGTCATGA
Source organism: Streptomyces sp. NRRL S-920 (assembly GCF_000717945.1). Lineage (NCBI taxonomy): Bacteria > Bacillati > Actinomycetota > Actinomycetes > Kitasatosporales > Streptomycetaceae > Streptomyces > Streptomyces sp. NRRL S-920. The sequence continues at coordinate 7,834 of NZ_JODF01000093.1, forward strand.
CCACGCGCCCGCACAGAGGCACGCGCCGACGGCACGGGGACGAGCGACAACGGCACCGCACGCCCCTGTGAGCCGCCGTGTGTGCCGACTACCCACGATCGCGCACCGCTATCACCCCGCCCGCCACTTTCGCCCCGCAGACCGGCACGCACGGCTTCGGCAAGCGCCACTCCCAGGGGACCGGCGAGCCCCAGGGCGCCACGCTCCTTGTGCGCGAGCAGCACGGCCCGCACGGCGTCCTCGTACGACGCCGCGGCGTGCACGACCGGCAGCCCCCACGGCTCAGGCACCGGCCGCACCCGGCGCGGCGCGGCACCGCACAGGGCCGCACGACACTCGGCGCAGAGCACCGCGCGAGGGCTCCCGCAGCCTCCGCACTCAGCCGGCAGCACCAGGTCGGTCAGGTCCCGCCACCACCCCCGCATGCCCCCACTGTGCCAAGACAGGACCCGCGCCACCAGCCCTGTGGATAACCCCCTGTGGACAACCCTCTGGGACCGCTGGACGAGGGGTAACCGGGCAGCGGAGCCACCGAGCGGCGCGAAAGGGAGACGGCCTCAGCCGGGATAGACGGCCTCACCCCGGATAGTCGACCTCAGCCCGGATAGACCGGAGCCGACCCCTCCTTCACCACGGTCTGCCACTGCGACCCCGCCGGCAGCCGCACGATCCCGTCGTCCGAATGCGCCACCAGCGGCTGCTGCTCGCTCTCGGACGCCGCGATCTCCTTGACGCCCGTAAGGCCCGGCAGCGCCGCGCGCGAGAGCACCGACCCGTCGCACTGGACGTACCGCATCTGCTGCACCCCACCGGACTCGCGCCCGACCACCACGAGGCGGCTGCCACCCGCCCACGACATGGCCGTGACCTCCTCCATCCGCGGCGCCGCCTGCGTGGGGTCGAGTACCGAGATCGCGGGCCGCTCGCCCTCGCCGCGCTCCACCCGGCCGATCCACAGCGACGTCTTGCCGTCCTTGCCCTCCACCAGCAGCGCGATGCGTACGCCGTCGGCCGACACCCGCACCGCCTCGATACGCCCGTCGAGACCGGGCACCTCGACCTGGACCGGTTCGCCCTCGCCCTTGCCGAGCCAGAGCAGCCGCGGCCGCTTCGGATCCCGGTCGGCCACCCACAGGTCGCCCCTGCCGTCCCAACTGGGCGTGGAGAGACGGTCCTCCTCCGCCGTGGCCCTGCTGCGCACCTGCGCCTTGCCGAGCGTGTCCTCCAGGACCAGCGATCCCGTGTACAGCGCCTTGCCGTCCCGCGACACCCCGGCCGCGCGCTTCTCGTCACGCGAGACCGCCGCCGAGCGCAACGGCTGGTCACCCGTGCCGAGGATGCCGTTCACCGGCGCCGGATCCGCGGTGCTCCCGGCGTTGGCCGGCATGCGGACCAGCCGGTGCTTGTCGTCGATGAAGTACTGGTAGTCGGGCCTGACCGCGCTGCGATGCGCCGCGACGCTCTCGGCGTGACTCTGGCTCAGCACACAGAGCATCGAACCGTTGGAACGCTGCAACGTCACCTGCTCGACCCCCGAAGGCGTCAAGTCCTGCAACGTGAAGAGCAGTTGCGCCGCCATCTCCCGGCACCGCGTCTGGCTGGCGTCATCGGCCTGCCTGTTCAGCTGCACGGTCAGCCGGTTCTGGTCGTCCGGCGCCAGCGACTTGCCGGGATCCTTGAGCCGCGTACCACTGCGGAACCTCGAATCCACCACCTGGTCCAGCCAGTTGGTCGGCCCCTCCAGCAGCGCCTTCACCGTCTCCGTCAGCGGCTCGATGCGCTGACGTATGTAGATGGGGTCGGCGACGAGCCCCCTCTGGCCGTTCGCACCCGTCCCCGAAGGCCCGGCGAAGTAGTACTTGTTGACGGAACGGTAGATGCGCTGGAAGTCCGACTGGCCGAGCACCACGCCCGGCGGCGGCTTGTCGATCCGCCACTCCTTCCGGCCCGGCCCTCCCACCTGGCTCAGATGCACGAACTGGCTGTAGGACGCCGCCGCGGGCCGGTACGCGTGCTGCTTGTCCACCGTCGCGACCTGCTGGCCGGTCAGGGAGAAGCGGCGGCTGCCGTCGGCGTCGTTGCCCGCGTTGCCCGCGTCCGTGTTCGGGCCGTCCGCGAGCACCGTCGTGGACCCCTCCGGATCCCAGTCCTTCGACGCCTCCTTGGTCAGATACTTGCGTGCCATCGCGAACTTCGGATCATCGCTGGTCAGCGCCTCAAGGAAGCCCTGCACGATCTCCACGGGCAGCGCGCCCTCGCGGGGCGGCATCGCGTAGACCCGGACCTGCGACTGCGAGTCGGGCCGCTGCGAGGCGTCGACCGACTCCAGGTTCCCGCTGTCGGGCATCGAGGCACAGCCGGCCAGAAGCGCCCCGCAACCGCCCAGCAGCAGCCCCTTGCGCAGCGGGCGCCCACGGCGCGCACGACGGCCCCGCCCCTCCCGGTCAGCGCCCACGAGCACTCTCCCCTTCCCTCGCCGAACCCACATCGCCCTCACCGGTCTCACCGGTCTCACCCGCAGGATCCGGAGGCGACTCCAGTGGCTGTGACTCCTGAGGCCGTGGCTCCTGAGGCTGCTCCTCGTCCGGCGACCGGCGCGACACGACCCGCGCCCCGTTCCCGGGCAACGCCGTCAGGTCCACGGCCCCGGCCTGCGCGAGCCGCCGCGGCGCTATCGGCCCCTTCGCCGGAACGGGCGGCGGCACCCTTCCGAACGCCCCGGTCGCCCCGGTCGCCCCGGAGGCCCCGGACGGCTGTGCCGGCACGGTCGCCAGCTTGTTCGAGCCGCCGAGCGGCAGGCCCGCGTCGTTCAGCCCGCGGTGGCGCCGCGAGTCATCGGGCTCCAGCGGTATCGGCGAACCCCGCAGCGGCTCGTCCGCCGTCCTCGGCAACGTAAGCCGGAACTGCGATCCGCCCCCCGGCTCACCCCACGCCTGAAGCCACCCGCCGTGCAACCGCGCGTCCTCCAGAGCGATGGAGAGCCCGAGCCCCGTACCACCGGTGGTACGCGCGCGTGCCGGATCCGCCCGCCAGAAGCGGCTGAACACCCGGGTCGCCTCGCCCGGCTTGAGCCCCACGCCGTAGTCCCGCACCGCGACCGCCACCGCGCCGCCCGCGGCGGCGAGCCGCACCACGACGTCCTTGCCCTCACCGTGCTCCACGGCGTTGACCACGAGGTTGCGCAGCACCCGCTCCACCCGCCGGGCATCCGCCTCGGCGACCACGGGCTGCTGGTCCCCGACGATCCGTATGTGCGTTCCCTTGCGCTCGGCGAGCATCTCCGCGCCCCCGACGACCCTGCGTACGACCTCACGGAGGTCTATCGGCTCCGCCTCCAGCGCGGCCGCCCCCGCATCGAACCTACTGATCTCCAGCAGATCCGCGAGCAACGACTCGAAGCGGTCCAGCTGATCGGCGAGCAACTCCGCCGAGCGCGCGGTCACCGGATCGAAGTCCACCCGCGCCTCATGAATCACATCGGCGGCCATCCGCACAGTCGTCAACGGCGTACGCAGCTCATGCGACACGTCCGACACGAACCGCCGCTGCATCCGCGACAGCTCCTCCAGCTGCTGGATCTTCAACTGGAGATTCTGCGCCATCTTGTTGAAGGCCTCACCGAGCCGCGCGATGTCGTCCTCCCCGGTCACCTTCATACGTTCCTGAAGGCGCCCGGCGGACAGCCGCTCGGCGATGCCCGCCGCCATACGCACGGGCGTGACCACCTGGCGCACCACCAGCCAGGCGATGGCCCCGAGGAGCACCACCACGAAGAGCCCGGCGGTCGCGAGAGTGGTCCTGACCAGGTTGAGGGACTCCTCCTCCTGCGTCAGGGGGAAGAGGTAATAGAGCTGGTACGGCTCACCGTTGAGGTCGTTGAGCCGCTTGCCGATCACCAGGCCCGGCTGCGCCTCACGCCCGTCGTCGTAGACGATGCGCGTATTGGCCTGGAGGACCTCCGTGCCCTTGTCGACCCGCCCGCGCAGTTCCTCCGGCACGCTCAGGATCGGCTCCACCCCGCCCGAGGCCCGCGAACCGCGCACGCTTCCCGCGTCACTCGTGGAGGTCAGCGTCACCACCGCGAACGCGTTCTGCCCGCCGCTGGACAACTGCTCGACGAGATCGGACATCCACACCGCGGCATTGCGCCCGTCGACCGTGCTGCCGTCAGGCCCCTGGCCCTGCCCCTCGCCCTGCTCGGTGCTCTGCCGCGCCGCGTTCACACTCTCCTGAGCGGCCCGGAAACCTCCGTCGGCCTGGCTCTGCGACGCCTTCACCTTGGCCTTGAGCAGGCCGTTGTTGACCGAACTCAGCACGGCGAAGCCCAGCATCAGGACCACGCCGAGCGACATCAACAGGGTCGTGACGACGACCTTCAGCTGGATGTTGCGCCGCCACAGCCTTACGGCGGGCAGCAGCGGACGGCGCACCCAGCGCACGAAGAGCCGCAGCACGGGGCTGCCCTGCACGCCGCCCTGCAACAGCAGCCCGCCATCGGCGAGCCGCCCGAACCGCGACGCGCGCCGCGCCGGTCCAGTCCGCCCCGAACGAGCCCCCGGTCCGCCGGGCGCCGAGGAGGAACTGTCCCGGGACACGTCAGCTCGGTCCGGCCTTGTAACCGACACCCCGGACGGTCACCACGATCTCCGGCCGCTCCGGGTCCCGCTCGACCTTGGAACGCAGCCGCTGGACGTGCACGTTCACCAGCCGGGTGTCCGCCGCGTGCCGATAGCCCCAGACCTGCTCGAGCAGCACCTCGCGCGTGAACACCTGCCACGGCTTGCGCGCCAGCGCCACCAGCAGATCGAACTCCAGCGGCGTCAGCGCGATCGACTGCCCGTCCCGCTTCACGGAGTGCCCCGCCACATCGATGACCAGGTCACCTATGGCGAGCTGCTCCGGCGCGGGCTCCTCCGACCTCCGCAGCCGCGCCCTGATCCGGGCCACCAGCTCCTTCGGCTTGAACGGCTTGACGATGTAGTCGTCCGCCCCCGACTCCAGACCGACCACCACATCCACGGTGTCGCTCTTGGCGGTGAGCATGACGATCGGCACTCCGGACTCCGCCCTGATCAGGCGGCACACCTCGATACCATCGCGCCCCGGCAGCATCAAGTCGAGCAGCACAAGATCCGGCTTGGCCTCCCGGAAAGCGGCCAGCGCCTTGTCGCCATCAGCTACGAACGACGGCTCAAAACCTTCACCACGCAGCACAATCCCGAGCATCTCGGCCAGTGCGGTGTCGTCGTCGACGACAAGGACTCGTCCCTTCATGCCTGACATCATCCCATTCTCGTAACAGTGACAGGGGCGCTGGTGAGTGAGGTCACTGGCCTGTGACGATAGTCGTATCAGGCCATCACTCTGCGCCGATCGGCCGCCGCGGACCTCATCTGACGGTCATCGAACCGGCCCGGTAACGGACACTGCGCGGGATCACCCATGACGCTTCGGCCGCCCGGGACCACCCGTCACACATCAGTCCGAGACGACCGCCGCCATCCCCGACAGCCCGGAAGCGCCGTGCTCGCCACGACGAGCACGGCGGGCACGGCGACCACAGCGACCCCGAAGCAAGCCTGCTTACGCCATCAACCGACAGGCACGCGATCAACCGATGGATACGCCCTCAACCGATGGTGACCTGCCGCGACCTGTCACACAGCTCGGCCAACCCCTCCGCCGTCACCGGCGACAGCACCCCCTCCTCCGTCACGATCGCCGTCACCAGTTCCGGGGGCGTCACATCGAACGCGGGGTTGTACGCCTGCGTCCCCAGCGGCGCCACCGGGATACCGCCGCCCGCCTCCATCCCGATCACCGGCACATGCGGCGCGGTGACCTCCGTCACCTCATGCCCGGCCCGCTGCTCCACCTCGATGGACGCACCGTCCGGCGTGGCCGGGTCCACGGTCGTCACCGGCGCCACCACGATGAACGGCACATGGTGATACCGCGCGAGCACCGCGAGCGGATAGCTCCCCACCTTGTTCGCCACCGACCCGTCGGCCGCGATGCGGTCGGCGCCGATCAGCACGGCATCCACCTCCCCCGCCGCGAACAACGAACCCGCCGCGTTGTCCGTGAGCAGCGTGTACGCCATACCGTTCCGCGCCGCCTCGTACGCGGTGAGCCTGGCCCCCTGCAACAGCGGCCGCGTCTCGTCCACCCACAGCCTGCGCAGGCTCCCCTCCCGATGCGCCCTGAGAGCCACCGCGAACGCCGTGCCCTCCCCGCCCGAGACCAGCGCCCCGGTATTGCAGTGCGTCAGGATCCGATGCCCACCCCCCGGCAGCAGTTCGTCGAGCAGTGCCAGACCGTGCGCCGCCATCCGGGCGCTGGCCTCGGCGTCCTCGGCATGCAGAGCCCGCGCCGCCTCCAGCGCGGCGCCCGCCGCCCGCTCGGCACCGGCCCCGCCGGCCATCGCGGTGCGGTACGCCGCCTGGGCCCGCCGCGCGCCGTACGCGAGGTTGACCGCGGTGGGCCGCGCCCCCGCAAGCGCGTCCGCCGCCTCGTCCACGTCGAACCCTCGGGCAGCGGCGAGCGCGACGCCGTACGCCCCCGCGATGCCCAGCAGCGGTGCCCCACGCACCGCGAGCGTGCGAATCGCCTCCACCAGAGCCGGTGCGTCGGTGCACACCAGCTCGATCTCCTCGCCCGGCAGCCTGGTCTGGTCGAGGAGAACCAGCACGGGGCCTTCAGGTGGGTCGTCCCAGCGGATCGCGGGGATCGCCGGGATCTCGGTCGGCCGTATGTCCTCGCTCGATTGCGCGTACTGATCAGCCATCCGCCCAGTCTGCCCCGTACCCGGCGGACAATTGAAGGTGTCCCACCTCTACGGCACCCGGTCACCCGACCGGTACCCCGTGGCACGATGGCTGGCAACCTGCCGCCGCACCCGCGGACGGGCACCGTGAAGGAGCGACGATGAACGACACTCCGGGCTGGGCTTCGCCCGGATCCGCCCCCTCCGACGGACAGGACTCCGGCAAGCCGGACGCCGCCGAGCCCGCGGACGACGGCCGGCAGAGCAGCCCGTCCAAGTGGTCCAAGGAGCAGCCGCCGCCCGCCCAGTGGTCCCCGCCCAGCGACCCGGGCCCGGGCGGGACCCCGCCCCCGCCGCCCCCGCCGCCCGGCCAGGGCGGCGGCTGGGGCTGGGGCAACCAGCCCCCTAGCGGCCCCGGCGGCCCAGCGGGCCCCGGCGGCGGCTACCCCGGCTGGGGCGCCTGGCAGGGCCCCCCGCCCGCCGCCAAACCCGGCGTCATCCCGCTCCGCCCGCTCGGCGTCGGCGAGATCCTCGACGGCGCCGTCTCCACGATGCGCGCCCACTGGCGCACGGTCCTCGGCATCTCTTTGACCGTGGCCGTGCTCACGGAAATCGTCGTCGTCCTCCTCCAGGGCCTCGTCCTGAGCGAATCCGCCGACACCGACGCCCTCGACGACCCGAGCGCGACCGTCGGCGAGCTGACCCGCGCCATGGGCGACGCCATGCTGAACTCCGGAGTGGTCCTCGTGATCACCCTGCTCGGCACGATCGTCGCCACGGCCCTGCTCACGATGGTCACCAGCCGCGCGGTGCTCGGTAAGTCGGTGACCACCGCGGAAGCCTGGCGGGACTCCCGTCCGCAGCTCGCGAAACTGTTCGGCCTGACCCTGCTCATCCCGCTCATCGCCATCGCGATCGTCGCCGTCGGCATCCTGCCCGGCGTGCTGATCGCGCTGTCCGGCCCCTCCGACGCCGGGGCCAGCCTCGCCGCACTCGGCGGCCTCGCCGCGGGCGTCGCCGCCATCTGGATCGTGGTCCGCCTCTCCCTCGCCTCCCCCGCGCTCATGCTGGAGAAGCAGGGCGTCAAGAAGTCCCTGACCCGCTCCGCCAAGCTGGTCCGCGGCTCCTGGTGGCGGGTCTTCGGCATCCAGCTGCTCGCCGCCCTCATCGCGAACGTCATCGCGTCGATCATCGTCATCCCGTTCACCTTCATCGCCGGCGCTCTCAGCGGCGAAGGCGTCAGCGGCTTCCTCAACGGCACCGGTGAGCTGGGCTGGACGTTCCTGATCGTCAGCGGCGTCGGCTCCGTGATCGGCTCCACGCTGACGTTCCCGATCACGGCCGGGGTCACCGTGCTCCTCTACATCGACCAGCGGATCCGGCGCGAGGCCCTCGACCTCGAACTCGCCCGCGCCGCCGGCACCCCCGGCCAGGGCACTACCCCGCCCGGTACCCCGGGGAGCTGATGCGGTGACGGCGGCGGGGGCACTGCTCATGGGGCTCGGAGCGGCACCCCTGCTGCCGCGCACCGGGGACGACCCACCGGTGACGATTCCGCGCGTCCCCGGCCGTGAAGCGGCCGAGCGCGAACTGTCCAAGCCGATGTACCACGAGAACGACCCGAGCCTCCTCCACCGCGCCCTGAACGCCTTCTGGAACTGGGTCGACGACCTGTTCTCCGCCGCCGCGGAAGCCACCCCTGGCGGCGGACTCGGCCTCCTCGTCATCGCCCTCGCAGTCGCGGCCCTGGGCGCCGCCCTCTGGTGGCGCCTGGGCACCCCGCACCGCACCCCAGCCTCCGCGCCGCCCCTCTTCGACGACCGCCCCCGCAGCGCCGCCGAACACCGCGCCGCCGCCGAGGCCCACGCCGCCGAGAGCCACTGGACCCGCGCCGTCCAGGAACGCATGCGCGCCATCGTCCGCGCCCTGGAGGAACGCGCACTCCTGGACCCCCGCCCCGGCCGCACCGCCGACGAAGCCGCAGCGGAAGCAGGCCGCACCCTCCCCGCCCACACCCGCCGACTCCGCTCCGCCGCCCACGAGTTCGACGACGTCACATACGGCGGTCGCACCGCCGACGAACCCGCGTACCGCCGCCTGACCGAGCTGGACCGGGATCTCGAACGCGCCAAGCCGACCCTGACCAGCACCCCCCACACCACCGCGAACAGCAGCTCCCAGGGAGCCGCCGAATGACCGGCTCCACCCGCCCGGCCGAGCCACCCCGGCCCGCCGCACCCACCACCCCGCGGCAGCCGGACACCACCCCCCTCTCGACGTCGGTCTCGCCGACGCCCCGCCAACTGTGGACCCGCTCCCGGGGCATCGCCCTCGCCGTGGTCATCCTGCTGGCAGCGGCCGTCGCCATCGCCGCCGTCCGCTCCGGCGCCCAGCACGGCCGCCTCGACCCCCGCTCCACCGACCCCTACGGCAGCCGAGCCGTCGCCGAACTCCTCGCCGACCACGGCATATCCACACGCGTGGTCACCACCACCGAAGAGGCCCGAACCGCGGCCGGCCCCGACACGACCCTCCTGGTGACCAACCCCGACCTGCTCGCCGACGCCCGGCGCACTCGCCTCCACACCGCCACCAAGAACTCCGGGGGCCGCACCGTCCTCGTCACCCCCGGCGCCCCGTCGATCAAAGCCCTCGCTCCCGGGGTCACCGCGAGCAGCACCCCCAGCGCACACTCCACCCTCTCTCCCGGCTGCTCCCTCCCAGCCGCCCGCCGAGCGGGCACCGCCGACATGGGCGGCATCCGCTACGACACCCTCGCCCCCAACGCCGAGGCCTGCTACCTCAGCGACGGCCTCCCCAGCCTCCTGCATCTCCCCGCCCCCCGCGGAAAGGGCGACACCGTCGTCCTCGGTGCCCCCGACATCCTCTACAACGACCGCCTGGACAAGCACGGCAACGCCTCACTCGCCCTCCAACTCCTCGGCACCCGCCCCCACGTGGTCTGGTACCTCCCCTCCCTCTCCGACGACCGGGCGGCCGACTCCGAACGCCGCGGCTTCTTCGACCTGATCCCCGCCGGCTGGCGTTGGGGCACACTGCAACTCGCCCTCGCCGCCGTGCTCGCCGCCCTGTGGCGCGCCCGCCGCCTCGGCCCCCTCGTCACCGAACGCCTCCCCGTGGCCATCCGCGCCTCAGAGACCGTCGAAGGCCGTGCCCGCCTGTATCGCAGAGCGAACGCCCGCGACCGCGCGGCCACCGCCCTGCGCACCGCCACCCGCACCCGCCTCGCCCCCCTCGTCGGCGTCTCCCCCGCCCAAGCGCACGCACCCGAGACCCTGATCCCCGCACTGTCCACGCGACTTCGCACCCCCGGCCAAGACCCGCTCCCCCTCCTCTTCGGGCCGCCCCCGGGCAACGACGCAGCGCTCATCGCCCTAGCCGACCAACTCGACGCCCTCGAAAGTGAGGTACGCCACTCATGATGGACCCGACCACTGACAACGGGCCCACCGGAGATCCCCGCGACCCCCGCGCTTCCCTCGAAGCCCTGCGCGCGGAGATCTCCAAGGCCGTGGTCGGCCAGGACCCCGCCGTCACCGGCCTCGTCGTCGCCCTCCTCTGCCGCGGCCACGTCCTCCTCGAAGGAGTCCCCGGGGTAGCCAAGACGCTGCTCGTCCGCGCCCTCGCCGCGAGCCTCGAACTCGACACCAAGCGCGTCCAGTTCACCCCGGACCTCATGCCGAGCGACGTCACGGGCTCTCTCGTGTACGACGCGCGCACCACGGAGTTCTCCTTCCAGCCCGGCCCGGTCTTCACGAACCTCCTCCTCGCCGACGAGATCAACCGCACCCCGCCCAAGACCCAGTCCTCGCTCCTCGAAGCGATGGAGGAACGCCAGGTCACGGTCGACGGCACGCCCCGCCCGCTCCCCGAGCCCTTCCTCGTCGCGGCCACCCAGAACCCCGTCGAGTACGAGGGCACGTACCCCCTCCCCGAAGCCCAACTGGACCGCTTCCTCCTCAAACTGACGGTCCCTCTCCCCTCCCGCCAGGACGAGATCGACGTCCTCACCCGCCATGCCGACGGCTTCAACCCACGCGACCTGCACGCCGCCGGCGTACGCCCCGTAGCGGGCACGGCCGACCTGGAGGCCGCCCGTGCCGCGGTCGCCAAGACCTCCATCTCCCCCGAGATCACCGCCTACGTGGTCGACGTGTGCCGCGCCACCCGCGAATCGCCCTCCCTCACCCTGGGCGTCTCCCCGCGAGGCGCCACGGCCCTGCTCTCGACGGCCCGCGCCTGGGCCTGGCTCACCGGCCGCGATTACGTCACCCCCGACGACGTCAAGGCCCTGGCGCTCCCCACCCTCCGCCACCGCGTGCAACTCCGCCCGGAAGCCGAGATGGAGGGCGTCACCGCGGACTCCGTCATCACCGCGATCCTCGCCCACGTACCGGTACCCCGCTGATGGCCCTCACCGGACGCGCCGCCCTCCTGGCGGCACTGGGCACCCTCCCCGTAGGCCTCTGGGATCCCAGCTGGACCGGCGTCCTCGCCGTCAACGCTCCCCTGGCCCTGGCCTGCGCCTGCGACTTCGCGCTGGCCGCCCCGGTACGCCGCCTCGGCCTGACCCGCTCCGGTGACACTTCCGTACGCCTCGGGGAAACCGCCGATGTCGAGCTGACCGTCACCAACCCCTCGGGGCGCCCCCTGCGCGCCGACCTCCGCGACGCCTGGCCACCCAGCAGCTGGCAGCCCGGCACCGAAGTGGCCGCGTCCCGCCAGAGCCTCGCGATCCCGGCCGGCGAACGCCGCCGCCTCACCACTCACCTGCGCCCCACCCGTCGCGGCGACCACCGGTCTGACCGCGTGACGATCCGCTCGTACGGCCCTCTACGCCTCTTCGCCCGCCAGGGCACCCACAGAGTCCCCTGGACCGTACGCGTCCTGCCGCCCTTCACCAGCCGGAAGCACCTCCCTTCCAAACTGGCCCGCCTACGCGAACTCGACGGCCGAACAAGCGTGCTGACGCGCGGCCAGGGCACCGAGTTCGACAGCCTCCGCGACTATGTCCCCGGTGACGACACCCGCTCCATCGACTGGCGCGCCACGGCCCGCCAGTCCACCGTCGCGATCCGCACCTGGCGCCCGGAGCGCGACCGGCACATCCTCCTGGTCCTCGACACGGGCCGTACGTCGGCCGGCCGGGTGGGCGACATCCCCCGCCTCGACGCCTCCATGGACGCCGCGCTGCTCCTCTCCACCCTCGCCTCCCGCGCCGGCGACCGCGTGGACCTTCTTGCCTACGATCGTCGAGTACGCGCCCTCGTCCAGGGCCGCTCAGCCGGCGAGGTCCTCCCCTCCCTGGTCAACGCCCTGGCCACGCTGGAGCCCGAACTCATCGAGACGGACGCCCGGGGCCTGACCTCCACGGCCCTGCGCACAGCACCTCGCGGTTCCCTGATCGTGCTGCTGACGAGCCTCGACCCGGCCGCCGTCGAAGAGGGCCTGCTTCCCGTACTTTCGCGGCTCACGAAGAGCCACAAAGTCCTGCTCGCATCGGTCGCCGACCCCCAGCTCGAAAGAATGGCGAATGCCCGCGGCACAGCAGAGGCGGTCTACGAAGCGGCAGCAGCCACCCAAGCCCAATCCGAACGACACCGCATAGCGGAGCAACTCACCCGCCGAGGCGTCACGGTAGTGGACGCCACCCCAAACAACCTGGCACCTGCTCTGGCCGACGCCTACCTCTCCCTGAAGGCAGCCGGCCGCCTTTAAGGAAAAGGAGACAAAGGGGGGCCTGGGGCCCAAACGCAAAAAAGCCTCAGGCCCCGGACAATGTCCGGGGCCTGAGGCTTTATCAAATTTAGTTCGGCGGCGTCCTACTCTCCCACAGGGTCCCCCCTGCAGTACCATCGGCGCTATGAGGCTTAGCTTCCGGGTTCGGAATGTAACCGGGCGTTTC
>NZ_JODF01000094.1:0-20061 GCF_000717945.1 Streptomyces sp. NRRL S-920
TCATACGGGGATTCAGCGAGGTGTACGGGTCCTGGAACACCATCTGGATGTTGCGGCGGACCGCCTTCAGCGCACGCCCCGACAGCTTGGTGATGTCCTGGCCCTTGTAGAAGACCTCGCCGGCCGTGGCCCGCTCCAGGGTCATCAGGAGCTTGGCGACCGTGGACTTGCCGCAGCCCGACTCGCCCACGATGCCCAGCGTCTCGCCCTGGTACAGGTCGAAGGAGATGCCGTCGACCGCCTTGACCGCACCCACCTGCTTCTTGAACAGGATGCCCTGGGTCAGCGGGAAGTGCTTGACCAGGTTGCGGACCTGGAGGATCGGCTCGCCCCGTTCGGCCGGGGCCTCGATCGCCGCCACTGCCTCCTCGGCGGTCACGGCCTCGACCGTCTCCACCTCGGAGACGTTCGGCGTCACTTCCAGCGGCTCGGCGGCCTTCGAAGCCTTCGTCGGCTCAGCCATGGATCGTCTCCTTCCAGAAGTGGCACGCGCTGCCGCGGCCCGGCAGCTGAGCGCCGTCCTGCTCGGTGACCGGCACCAGGGCCGGGACCTCCGTGCGGCAGACGTCCTGCGCCTTGGGGCAGCGCGGGTTGAACGCGCAACCCCCGGGGATCTTGAGCAGGTTGGGCGGCAGGCCCTTGATCGCGTATAGCTCGTGGCCCTTCTGGTCGAGGCGCGGGATCGAGTCGAGCAGGCCGCGCGTGTACGGGTGCGCGGGGCGCTTGTACAGCTCGTGGACCGGGGCCGTCTCGACGATGCGGCCCGCGTACATCACCGCGATCTTGTCCGCGACGTCGGCGACCACGCCGAGGTCGTGGGTGATCAGGATCAGGCCCATGTTGTACTCGCGCTGAAGCTCCGCGAGCAGATCCATGACCTGTGCCTGGACCGTCACGTCGAGCGCCGTGGTGGGCTCGTCCGCGATGATCAGGTCCGGCTCCAGGGCGAGCGCCATCGCGATCATGATGCGCTGGCGCATACCGCCGGAGAACTGGTGCGGGTAGTCGTTCACCCGCTCCTTGGCGGCCGGGATCCTGACCCTGTCCATCAGCTCGATGGCCTTGGCCTTGGCCTCCTTGCGGCCCATCCCCTCGTGCACCCGGAACATCTCGCCGAGCTGGTAGCCCACCGAGAGAACGGGGTTGAGGGACGACAGCGCGTCCTGGAAGATCATCGCGATCTTGCGGCCGCGGACCTTCCTGCGCTCCTCGTTGGACATCTTGAGCATGTCCTGGCCGCGGAAGAGGATCTCGCCCTGCGGGATCTTCCCGGGCGGCATGTCGAGGATGCCCATGATCGCCTGAGCGGTCACGGACTTCCCGGAGCCGGACTCACCGAGGACCGCGAGCGTCTCGCCCGCGTCCACGCTGTAGTTGACGCCGTTGACTGCCTTGACCACACCGTCGCGGGTGTGGAACTCGACGTGCAGGTCCTTCACGTCCAGGAGCCTGCCGCTCTTCTCCTCGCCCGAGCGGGGGGCGGGGATCGAGTCTTCCTTCATGTCGATGCTGGTCACGTACGCCTCCCTCAGCGCAGCTTCGGGTCGAGGGCTTCGCGTACGGCGTCACCCATCATGATGAACGCCAACACCGTGATGCTCAGCATTCCTGCCGGGAAGAACAGCGTGTGCGGGTTGTTGCGGATGTCGTCCGTGGCCGTGGAGATGTCGCCGCCCCAGGAGATGGCGTCGTCGGCGAGGCCGAGACCCAGGTAGGACAGCGTCGACTCGGCGACGATGTACGTACCCAGTGAGATGGTCGCGACGACGATCACCGGGGCCAGCGCGTTCGGCAGGATGTGGCGGAACAGGATCCGCCTGGTCCCCGCGCCGAGCGCGCGCGCCGCCACTACGTAGTCGGCGTGCTTGGTCGTGATCACCGCGCCGCGCATCACACGGGCGATCTGCGTCCAGCCGAGGAAGGCCAGCGCGCCCATCACGACCCAGACGGTGCGGTCGGTGAAGGCGTTCAGGACGACCATCGCGCCGAGCAGGAACGGGATGCCGAAGAAGACGTCGATCAGACGCGAGATCAGGCTGTCCCAGAAGCCGCCGAAGTAGCCGGCGAGCATGCCGCACAGGCCGCCGAAGAAGGTGACCAGGAGGGTCACGCCGAGGCCGACGAGGATGGAGTTGCGCGCGCCGTAGACGACGCGGGAGTAGATGCTGCGGCCCGTCCTGTCGTACCCGAACCAGTCGGCCTGGAAGAAGTGGCTCAGCTCCGGCTTGTCGAGGAAGTGCTTGGCCTGGTCGCCGACCCCCGGGTCCGCGCTGGTGAACAGGCCGGGGACGGCCGCCACCAGGAGCAGCACCAGGATCAGGACCGAGGAGATCACGAAGAGCGGGTTGCGCCGCAGTTCGCGCCAGGCGTCGCCCCAGAGGCTGCGCGGCTTGCCCGTCGAGGCGTGGGCCGAGACGGCGGAACCGGCGACGACTTCGTCCTGCGCCGCGGCCGACTCGTCCGTGGTCGAGGTCTTGGTGAGGTCAGGCATAACGGATCCTCGGGTCCAGGACCGCGTAAAGCAGGTCGACGAGCAGGCTGGCTGCGAGGTACACGAGCACCAGGACGGTGACGACACCGACGATGACCGCGCCCTCACGGCGGGCCAGCGCCTGGAAGAGCAGGTTGCCGACGCCCGTCACGTTGAAGATGCCCTCGGTGATGACCGCGCCACCCATCAGGGTGCCGATGTCCGTACCGAGGTAAGTGACCACGGGGATCAGCGAGTTGCGCAGCAGGTGCCGGGTGACGATCCGCTGGCGCGGCAGGCCCTTGGCGACCGCGGTGCGCATGTAGTCGGCCTGGCGGTTCTCGGCGATCGAGGTCCGGGTCAGGCGCGCCACATAGGCGAGACCGACCATGCCGAGTACGAGGGCGGGCACGAGCAGTTGGCTCATGCTCTCGGAGTCCTGGACCGTGGGTGTGATCCACCCCAGTTCGTTGCCGAAGAACAGCTGGCAGAGCAGGCCGACCACGAAGATCGGGACGGAGATCACCAGGAGCGTGAAGAGGGTGACCGTGTTGTCGACGAACCGTCCGCGCCGGATGCCCGCGAGGACACCGAGGGAGATGCCGACGATGAGTTCGAACGTCCAGGCCATGGAGGCCAGTCGCATCGAAACCGGGAAAGCCTGGGTGATCTCGTCGAGCACCGGCCGGTTACCGGCGATGGTGTTGCCGAAGTCCCCCTGCAACAGCCCACCCATGTAGTGCAGATACTGCTGCCAGAGCGGCAGATCGAGACCACGGTCGTGCCGGATCTGCGCGACCTGCACGGGGTCCGGCGGCTTGTCGCCCCACAGCGACCGCACGGGGTCGCCGGGGAGGACGTTGACCATGATGAAGATCAGCAGTGTCGTCCCGATGAAGACCGGGATCATCTGGAGCAGTCGCCGCGCGACATAGCGCCCCATTGTGCCTCCGTCCATTGCGGAGCCGCCCGATACGGCACCCGGGGTTTCCGGGTGCCGTATCGGGGACGGAACTCCGGGCGCCTACTTCTCGAAGACCTCGACGTCCGTCAGGACGGGGTCGCCGGCCTGGTCGAACTCCATGTTCTTCACGTTCGTCGAGTGGCCGGAGGTGATCTTGTTGTACCAGAGCGGGATGCCCGGGAAGCTGTTGCGCAGCTCCCTCTCGGCCTCCTGGTACAGCTTCGCGGACTCGTCGATCGTCTTGGCGGCGTCGGCCCGCTTGGTCAGGGCGTCGAACTTCTTGTCCGAGAACTCGCCCTTGTTGCCGTCGACGCCCGTGCCGTAGAGGTCGGAGAGGAAGTTGCCGTTGAACGGGTAGTCGAGCACCCAGCCGGACCGGTACATGGCCTTGACCTGGCGCTTGTCGCGCACCTCGGTGTCGGCCTGGAAGTCGGTCTTCGGGTCGCCGACGCACTTCACGCCGGTGTTCTTCTGGATGTCGTTGCAGACCGCGGTGACCCAGCCCTTGTGCGGCTGGTCGGCGTTGTACTGGATCGAGATCTTGTTACCGGGAACGCCGCCGCCGTCCTTGACGAACTGCTTGGCTTTCTTCGGATTGAACTTGCAGAACTCGCCACAGGCGCCCGCCTTGTAGCCCTTCACGCCCGTGGCGACCCAGCCGCTGGCCGGCTCACGGGTACCGGAGAACGTCGTCTTGACGATCGTTTCGCGGTCGATCGCCATCGACAGGCCCTGGATGACCTTCACGTCGACGTCCTTGAACGTCTTGCTGTAGAAGGCCGGGTTGATCGTGTTGATCGCCGAGTAGTCCGACGTGATGGCGCGGTCGCCGAAGTCCTGCTTGTAGTTGGCCAGTTCGCTGTCCGGGATCTGCGGCATCGTGTCGACGTTGTTCGAGCGCAGGTCGTTGTACGCACCCTGCGGCGTCGTGTACGCCTTGAAGTTGATGCCGCCGTTCTTGGGCTTGTCCTCGCCCTTGTAGCCGGACCAGGCGGTGACCTGGATCGACTTCTTGTGGTCCCAGCTCTTGAACTTGTACGGGCCGTTGCCGACCGGCGACTCGCCGTACTTCTTCGGGTCCTTCAGCGCGGCCGAGGGCATCGGGAAGAAGGGCTTGTAGACGAGCTTGTACTCGTAGTACGGGATGCCGTGGTCCAGCGTGATGGTGAAGGTGTTCTCGTCGACGATCTTCAGGCCGGACATGGCCTTCTTCTTGGCCTTGCCCTTCGCCGGGTGGACGTCTTCGTAGCCGACGATGTCGCGGTACCAGGAGCTGTTCTGCTGGCCGTTGGCGGGGTCGGCGGCCCAGTTCCAGGCGTCCACATACGACTTGGCGGTGACGGCCTCGCCGTTGTGGAACTTCCAGCCGGGCTTCAGCTTGACGGTCCACACCTTGTTCGCCTTGTCGGGAGTGACCGACTCGGCGTTCTCATAGGTGATGTCCCCCTGCTTGTCGTAGTACACCAGGCCCGTGAAGAGCGAGTCGATGACGACGCTGCCGTACGCCTCCATGGTGTTGGACGGTTGCAGAGGGTTCTGCGGCTCACCGTTGGCGTAGCTGACGATCCCCTTGGGGTCGACCTTGCCGCTGCCCTTCTTGTCACCGTCGCCGCCGCCGCAAGCGGTGGCTGTCAGTGCCACGACACCGGCTATGGCGACCCACTTGGCGCTCTTGGCACCGCGCATGGGGTTCCTCCTCATGAGTCCACTTGTTCACTACAAGAGGGGGTACGGGTGATCGCGCCGACACCCCTGACGGCGAAGATCGAGTACCCCAGTGTGCTCGTGAGTCGGCGCTCCCCACAGCGCGTGACCCATTGACCCGAGCTATACGCGGTCAACTATTAGCCATGAGGTACCGGTCGACCACACCCTTTTGGTCTCGGTTCAATCACACCTGGCCCGTACAACTTCCAAAATCCGGACAAACCGATCCTAGATAGATGGTTGCGAAACGGACGTGTTACACATCTAACGGTCAACGATGTCCGCATAGCGGACGTTTCACCGTGAAAAAGGAGTTGCCACGGACGCCTTCACGCGGCAGTGCCACACCGTACCGCCAGCACAAACGCGAAAGGCCGGCTTCCGCCCAACTCCCTTGCGGGAGGGCGGAAACCGGCCTCATGCGCACCGCGGGCACCACCGGATGTTTACCAACCGGCAGTGCGGGCGGGTCAGTTGCGCTTGGCGCGCGACGCGGTGCGGCCGCGCTCCTTCTGGTCCAGGACGACCTTGCGGATACGCACGGTCTCCGGGGTCACCTCGATGCACTCGTCGTCGCGGCAGAACTCCAGGGACTGCTCGAGGGAGAGCTTGCGCGGCGGCACGACGTTCTCCGTGGAGTCCGCGGAGGCGGCGCGCATGTTGGTGAGCTTCTTCTCCTTGGTGATGTTCACGTCCATGTCGTCGGAGCGCGAGTTCTCACCGATGATCATGCCCTCGTACACCTCGGTGCCGGCCTCGGTGAAGATGACACCGCGCTCCTGGAGGTTGATCATCGCGAACGGCGTGACCGTGCCCGCGCGGTCGGCGACCAGGGAGCCGTTGTTACGCGTCTTCAGCTCGCCGAACCACGGCTCGTGGCCCTCGAAGATGGAGTGCGCGATGCCGGTGCCGCGGGTCTGGGTCAGGAACTCCGTACGGAAGCCGATGAGGCCGCGGGACGGGACGATCCACTCCATGCGGATCCAGCCCGAACCGTGGTTCGTCATGGTCTCCATGCGGCCCTTGCGGGTCGCCATCAGCTGCGTGATGGCGCCGAGGTGCTCCTCGGGCGAGTCGATCGTCATGCGCTCGATCGGCTCGTGGACCTTGCCGTTGATCTCCTTGGTGACCACCTCGGGCTTGCCGACGGTCAGCTCGAAGCCTTCCCGGCGCATGGTCTCGACGAGGATGGCCAGCGCCAGCTCACCGCGGCCCTGCACCTCCCAGGCGTCGGGGCGCTCGGTGTCCAGGACGCGGAGCGAGACGTTACCGATCAGCTCCTTGTCCAGGCGGTCCTTCACCTGGCGGGCGGTGACCTTGTGGCCCTTGCCGCCCTTGCCGACCAGCGGCGAGGTGTTCGTACCGATGGTCATGGAGATCGCCGGCTCGTCGACCGTGATCAGCGGCAGCGCGATCGGGTTCTCGGGGTCGGCCAGGGTCTCGCCGATCATGATGTCCGAGATACCGGCGATGGCGCAGATGTCACCGGGGCCGGCCTTCTCGGCGGGCTTGCGGGTGAGCGCCTCGGTCATCATCAGCTCGGTGATGCGGACGTTCTGCTGGGTGCCGTCGCGCTTGATCCACGTGACGGTCTGGCCCTTGCGCAGCTCGCCCTGCTCGACGCGGCATAGCGCGATACGGCCGAGGAAGTTGTCGGCGTCCAGGTTGGTGACGTGGGCCTGGAGGGGCGCCTCTTCGTCGTACTCCGGAGCGGGGACGTGCTCCAGGATCGTGGTGAAGAACGGCTCCAGGCTGTCGCTGTCGGCCGGGACGGTGCCGTCCTCCGGCTTGGTCAGCGAGGCGATGCCGTCACGGCCGCAGGCGTAGACGATCGGGAACTCGATCTGGTCCTCGTCGGCGTCCAGGTCGAGGAAGAGGTCGTACGTCTCGTTGACGACCTCGTCGATCCGGGAGTCCGGGCGGTCGGTCTTGTTGATGCACAGGATGACCGGCATCCGGGCCTGAAGGGCCTTGCGGAGCACGAAGCGGGTCTGCGGCAGCGGACCCTCGGAGGCGTCGACGAGCAGGACGACCGCGTCCACCATCGACAGACCGCGCTCGACCTCACCACCGAAGTCGGCGTGGCCGGGGGTGTCGATGATGTTGATGGTGATCGGCTCGCCACCATCCTTGGGGTGGTACTTGACGGCCGTGTTCTTGGCCAGGATCGTGATGCCCTTCTCACGCTCCAGGTCGTTCGAGTCCATCATGCGGTCGTCGAGCGACTCCGCGGCGTGGGCGGCGAAGGCGCCGGCCTGCTTGAGCATGGCATCGACGATGGTCGTCTTGCCGTGGTCGACGTGGGCGACGATGGCGACGTTACGAATGTCGTGGCGCGTGGGCATACAGCTGCGCTTCTCCCGGGAAGAGTGGACGGCGGCGCGTACGGTCCGGTACGCGTGCCCTGCCGGGCAGACAACACGCCACGGCCTTACCCCAGTCTACGTGGCTCGCGCGGAGGCGGCCTCCGCGGGGGGTTTCCGAGCAGCCTGGAGCGCACGCGCACGCTAGGGGGTGTCAAGGGTGAAACCGCAGGTCAATGGGTGAATACGACCTTGCCCGCCGGGTGCCCGGCGGGCAAGGGAGTTGAGCGTAATCTGAGCGTCGGTCCCGTGAAGACCTCGTGTACGGCCCCTGGACGAGGCGTACGTCACTCCACGGACGAGACGTGCGTCACTTCGCGGACGAGGTGTGTCACTTCGCGGAGGGCGAGCCGGACGGCTTCGCGCCCGGCTTCAGGAAGCCGATGTCCTCGTAGTGCGGGGCCTGGAAGCCGAAGGCCCCGGCGTTGGCCAGGTTCGGTCGGGCCGCCATCAGCTGGGGGCGCTGGTAGAGCGGGATGGAGCCGGCCTCGGCCCAGATGCGGGCGTCCGCCTTCCGTACCAAGGAGCGTGACGTTTCTTCATCGAGTTCACCCATCGCCTGATCGAAGAGCTGGTCGATGTGGTCGGTGCCCACGCGCGTGTAGTTCTGCTCGACGTTCAGCGAGCCGTCCGCGGCCGGGACCGGCTTGGCGAAGATCGGGCGGGCGTCGGTGGCCGGGAAGGCCGAGGCGGGCCACGAGTAGAGGGCGAGGTCGTACTGGCCGGACGCGATGTGGTCCTTGAAGTAGCTGGTGTCGGAGACCTTCGCGGTCTCCGTGCGCACGCCGATCCTCTCCAGCATCCGTGAGATCCGGTCGGCCACGGTGCGCAGCGGCTCCGAGCCCTCTCCGGACGGCAGTACGAAGCGGAGGGTGAGGGGCTTGCCGTCCTTGGCGAGCGGCCCGCCGACGCCTGCGGCGGGGGCGGCGGGCGCGGCGGTTCCCTTGGGGGCGTACGCGCCCGGGGCACCGCCCTTGGCCTGGTCCCGGGCGTTGGACTTGACCGCGGACTTCTGCTCGTCGTGGGGGCCTGTGTGGTCCGCCGCGTCCTTCTTCTTGGCGCTCACTTTCTCGCCGCTGCTTTTCTTGACGTTCTTATTCTTGAGGCTGTTCTTCTTTGCGCTGTTCTTCTTGGTGCTGCTCTTTGTCTTGGTGGCGGCCTTCTTCGCGGCGGCCTTCTTGGCCGCTGCCTTCTTGACCGCGGCCTTCTGCTTGGCGTCGGTCTTCTTCTTCGCGTCGGTCGTGGTGTCGGCCTCGCCCGGGAGGCCGAGGACGTCGGCCTGGCGGGTCAGCGCAGCCCGCTGGTAGGCGGCCGCCGGCCCGGGAGCGAGCACGTATGTGCTGCTGTCGGCGGGCTTTCCGTCGTCCTCGCCGACGATGTAGGTGCCGTCGTCGGCCTGACCGTCCTGACCGTCCCGACCGGAGCCCTCGCCGGATTCCGTTCCGGCCTCTCCGCCGGCCGTCTTCGGCTTCTTCTCCTTCAGCTTGTCCTTCAGGGCCCCGCCCGGCGTCCAGCCCGCGTCCGCGAGCAGTGCCCTGGCCTCGGCGGTGTCCTGCTCGCCGAGGGCCCCACTGTTGTCCGCGTACGCCTGCTGCCCGGCGAGGGCGAGATGGCTGCCGACCGGCTCCGCGGGCAGGCCGAGCGGCTTGAGCACCGCCTCCGCGAGCGCCTCGCGGTCCAGGGCGCGGGCCACCGCGCGGCGTACCCGGTCGTCCGCGAGCGGGCCCTCGGAGCCGTTGAGGGCGAGCTGGGTGTAGGCCGGCTCCAGGGACTTGCGGACCACATAACCGCTGAGGCCCGCCTGCTCGGTCGCGTACTTCTTCACGGCGGTGCGCGTCGCCTCGCGCGCCTCGGCCTCGGCCGCCGCGGCCTCCTCGTCGGAGCCGTTGACGATCGCCCAGGAGCGCAGCGCCTTCGCGGGCGTGAGCTGTGCGCCGGGCCCGTGGGCCAGCGGGTCCTGGCCGCCGCTCTTGTCGCGTGCCGCCAGCGTGATCCGCCCGGCCTCCGTGGAGTCGATCTCGGCGAGGTCGACCTTGCCCTTGGCGAGCGCTTCGGCCCGCTCGGTGCGCGGCACCTCGCGCAGCACGAGCTTGTCGAGCTTGGCCGGGCGCCCCCACCAGCGCGGGTTGCGTCCCAGCGTCATCTCACCGGCTCTGCGGTCGATGTCCGCGAGCGCGAAGGGCCCCGCGGTCACCTTCAGTTTGCGGCGCGCGCCGTCGTTGAAGGTGTCGGGGCTGCCCATGACCTGCTTCGGATACAACGGGGAGAACAGTGCGCGCCAGTCGGCGTAGGGCTTGGCGAAGGTGACCCGCACCTCCAGGTTGTTCGCGCCGCGTTCGATCTTCTCGATGCGGTCGTATCCGGCGTTCCGAGCGGTCCAGTACGCGGAGTCCTTGCCTGACAGCGCCCGCCACTGCGCGGCGAAGTCGTCGGCGCCGATCTCCCGGCCGTCACTCCAGACCGCCTGCTGGTTGAGCTTGTAGAGGACGACCTGCTGGGGCTCGCGCTCGACGACCTTCGCAGACTCCAGGAAGTCGGCGTTGCGCTGCGTCCTGCCCTGCGCGTCGAGGCGGAACAGGGACGGCAGGACCGCGCCCGCGACGCGGGAGGTGCCCGCGTCGGCGTCGGCCTGGAAGGTGTTGAGGGTCTCGGGCAACGCGTCGAGCGCCCAGCTCATGGTCCCCCCGTCGGCGACCATGTCCCGGGCCGCCGGGGCGACGTCCTGGCCCGCGGTCGGCCGGCCGGCCTCCTCGTTCGAGCTGCATCCGGCGAGGGTGGGCAGGGCCAGCACCCCCGTCGCGAGGAACACGACAGATCTGACCCTGACGCGGTCGTGGGACATGGGTGGTACCTCCGGGGTCCGGGGCTCGCCCGGCCGCCCGCTACCAGGACCGGGCCGGGTTTGATCACGTTTGGCGGTATATGGAGCTGATCACATCTATGGCCCCACTGAAGGTGACCGGACGGAGCGCGCGGCGGAGGCACGGCGCGGGGGCGCCCAGATCCCACTCGTGCGGCCCAATGAAGCACCCGCGGGCCGAGGCGCGTGCGGGCCCGGGGCCTCCCGCGCGATCCCCCTGGATCCCGTGCGCCCCCTCGGTGGGCCTTCCGCGCCCCCCGCACCGGCTCCGGTGCGCCCCCCCTCGATGGATCTCGTGCGCCCCCTGGACCTCGTACGGCCGCATGGGCGGGACCGGTCGGCCATGGTCGAGATCGGCACGATTGGTGCGTGTTCCGGCGCATTCACCGCCCCCGATCCGGCAATCGGCGCAGATCCCTTCACAAGCCGGGATGTGACGCGCGACACTCGCAGCCGCATGAGCGTTGCCACCGCACATCCGAAGTGAGGGCAAGTCATGGCTCTGCACGATGAATTGACGGCTGTTCAGCGCTGCGTCGACGAGTTGGTCCGCACCGTCGGCAGGTTGGAACAGCAGGCCGGTGACCAGGTGGCGGGCATCGACGTGCGCCGGGTGCGCACGGACACCGACCGGCTGAGCGAGAGCGTCGCCCTGCTGCGCGCCTCGGCCCTGCCCCAGCCCCGCGAGAAGCCGCGCGCACCCGACCTCGTGACCATCCCCGACGCCCCGTACGACAGCTCGCTGTGGTCGAGCGCCGGGGACCTCGACGACGAGGGCCTCGGTGCGAGCGGCCGCCACGCGCCCTGATCCACCGCCCCCCTGACCCACCGCCCCCTGAAGCCCTCCCCCATCCCGAGGTACCCGAGGACGAAGGAGTGGAGCCTCGTTGGCCACCGGCACGGAACCCCAACCGAAGAGCGGTACGGCCCCCGGCGGCGGGGTACGCGACGGCACGCGCGCCGCGATCGCCGCTGCCCATCTGCGGACCGACCGCTGGTGGCTGGCGCCCGCGGCGACCGCCGCCGGGCTGCTCGCCTTCGTCGTGTACTCGACCTGGCGGGCGTTCGCGAACGCGGACTACTACCAGGCGCCCTACGTCTCGCCGTTCTACTCGCCCTGCCTGGCCGACAACTGCGCACCGATGCGGTCCGGCCCCAACTGGGAGATATTCGGCAGCTGGTGGGGCCTGTCGCCCGCGCTGCTCATCCTGATCTTCCCGCTCGGCTTCCGGCTGACCTGCTACTACTACCGCAAGGCCTACTACCGCGGCTTCTGGGCGTCACCACCCGCCTGCGCGGTCGCCGAGCCGCACAAGAAGTACTCCGGTGAGACCCGCTTCCCGCTGGTGCTCCAGAACATCCACCGGTACTTCTTCTACGCCGCCGTGCCGGTCGCGGGCATCCTCACGTACGACACCGTGCTCGCGTTCCGCGACGAGCACTACGAGTGGGGCCACATGGGCCTCGGCACGCTCGTCTTCCTCCTCAACATCGTGCTGATCTGGGCGTACACGCTCTCCTGCCACTCGTGCCGGCACATCGTCGGAGGCAAGCTCAAGCACTTCTCCAAGCACCCGGTCCGCTACCGCATGTGGCAGTGGGTTGGAAAACTGAACGCACGCCACATGCTGCTCGCGTGGGCGTCGTTGGTCAGCGTGGCACTCGCCGACTTCTACGTGTATCTGATCGCGTCCGGCGCCTTCGACGATCCGAGGTTGTTCTGATGTCTCAAGTGGAGCGGCAGCAGTGGGACGTTGTCGTGGTGGGCGCGGGTGGCGCGGGACTGCGGGCCGCGATCGAGGCGCGTGAGCAGGGCGCCCGTACGGCCGTGATCTGCAAGTCACTGTTCGGCAAGGCCCATACGGTGATGGCCGAGGGCGGCATCGCGGCCTCCATGGGCAATGTGAACTCCGGCGACAACTGGCAGGTCCACTTCCGTGACACCTTGCGGGGCGGCAAGTTCCTCAACCAGTGGCGGATGGCCGAGCTGCACGCGCGCGAGGCGCCCGATCGCGTATGGGAGCTGGAGACCTGGGGCGCCCTGTTCGACCGTACGCCGGACGGACGAATCTCCCAGCGCAACTTCGGCGGGCACGAGTATCCGCGCCTCGCGCACGTCGGCGACCGCACCGGCCTCGAACTGATCCGCACACTCCAGCAGAAGATCGTCTCGCTACAACAGGAGGACTTCCGGGAGTACGGCGACTACGAGGCGCGCCTGAAGGTCTTCCAGGAGTGCACGGTCACCCGCGTACTGAAGGACGGGGACCGGGTCAGCGGGACCTTCTGCTACGACCGCGAGTCGGGCCGCTTCTTCGTACTGGGAGCGCCCGGCGTGATCCTCGCGACCGGCGGCATCGGCAAGTCCTTCAAGGTGACGTCGAACTCGTGGGAGTACACGGGCGACGGGCACGCGCTGGCGCTGCTCGCCGGGGCGCCCCTGCTGAACATGGAGTTCGTGCAGTTCCACCCGACGGGCATGGTCTGGCCGCCGTCGGTCAAGGGCATCCTCGTCACCGAATCCGTGCGCGGCGACGGCGGGGTGCTCAGGAACTCCGAGGGCGAGCGGTTCATGTTCGACTACGTCCCCGACGTCTTCAAGGAGAAGTACGCGCAGTCCGAGGAGGAGGGCGACCGCTGGTACGACGACCCGGACCACAATCGCCGACCGCCCGAACTGCTGCCCCGTGACGAGGTCGCGCGCGCCATCAACGCGGAGGTCAAGGCGGGCCGCGGCTCACCGCACGGCGGGGTCTTCCTGGACGTGTCGACGCGTATGCCCGCCGAGGTCATCAAACGCCGACTGCCCTCCATGTACCACCAGTTCAAGGAGCTGGCGGACGTCGACATCACCGCGGAGGCCATGGAGGTCGGGCCGACCTGCCACTACGTGATGGGCGGCATCGCGGTCGACTCCGACACCGCTGCCGCGCGCCGCGTGACGGGGCTGTACGCCGCGGGCGAGGTCGCGGGCGGCATGCACGGCTCCAACCGGCTCGGCGGCAACTCCCTGTCCGACCTGCTCGTCTTCGGGCGCCGCGCGGGACTGCACGCGGCGCGGTACGCGGCGGGCCTCACCGCGCGCCCCGTGGTGGACGAGGCGCAGGTGGACACCGCGGCGGCCGAGGCGCTGCGGCCGTTCAGCGCGGAGGGCCCCGAGGACGGGGCGACGCCGGAGAACCCGTACACCCTGCACCAGGAACTCCAGCAGACCATGAACGACCTGGTCGGCATCATCCGTCGTGAGGCCGAGATGGAGCAGGCCCTGGAGAAGCTCGCCGAACTGCGGGTGCGGGCGCGGCGGGCCGGGGTGGAGGGCCACCGCCAGTTCAACCCGGGCTGGCACCTCGCGCTCGACCTGCGCAACATGCTCCTGGTCAGCGAGTGCGTGGCGCGGGCCGCCCTGGAGCGCACGGAGAGCCGCGGCGGCCACACCCGTGAGGACCACCCGGCGATGAACCGCGAGTGGCGGCGCGCCAACCTGCTCTGCCAACTGACCGATCCCAGCGAGGGGCTGGCGGCTACCGACCCCGTACGCGGTCAGATCGACCTCGTCCGCGTGACGACCGAACCCATTCGCCCGGACCTGCTCGCCCTCTTCGAGAAGGAGGAGCTGGTCAAGTACCTGGCTGAAGAGGAGCTGTACGAATGAGTTCGTACGACGCGCGATTCAAGGTCTGGCGCGGGGGTCCGGGCGGTGGCGGCCTCGAGGACTTCAAGGTCGAGGTCAACGAGGGCGAGGTCGTGCTCGACATCGTCCACCGCCTCCAGGCCACCCAGGCGCCCGACCTCGCGGTGCGGTGGAACTGCAAGGCGGGCAAGTGCGGTTCGTGCTCGGCGGAGATCAACGGCCGGCCGCGGCTGCTGTGCATGACGCGCATGTCGGTCTTCGACCGTGACGAGGTCATCACGGTGACGCCGCTGCGGGCCTTCCCCGTGGTGCGGGACCTGGTCACGGACGTGGGCTTCAACTACACGAAGGCCCGTGAGGTGCCGGCGTTCGTGCCGCCCGCGGACGTCGGACCCGGTGAGTACCGCATGCAGCAGGCGGATGTGGACCGCTCGCAGGAGTTCCGCAAGTGCATCGAGTGCTTCCTGTGCCAGGACACCTGCCATGTGGTGCGCGACCACGAGGAGAACAAGGGGGCGTTCGCCGGCCCGCGCTTCCTGATGCGGGTCGCCGAACTGGACATGCACCCGCTGGACGCGGCGGCGGAGTCGGGCCTCGACCGCAAGCGGGCCGCGCAGGACGAGCACGGGCTCGGCTACTGCAACATCACCAAGTGCTGTACGGAGGTGTGTCCCGAGGGCATCAAGATCACGGACAACGCGCTGATTCCCTTGAAGGAGCGGGCCGTTGACCGGAAGTACGATCCGCTGGTGTGGCTGGGGAACAAGATTCGGCGCCGGGCCGAGTAGGGGGCGCGGGGGTGGTCGCCGGGCGCCCCTGAGGGGACTGGGGGTCATCCCCCAGCCGGGAAATCCATGATTTCCCCCATGGTGGCGAGGGGGGTGTGACGACCAGCATGGACGCATGACTTCTCGTGCTTCCCTGACCCGCAGGTCCCTGGTCGGGCTCGCGACGGCGGGGCTCGCGTCGGCCGCGCTGTCCCTTCCCGCGTCCGCCGCGACGGCCCCGCGGTGGCCCGCCACCGGAGCGCCCTCCCCAACGCCCTCCCCAGCGGCGGTCGCCCGTCTGCCCGTGTCCACGGGGCCGTATGAGACAGGGACCGTGTCGGCCCGGCTCGTCGACCGCTCGCGGCCCGACCCGTGGGTGCCCTCGCAGCCGTACCGCGAGCTGATGATCAGCGTCTGGTATCCGGCCGCGCCGGGATCCGGCGAGACACACCGCCGTGCTCGCTACATGGCGCCGGGTGCCGCCGAGCGCTGGGACGCCACCGCGCCGCACGGCATTCCGAGGGGTGCCCTCGACTTCGCGGGCCTGCGCACGCACGCCCGTGAGGGAGCGCCGGCCGACACCCGCGGCGGGCGACGCCCCGTGCTGGTGTACGCGGCGGGCGCGGGCGACCCGCGCACGTGGGGCACGACGCTGGTCGAGGAGATGGCGAGCCACGGCTATGTCGTGGTGACCGTGGACCACACGTACGAGAACCCTGGAGTGCGGTTCCCCGACGGTTCGGTCAAGGGCGACGGGCCGTTGCGCGAGGCGCTGGCCGAGGCGCAGCGGAACGGCACGGTGTCCGCGCTGCTCAAGAAGATGCTCGACACCCGGGTCGCCGACTCCACGTTCGTCCTCGATCGCCTCGGCTCCCTTCCGCACGGCCTGCCCGCGGTGATCGACCGGCGGCGCGTGGGCATGTTCGGTCAGTCCGCGGGCGGGATCGCCGCCGCGCAGACAATGTACGAGGACCGCAGGGTGCGGGCGGGCATCGACCTGGACGGCACGCTGGAGTTCAATCCGGAGCCGAACGGCACCCATCTGATGCCGGTCGCGCGGCACGGCCTGGACCGCCCGTTCCTGCTGATGGGCCGTGAGGGCAGCGACCGCACGAGCGAGCCGTCGTGGCGGGAGTTCTGGTCCCACAGCACGGGCTGGAAGCGGAACCTCACGTTGCGCGGCTCCCGGCACCAGACGTACACCGATCTGAGCGTGCTGCTGCCGAGAGCGGGGGTGGGCCGGAAGACGATCGAGGAGCACATAGGCACGGTGGATCCGCGGCGGGCGGTGGCGGCCCAGCGGGCCTACGTGAGGTCGTTCTTCGACCGCTGGCTGAAGGGGGAGGACGACGGTCTGCTGGAGGCTCCTTCGGGGCGGTATCCGGAGGTGGAGTTCGCGGGGTGAGGGCCAGTGGCCGCCGACGCCTCCCTCAGCACGGGCCGCGGCTCGAACCGCTCCCCCTTACGCGCCGCCCCCTCAAGCGCCCGCCGACGGTCGTCACCGCACCCAGGTCAGCGCGGCGTGCTGTCTGCGGGCCTGAACGGGCCGCCGTGGCCCGGCACGATCAGGTCCGCCGCGTCGAGCACCCGGATCCGGGAGGCGCGCAGGACCTCGCGGTCGGGGGCGACCGGGTCGTCCACCGGGCCGTCCGCGTGCCACCACAGGTCACCGGCGAAGGCGACCACGCCCGAGTCGGTGCCCGCGAGGAGCGTGATGTCCTCGGTGCTGTGGCCCGGGGTGCGGATCAGCCGGAGCGAGGGGGTGAGTTCGTAGCCCTCCGCGTCGCGGTTGCGCCACTGGTCACCGGTGTACTCGACCTTGTGGTCGTGGACGCGGGCGCGGGCGAACAGTCCCACGTTCATGGTGTTGTCCGGGTGGTGGTGGCTGAGCACCACATCGGTGATGTCGTCGGCGCCGAGCCCCAGTTCGGCGAGCGGGGCGAGGATGTCGTCGCGGCTCGCCACCATGCCCGGATCGAAGATCACGTGCCGTCCGGCGTCGGCTATGTAGGAGACGGTGGCGGCGACTCCCGGGCCGGTGGAACCGACGTAACCGGTGGTCAGGATCGTGTATGCGGCGCTGCGGCCGAGCGGTGCGGCTGTCATGGCTCTGATCCTTCCGGTCGCGTAGCCGGACCACGAGTGGCACAACTGCCGCTGATCGCAGGATTAGTGCCAGACTGCTCGTGTGCCTCCCTTCGTGACCGTCGCCGCGTACACCCCGCCCGGAGTCGGCATGCTCGCCGTCGGCATCGTCACCGAGGTCTTCGCAGCGCACGGCCCGGCGGCGCCCGGCTTCGACCTCGCCCTGTGCGCCGACCGCCCAGGGGTGGTCCCCACGGATGTCGGCGTGCCGCTCACCGTCACGCACGGCCTGGACCGGCTCGCCTCCGCCGATCTGGTCATCGCCCTGCCCGGGGCCGATTTCCGCACACCGCCCGCTCCCGCCGTGCTCGACGCGCTGAGCGCCGCCCATGAGCGCGGCGCGCTGGTCGCGGCCCACTGCGTCGGCGCCTTCGCGCTCGCCGCCGCCGGGCTGCTCGACGGGCGGCGGGCCACCACTCACTGGCGGTTCGCCGGTCTGCTCGCCGAGCGCCACCCGGACGTCACCGTCGAACCGGCCGCCCTCTACATCGACGAGGGAAGCCTCGTCACGGGCGCGGGAGCCGCCGCGGGCTTCGACCTCTGCCTGCATCTGCTGCGCCGCGAGCACGGGGCCGCGATGGCCAACGCGGTCGCGAGGGACGTGGTGCTGCCCTCCCACCGCGACGGCGGGCAGGCGCAGTACGTGGCCGCGCCCGTCCCCGAGGACAGCCGTGACGAGCGGCTCGCCGAGGTGCTCGCGTGGGCCCGCGAGAACCTCCACGAGCCGCTTCCCGTCGCGGAGCTGGCCCGGCGCGCCATGATGAGCAAACGCTCCTTCGCCCGGCGCTTCGCGGCCGCGACCGGCACCACCCCGCACGCCTGGCTGCGCGGCCTGCGGCTGAGCGGCGCGGAGGAACTCCTGGAGACGACGGACCTGCCGGTCGAGGAGGTCGCCCGTCGTGTGGGCTACGGCAGCGCGGCCGTCCTGCGCGAACAGTTCGTGCGCCGCCGCGGGGTACCGCCCCGCTCCTACCGCCGCTCCTTCACCAGCACGCCCTGACACCGGGCGGGCCTCCCCTCCAGGGCGGGCCTTCCCTCCAGGGCAGGTCTCCCCTCCGGGTCGCGGCGTCCCGGACGGGGTCATACGCTCCCAAATGTGACGCCGCTCCCGTGCAGAGCCTCGCGGGCAGCCGCGGTCGCTGTGGCCGTGCTGCTCTCCTGGTTGCCGCTGCTGTGCCCCGCGCCCGCCGCCGCCGAGGACCCCGTCACGCTCTCCCGCACCGGCCAGATCACCGACAGGGCGGGCGCCCTCGGGGACCGTGCGGACGCCGCCGAGCGGGCCCTCGACCGGCTCTACGACGACCGCGGTGTGCAGCTCTTCGTGGTGTACGTACGTGATTTCTCCGGGCGTTCCGCACAGCGCTGGGCGGACGCCACCGCCGAGCGCAATGGGCTCGGCCTGGATGACGTGCTGCTCGCGGTGGCCACCCACGACCGGCAGTTCGCGTACTCCGTGGACGCGGACTCGCGGCTGGATGACGCGCAGCTCCGCGAGGTGGCCACCACCGCGATCCGGCCCGCCCTGCGCGAGAACGACTGGGCCGGTGCCGCCATCGGCGCGGCGAACGGTTATCGGGCGGTCCTCGCGGGTGATCCCGTGCCGACCCCGTCCCTCACCCCCGGAACGGCCGACCCCGGAACGGCCGACCCCGGCGCAGGCGACGACTCCGTGGCCGGTGACCTCGTGCTGCCCGTGGCGGCGGCGGGCGCGGCGGGGGTCGCCGCGGTGGTCGCGTACCGGCGGCGCAAGAAGCGGCTCACGACGCGTACGACACCGGGCGGCGGGTGGGGGCGGGGCGCGGGCAAGGACCTCACGCCGCTGCCCGAGCTGGACAGCAAGGCCCGGCTGCTCCTCGTAGGGACTGACGACGCGATCCGGACGAGCACCGAGGAGCTGGGCTTCGCGACCGCCCAGTTCGGCGAGGACGCGGTCAAGCCCTTCGGCGAGGCGCTGGCGTACGCGCGTTCGGAGCTGACGGCGGCGTTCCGGCTGCGGCAGGAGCTGGACGACGCCATCGCCGAGGACGAGCCGACCAGGCGCCGCATGCTGGACGAGATCATCGCGCGCTGCACGGAGGCGGACCGCCGCCTGGACGCGCAGAGCGCGCACTTCGACGAACTGCGCGCCCTGGAGAAGAACGCCCCGCAGGCGCTGGAGCACGCCGAGACGGCGTTCCGGCAGGTCGCGGGGCGCGCGGGCGCGGCGGACGAGACCTTGGCCGCGCTTCGCGGGACGTACGCGCCGAGCGCCTCCGCGGCCGTGCTCGGCCATGTCGAGCAGGCCAAGGACCGCCTCGTCTTCGCCACCACCCACCTGAACGCGGCCCGGCAGTCGGTCGACGCGGGTGACAGCGGCGCGGCCGCCGTCCATCTGCGGGCCGCCGAGGGCGCCGTCGACCAGGCGGGGACGTTCGTGGACGCGGTCGACCGTATCGCCGGCGAGCTGGCGGGGGCGGCCGAGCGGCTGCCCGGCGCGCTCACCGAGACCGAGGCCGACCTCGCCGACGCGCGGGGCCTGCTCGAAGGCACCGCGGCGGGGGTCTCCACGGCCGACCTGCGGGGCCGCGTCGCCCGCGCGGAGTCGGTGGTCGCCGAGGTGCGGGGCCACATGGCCTCGGGCCCCTACGACCCGATCGCCTCCCTGCGCCGCGTGGAGGAGGCCGACGCGGCGCTCGACGCGGCCCTGGCGGGCGCCAGGGAGCGCGAGACCACCGAGCGCCGCTCCCGTGACCTGCTCGGTCAGGCCCTGCTCACCGCCCGCAGCGCCGTCGGGGTGGCGACGGACTACGTCACCACGCACCGCGCCGCCGTCGCCAGCGAGGCCAGGACGCGGCTGGCCGAGGCCGGACGCCATCTCGCCCGCGCGGAAGCCGCCCGGGAGGGCGACGCCACGGCCGCGCTCGCCGATGCCCAGCGGGCGGACTCCCTGGCCCGGCAGGCGCAGCAGCTCGCGGAACGGGACGTGCGGGGGTACGGCAATCCGTACGGGGGGCTCGGCCCGGGAGGCGGCCGGGGCGGCGGCATGGGCGGCGCGGTGCTCGGCGGGATCATCCTCGGCGACCTCCTCGGCGGCATGGGCCGCGCGGGCGGCGGGCGCCCAGGGGGTGGCGGCTT
Organism: Streptomyces sp. NRRL S-920; assembly: GCF_000717945.1. NCBI lineage: Bacteria > Bacillati > Actinomycetota > Actinomycetes > Kitasatosporales > Streptomycetaceae > Streptomyces > Streptomyces sp. NRRL S-920. The sequence goes on from NZ_JODF01000094.1 coordinate 20,022, forward strand.
CGGCGGAGGCGGGCCGGGGAGCTTCGGCGGGGGCGGGACG
>NZ_JODF01000095.1:0-24669 GCF_000717945.1 Streptomyces sp. NRRL S-920
CCCTACACTCGGCCCGACTGCACACCACCCCACACCCCCCGCACCCGCACCAACCCCCCTGCACAAAGGCCCCGCCGCCCCCGCCCTGGCGGGGCTCCTCGCCGTCGCCGTCGGCGCCCTCGCGGCCTGGGCCTGGGCGCCCCGGCCCGAAGCCGCGGGGCACGTTCGGGTGGCCGTCGTGCAGCCCGGTGTCATCGACGGCGCCGGGAAGCGGCTGGACCGCGAGGAAGCGCTGACCCGCTCGCTCGCGGGGCGGGACCTCGACCTGGTCGTGTGGGGCGAGAGCAGCGTCGGTTACGACCTGGCCGACCGGCCCGACGTGGCGCGCCGCATCACCGCGCTCTCCCGCGAGATCGGCGCGGACATCCTGGTGAACGTGGACGCCCGCCGCTCCGACCGGCCCGGCATATTCAAGAGTTCCGTACTCGTGGGCCAGGACGGCCCGACCGGCGACCGCTACGACAAGATGCGTCTTGTGCCCTTCGGCGAGTACATACCGGCGCGGTCCCTGCTCGGCTGGGCCACCTCCGTCGGCAAGGCGGCGGGCGAGGACCGCAGGCGCGGCGACCGCCAGGTGGTGATGGACGCGGGGCACGGCCTGCGGGTCGGGCCGCTGGTCTGCTTCGAGTCGGCGTTCCCCGACATGAGCCGTCAACTGACCCGGGACGGCGCACAGTTGCTGCTCGCCCAGTCCGCCACCTCGTCGTTCCAGACCAGCTGGGCCCCCGAGCAGCACGCCTCGCTCGCCGCGGTCCGCGCCGCCGAGACCGGCCGACCGATGGTGCACGCCACCCTCACCGGCGTCTCCGCGGTCCACGCCCCGGACGGCTCACGCGTCGGCAGCCCGCTCGGCACCTCCGCGAGCGCCGCCGCGGTGTACGACGTGCCGCTGGGCAAGGGCACCACCGCGTACGTCAGGTGGGGCGACTGGCCCGTGCACGGTGCGCTCGTGGTGCTCGGGGCGCTCTGCGCGGCCGAGGGCGCGCGAGCCCTCAGGCGGCGCCCTGTCCCTGAGCGGCGCGGACCACGCGCTCGCACAGTTCATGGGTCGCCAGTGCGTCCCGGGCGCTGAGCACCTTGCCCGCGCGTACGGCGTCGAGGAAGGCAAGGACGACCTGTTCGATGCCGCGCTGCCGGGCCACCGGCACCCAGTCGCCGCGCCGCCGCACACTGGGCTGGCCCTTGTGGTCGATGACGTCGGCGAGGTTGACCACCTGCCGCTTGGTGTCCTGCCCGGAGACCTCCAGGATCTCCTCGGTGGACCCGCTCAGCCGGTTCATCACGCCGAGCGCGGTGAAGCCGTCACCCGCCAGTTGCAGCACGACGTGTTCCATGAGCCCCTCGACGACCCGGGCGCGCACCCCGACGTGGTCGATCGGCCCCGGCGCCAGGAAGCGCAGTGTGTCCACGACGTGGATGAAGTCGTCGAGCACGAGCGTGCGCGGGTCCTCCGGCAGCCCGACACGGTTCTTCTGCATCAGAATCAGCTCGCGCGGGTGGTCGGCGCACTGGGCGTACCCGGGGGCGTAGCGGCGGTTGAAGCCGACGGCGAGGCTGACCCCGCGGTCCTCGGCGAGCTGCACGAGGCGCTCGGATTCGGCGAGTTCGTACGCGAGGGGCTTGTCGACGTACGTCGGCACACCCGCCTCGATGAGCCGGGTGACGATCTCCGGGTGCACGGCGGTCGGCGCGTGCACGAACGCGGCGTCCAGGCCCTGCGCGAGCAGCGCGTCCAGGTCGGTGTGGCAGTGGGCGGCGGGGATGTGGTGGACGCCCGCGACCCGCGCGAGCGTGGCGGGCGTGCGCGTCTGGAGGTGCAGCTCGACGCCCGCCTGGGTGGTGAGAACCGGCAGATACGCCTTTTGGGCGATGTCCCCGAGTCCGATGCAGCCGATCTTCACCACTGTCTCCCTACGTCCACTGCTCGCCTACCGCTGTGCTGGCTCGTGACCCGGCGCCCGCGCAGTGCGCGCGGCGGCCCCGGTCGCCGTTCCCGCAGCATACGGGGCCTGCGGCGGGCTCCAGTCGGCGATGGAGGCGAAGCCGCGCATGATGAGGTTCGGCCCGAGCCGCGAGGCCGTCGCGGCCATGGTGTCGCGCACGGCGATGAGGGGACGGCTCGTGAGGTGGGTGACGCGGGAGGCTCGCGCGGCACGCCGGACGATCTCCGTGGTGCGGGGGATCCGCGCCGCGCTGTAGGCGGCGAGGCCCGCCGCGAGGTCGCCGCCGGGCGCCGCGTGGTGGGCCAGCACGACACCGTCCTCGATGGCTTGGTTGCCGCCCTGGCCGAGGCTCGGCGTCATGGCGTGCGCGGCGTCGCCGACGAGGGCGACGCGGCCCCGGTGGAAGGCGGCGAGCGGCGTAGCGAGGTAGCGGACGTCGTTGCGCAGGATGGCCTCGGGCCTGACGGCGGCGATCAGGCCGGGGATCGGGTCGTGCCAGTCGGCGAAGCGGCGCAGCAGCTCGGCTTTCTCGTCATCGGGCGCGCTGCCGCCTTCGGGGAGCCGGGCCGTGGCGTACGCGTACACCCGGCCGTCCTTGAGCGGATGCGTGCCCCAGACGCCGCCGCGGCCCCAGGTCTCGTGCGGTGTGAAGGGCTTCTCGGGCGCGGGGATGACGAAACGCCACGCGGTGAATCCGGCGTACGCGGGCCCTGGGTGGGCCGGGAAGAGGGCCGCTCGCACGGCGGAGTCGATGCCGTCCGCGCCGACGACGAAGTCCGCCTCGATGTCCCCGTCGTCGGTGGCGACGACGGCCCGGCGGTCGGGGGCGCCGGGATCGGCGAGGCGGGCGCTCGTGCCGGTCCGCAGGGTGTCGTCGGGCAGCGCCGCGACCAGCAGGTCGACGAGGGTCGCGCGGTGCAGCGTCACGAGCGTGCCGCCGTACGTCTTCTCGGCCTCGGCCGCGCTCGTACGCACCAGCCAGCGGCCGTTCGGGGTACGCATGCCGCCCTGGCCCTGCCAGGAGGCCAGGGCGCGGACGCGTTCCCCGAGGTTGAGGACGTCCAGGGCGCGCTGGGCGTTGGGGGCGAGTCCGATGCCGGCGCCCACGGGCTCCAGGGACGCGGCGCGTTCCAGAACGGTGACGCTCCAACCGGACTCGTGCAGACCGATGGCCGTGGTGAGACCGCCGATGCCAGCGCCGATGACGACTGCGCGGGGCTGCTCGTTCATGGCTCCTCCTCCGTGATGCCGTACGCGGTGGCCGCGTACGTGGCATCCACTTCATGTCACCCAACTCGTCACTACAGCTGTAGTGGCCGATGGGGAGACCGTACTACAGCTGTAGTGAACGGGGTAGGGTTCCCGTCATGTCCGTACGCAGCGCGGGGGCGCCCCGCACCGAACTGATCGCCGACACCGCTCTGGCCCTGCTCGCCGAGCGGGGCATGCGCGGCCTCACGCACCGGGCCGTCGACGAGGCGGCGGGGCTGCCGCAGGGCTCGACCTCCAACCACGCACGCACCCGCCTCGCACTCCTGGAGGCGGCGGTACGACGGCAGGCACAGCGGGAGGCGGACGTACTCGTCCCCGCCGGGCTGCCCGACCCGGCGGCCGGCCGGGACCACCTCGCCGCGGGCCTGGCGCTGGCCCTGCACCGCTTCCTGACCGGCGAACACCGCAGCCTCCTCGTCTCCCGCTACGAGTTGGCCCTCGAAGCGACTCGCAGACCGGAACTGCGTACGTACTACGACGCCGCGGGCGCCCAGTTCAGGGAGCCGCTCACGGCCGTCCTTCGGGCGGCGGGCTCCCCCGCCCCCGAGCGCCACACGCTCTCCCTGGTGGCCTGGTGCGACGGCCTGATGTTCTCGTGCGTGGCGGGCTCGTACCACGCCACGACACCGACCGAGGAGGATCTGCGCGTAGCGGTGGGCGAACTCCTGCGCGGGATGCTCCCCGCCTGATCGAAAGCGTCAACGGGCAGCCTGATCGGATTGCCTGAACGGGCCCGCTCCCCCCAAGGGCCTGGCGCACCGCACGCGAACCACCCCGTCACCCGTGTGGGGCAATCCCGCCTCGTCCCGGCCCCAACCGCCGCTGGAACCCCGAGAGTTGTGCGGATGCCTCGACCGACCTCCTCCGCCACCACCGCCCTCCTCCTCTCCCTGGCCGTCTCGGTCACCGCCTCCGGTTGCGTGGGCGTCGATCGGCCGGCCGGGCCCGGGCCTGCCGTGACCACCCCGTCGCCGACCCCACCCCGCACGGACGGGCGAAGCCGGCCGCAGATCGAGGAGCCCCCGGCGCGGGAGGTGTTACAGCGCGTGGACCCGCCCCGCCGCCCCACCCCCCGAATCCCCGCCGCCGAGAGCCGCGCCCCCGTCCCGCCACCCCGCTCCGAGCAGCGGAAGCCACCGCCGCCGGTGCCGGTGCCGGAGCGCAGGCCCCCGGCGACACGGCCCGACGCCGGAGCCACCCGGCCCGCACCGTCCTTCAGGCCGCCCGTCGCCGACGTGTGCGCGCTCGGCGAGGCCTACGGAGGGTGGCAACCGGGCAGCTCCCAGTCGGTCATCTGTCGGAAAACGTACGGGCGCTGAGGCGTCGCGACGGGCGTCCGGGCGAGTTACCGGCGGCGGACGGGCGGGGTTCGGCCCCTCGGATAGGCCCGGAGCCTCCGGCTAGGCCCGGATTTCCTCGGAGGCCCTGGGCTCAGCGGCGACACCCCCGTGTCCGCCGCTGAGCGACCCCATCCCCGAACCCACCCCCGACCCCTCCCCTCCCTCTCTCCCTACCTCCCCCCTCTTCTCTTCTCCCCCTCCTCCTCACTCCTCCTCACTCCTCCTCGCTCCCCTCCCCCACCTCCCGCTCCAGTCTCGCGATGGCCGCCTTGATGCCGTTGCCGTACCCGTCGTCCTCCAGCGCGCCCACCGCGCCGCGCGCCCGGCGCAGATGGCTGCGGGCCGCTTCGGGGCGGCCCAGTTTCATGTAGTCCGCCGCAAGGTTGAGGTGCAGGGAGGGGTAGAAGCCGCGCACCGCCAGCGACTGGTGGTGTGCGTTCAGACGCTCGTCCGTCAGTTCGTCCGCCGCCGACAACGCCCGCAGGTCCCACGCCAGTTCGGCCGAGGGGTCCTCCTGAGTGTCCGCCATGTAGTGCGCGAGCGTGCATCTGTGCAGCGCGTCGCCGTCCTCGCCGATCTCCCCCCACAGACCCAGGAAGCGGCCCTGCGCCTCCTCGCGGTCGCCGCCGTGATGCAGCATGACCGCCTGCCCGATCCGCGTCATCATGGCGTCCTCCGCCGTCTGCTCCTGCTGCTCCGCCACCGGGTCCTCCATGGTCGTACGGCCATCGCCCCCATCCCTCACGACGCTAGCGGCCACCACTGACAATCGCGGTCAGGCACGTTCAGCGATGGCGGCGCTCACGCGTACCGCTGGGCCAGCCCGGTGACGCTCCTGGCCACTGCGGCGCGCAGTTCGGGCGGCGCGAGCACCTCGGCCTCCAGGCCGAGCCTGAGCATGTCGCCCACGGCCACCGGCAGCGACTCCACTTCCAGCTCGGTCTCGGCCCAGCCGTCCGCGTCGGCCGCGCCCGCCCGCTCCACGGCCCGCTCCCCCGCCGCGCCGAACATCGCGGGCAGCAGCCGGAGCCCCGTCCGGGTCACCCTCAGCCGCGCGGTCCCCCGCAGGATCCGAGCCTCGAGCCCGCGCGACGCCTCTTCCCAGTACGCCGCCAGATCGAACCCGGCGGGGCGCCTGCCCGCCTCCTCCGCCACCGTCACCGCCAGGAACCGCGAGACCCGATACGTACGTACATCGCCGTCAGCGGCCGCCACCAGGTACCAGTTGCCCGCCTTGAGGACGAGCCCCAAAGGATGCAGGTCCCGCTGGACTTCGCCGCTCCAGCGCCGGTAGCGCGCCCGCAGCATCCGCTGGCGCCACACGGCTTCGGCGACCACCGCCAGCTGCGGCGCGGGCTCGGCGGTGCGGAACCACGCCGCCGCGTCGAGGTGGAAGCGCTCCTGGATGCGCCGGGAACGCTCCCCGAGGCCTGTGGGCAGTGCCGCACTCAACTTCAGCTGGGCGGTGGCCAGTTCCGCGCCGAGACCGAGGTCGGCCGCGGCCCCGGGCATCCCGGCCAGGGCGAGGGAGTCGGCCTCGTCGTCGGTGAGGCCCGTCAGCCGGGTGCGGTAACCGTCGACGAGCCGGAAGCCGCCCGCCGGGCCCCGCTCCGCGTACACGGGCACTCCGGAGGCGGCGAGCGCCTCGACGTCCCGGTAGACGGTCCTGACCGAGACCTCCAGCTCCCCGGCGAGTTCGGGCGCCGTCATGCGCCCGCGGTTCTGGAGCAGCAGAAGGAGGGCGAGAAGCCGGTCGGCGCGCATGGGCCCCAAGTCTGCCCGGTACCTGACAGAAGATGTCAGGTACCCGCGGCAGAGTCCTCCCGACGGCGAAAACCCCGTCCAGCCGCTCGGCGGCCGGCACTTCCAGGAGGACCACTCACGTGACCATGACGACGACCACACCCACGACCGCCACCGCGACCAGCGCCGAGACGGCGACAGCCACCGCGACTACCACCGAGACCACCGCCGCCACCGGAAGCTTCACCTTCGCCGCCTGGGACGAGCAGCCCGTCGCGGGCGCGGAGGGCGGCCCCCGCATCGCCCACGCCGCCGTCGCCAACGACTTCAGCGGCGCCATCGAGGCCGCGGGCACCTCGTGCGAGTACACCATCGCGTACACCAGCGAGACGACCGGCGGATACGTGGGCTACGAGTTCATCGAGGGCACGCTCGACGGCCGCAAGGGGTCGTTCGTCATCGAGCAGCACGGTTCGTTCGTCGGCGACAGCATCGAGTGCGCCTTCACCGTCCTGCCCGGCTCGGGCACCGGTGAGCTGGCGGGGCTCACCGGGACCGGCACCTTCGCCGCGCGGCACGGGGAGAAGTCCACCCCGTACACGTTCGACTACGCGATCCGCGACTGAGCGGTCGCGAGGTCGCTCGGTCGCGCCTCACCGACCTGCTCAGCCGAGGTCCGGGATCCGCCAGTCGATCGGCTCGTGCCCCTGCGCCGCCACCGCTTCGTTGATCTGCGTGAAGGGACGCGAGCCGAAGAACCTCTTCGCGGAGAGCGGCGAGGGGTGGGCGCCCTTCACCACGACGTGCCGCTCCTCGTCGATGAGCGGGAGCTTCTTCTGGGCGTAGTTCCCCCAGAGCACGAAGACGGCGGGGTCGGGGCGGTCGGCCACCGCGCGGATCACCGCGTCCGTGAACTTCTCCCAGCCCTTGCCCTTGTGGGAGTTGGCCTCACCGGCGCGGACGGTGAGCACCGCGTTCAGCAGCAGGACGCCCTGCTCGGCCCACGGCATCAAATAGCCGTTGTCCGGCACGGGGTGGCCCAGCTCCTCCCGCATCTCCTTGTAGATGTTCCGCAGCGAGGGCGGGGTCTTCACTCCGGGGCGCACGGAGAAGCACAGTCCGTGGCCCTGGCCCTCGCCGTGGTAGGGGTCCTGGCCGAGGACCAGGACCTTCACCCGGTCGTACGGCGTCGCGTCGAGGGCGGCGAAGACCTCCTCGCGCGGAGGATAGACGGGACCCCTCGCCCGCTCCTGCTCGACGAACTCGGTCAGCTCCTTGAAGTAGGGCTTCTGTAGCTCCTCGCCGAGGACTCCGCGCCAGGACGCGGGCAGCATGGCGATGTCGGTCACGTCAACAACCTCCGGTGTGCGATCACTTCTGGGAAGAACCTACCGGCGGCCTCTGACAATCGGCCCCGCGCCCGCCTGGCCCCGCCTGGCCCGGTCGCCCCGCTACCAGCTGGTCTTGCGCTGCAACTCCCACATCATCATGATCGCCGAGGGGTCCAGGGCCCGCTCGCCGCCCGCGATCTCCTCGCTGGCCATGATGTACTGCTTGCCCTGCCAGAGCGGCAGCAGCCTGACGTCGTCGACCAGGATCTCCTGGGCCCGCTCGAAGTCGTCGATCACCGCGCCCCGGTCGGTCTCCTTGCGCTGGCGCGGCAGCAGCTGGTCGGTGATCTCCTTGGACACGTAAGGCGTGTTGAGGACGTTCTTCGGGCCGACGAACGGCGCGATGAAGTTGTCCGCGTCGGGGAAGTCGGGGAACCAGCCACGTCCGAAGACCGGGTACTGGCCGTTGCTGTAGCCCTCCTGGAACTCGGTCCACGGCCGGCTCCTGATCGTGATCTTGAAGAGGCCGGACGCCTCCAGCTGCCGCTTGAGTTCGGCGAACTCCAGGGCGGTGGCCGAGCCGTAGCGATCGCTGGTGTGCCAGAGGGTGAGCGGCACGGGCTCGTTGATGCCGGCGTCGGTCAGGATCTTCTTGGCCTTGGCCGTGCTGGGGTTGCCGTAGTCGTCGAAGAAGCCGGTGGCGTGGCCCGTCAGGCCGCGCGGCACCATCGAGTACAGCGGCTCGACGGTGTCCTTGTAGATCTTGTGGGCGATGGCGCCGCGGTCGATGATCTGCGCGAAGGCTCGCCGGACCGGCAGCTTCCGCGCCCAGGGGTCCTTGGTGTTGAACACCAGGTAGCGGATCTCGGTGCCCGCCCCCTCGACCAGTTCGATGCCCTGCTCGCGCCGGCCCTTGCCCTGCATGGCGACGATGTCCTCGGAGTCGAGGCCGCGGAAGGTCACGTCGATCTGCTTGTCCTTGAGGGCGTCGACCATCTCCGACGACTTCTTGAAGTAGCGGATGGTGACGGCGTCGTTCTTGACGTCGGCCGCGCCCTGGTAGTGACTGTTCTTGACCAGCTCGGCCTTCTGGTTGGGTGTGTACGCCTCCAGGGCGTACGGCCCCGAACCGGTGATCTCGTTGCCCTCGCGGAGCTTGTCCGCCGGATAGTCCTTGGGGTTGACGATCGACATGGCGGGCGTCGCGAGTACGAACGGGAAGGTGGCGTCCGCCTTCTTGAGCTTGAAGACCACAGTCCGCTCGCCCTTGGTGCGGACCGTGTCGAGCGAGCCGAGCAGCCCCATCGGCCCGCCCTTCACCACGCCCTTGGCCTCCAGCGTCCGCATCCGGTCGAAGGAGTACTTGACCGCGGCCGCGTCCAGCACGTCACCATCGGAGAACTTCAGCCCCTCGCGCAGCTCACAGCTGAAGACCGTGCTGGTGGCGTCCGTGAACTCGCAGGACCTCGCGGCGTCCGGCTCGGGCTCGGTGGCCCCCGAGGGGAAGCTGAGCAGCGTCTGGAAGACGTTCCTGTACAGCTCCCAGGAGCTGTCCCAGGCCTTGGCCGGATCCAGGGTGCTGGGCGCGCTCATCGTGCCGACGGTTATCCCCTGTTCCTCGCCCGGTCCTTCGGAGGACAGCACCCCGCAGCCCGCGAGCAGGGACATGGACGCGAGCGCCGCGAGCTGGCGCCGACCCCTCATACGCTTCGCGGGGGGAACTTCACTGAACACGCGCACGCTCCTCGATCGGCCATGCCATGGGATCGGCAGACAATATCGCAGCACCCCGCCGTGCCAACTGCTGGCGCCGACGGGGCACTTGATGAGCGTGTACGTCTCTTTTGACCGCGTACCCGACGGTTGTACGTCCTACGTCAGCCGACGCCCGCGTTGAGGAAGATGCCGCCATCGACCACAAGTGTCTGCCCGGTGATCCAGTCGGACTGGCTGGAGGTGAGGAAGGCGGCCGCGCCGCCGATGTCCTCGGGCACGCCGAGCCTGCCGAGCGGGTAGGAGGCGGCTGCCTCGGCCTCGCGGCCCTCGTAGAGCGCCTGGGCGAACTTGGTCTTGACGACGGCGGGCGCGATGGAGTTCACGCGCACCTTCGGCGCGAACTCGTGCGCCAGCTGGAGGCTGAGGTTGACCATGGCGGCCTTGCTCATCCCGTACGCCCCGATGAAGGGCGAGGCGGAGACGCCGGCGACGGAGGCGATGTTCACGATCGCGCCGCCGTTCTCGCTCTGCCAGGCCTTCCAGGTCTGCTGGGCGAAGCCGAGCGCCGAGATGACGTTGGTCTCGTACACCTTGCGTGCCACGTCCAGGTCCAGCTCGGCCATCGGGCCGAAGACCGGGTTCGTACCGGCGTTGTTGATCAGGAAGTCGACGCGGCCGAACGCCTCCATCATGCGCTCGACGACGACTGCCTGGTGGGTCACGTCGTGGGCCTTGCCCGCGACGCCGATGACCCGGTTGGAGCCGAGCTTCTCGACGGCCTCCTTGAGGGCGTCCTCGTTGCGTCCGGTGATGCAGACGCGGTCGCCCCGGGCGACCAGCGCCTCGGCGATGCCGTAGCCGATGCCGCGGCTCGCGCCCGTGACGAGCGCGGCCTTCCCGCTGTCCTGTCCAGTCATGGTCTGCGCCTTCCCGGTCAGTTGAGGGGGCCGCCGGCGACGTACATGACCTGCCCCGAGACAAAGCCCGCGGCGTCGCCCGTGAAGAAGGCGATGGCGTTGGCGATGTCCTCGGGGCGGCCGACGCGCTGCACCGGGATCTGGGTGGCGGCCGCCGCCTGGAACTCCTCGAAGTCCATGCCGACGCGGTCGGCCGTGGCCTTGGTCATCTCGGTGACGATGAAGCCGGGGGCGACGGAGTTGGCGGTGACGCCGAACTTGCCCAGCTCCTTGGCCAGGGTCTTGGTGAGGCCCTGGAGCCCGGCCTTGGCGGCGGAGTAGTTGATCTGTCCGCGGTTGCCGAGGGCGGAGGACGAGGAGAGGTTCACGATCCGGCCGAACTTGGCGTCCACCATGTGCTTCTGGACGGCGCGGGACATCAGGAACGCGCCGCGCAGGTGCACGTCCATGACCGTGTCCCAGTCGCTCGCGCTCATCTTGAAGAGGAGGTTGTCGCGCAGGACTCCTGCGTTGTTGACGAGGATCGTCGGTGCGCCCAGCTCCTCGGCGATGCGAGCGATCGCCGCCTCGACCTGTGCCTCGTCGGACACGTCGCAGCCGACGGCGAGCGCCTTGCCACCGGCCGCGGTGATCTGCGCGACGGTGTCCTTGCAGGCGGCCTCGTCGAGGTCGATGACGGCGACGGCGCGGCCCTCGGCGGCGAGCCGGACGGCCGTCGCCGCGCCGATGCCCCGCGCCCCTCCGGTCACGACCGCGACGCGCTGCTCAGTGGTGGACATGCTGGTTCTCCTCGCCCTTGGGATGCGGCTCCACGATACGCCCAACAGATGAGCGACCGCTTAGTACCTTCAGCTGGACGAGACGCTAGAAGCCCAGGCACCGGGTGTCAACGGCCCGCAGGGCAGCTGTGACGCGTTACCTCACCAACAGGTCGAGAAGACGGTTCACCTCGGCCTCGGGGTCCGCCGTGAGACCGGTGTGCACCGGCCCCGGCTGGACGACCGTGGAGCGGGGCGCGATGAGCCAGCGAAAGCGCCGTCCGGCGTCGTCGCGCTCGGCCTGGCCCGCGGCTTCGCCGCCCTCGCAGATCCGCTCGACGGCGCCGAGCGCGGCCTTGACGCCGTCGACGTCGGCCGCCGGGTCGAGCGCGAGCAGCTTGTTCTCGTCGAGGTGCGTGCGGGCGGCCACGAAGCTCTTGGCGCGGCAGTAGACCACGACGCCCGCGTTGAACTGCTCGCCGCGCTCCACGCGCGGCACCACGCGCACCAGCGCGTACTCGAAGACGTCCCGCTCGATCACTGGGTGGCACCCTTCGGCCGCGGCTCGCCGAGGGCGATCCGGTCGTGAATGGTCTTGGCACGCGGCAGCAGCGCCGCCACGTAGGCGCGGCGTACGTCGTCCGGGTCCTTGAAGCCGGGCTCGTCGACGAGCCACGCGTCGGGCACCTGTGCGGTGACCTCGGTGAGCAGTTCCTCGGTGACGAGCGGGGCGAGTTCCGCGGCGGCGGACGCCACATCGGGCCCGAAGGGGGCGAGGACGTGGTCCGAGGCGTCGTACGGCTTCGCGGCCGCGGTCTCGGCGGTGCGCCAGTTGTGGTGCCAGATCATGCTCGCCCCGTGGTCGATGAGCCACAGGTCCCCCTGCCACAGGAGCAGGTTCGGATTGCGCCAGGACCGGTCCACGTTGTTGATCAGGGCGTCGAACCAGACGACGCGCCCCGCCTCGGCCGGGTCCACGCCGTACGCGAGGGGGTCGAAGCCGAGCGCGCCCGAGAGGAAGTCCATGCCGAGGTTGAGGCCGCCGCTCGACTTCAGGAGTTCCTGCACCTGCTGGTCGGGCTCGCCGAGGCCGATCACCGGGTCGAGCAGGATCTGGACCAGCCGGGGCATCCGCAGCCCGAGGCGCCGCGCCAACTCCCCGCAGATCACCTCGGCCACGAGTGTCTTGCGGCCCTGGCCGGCGCCGGTGAACTTCATGACGTACGTGGCGTTCGCGCCGTCGCTGTCGGCGGCCTCCACGACGCCGGGCAGGGATCCGCCCTCCCGCAAGGGGGTGACGTATCGGACCGCGGTGACTTCGGTGAGCATGGGCCCAGGTTATAAGTCCTCGTTCCGGTGAACGCGGCGGCCCGGGTGCCCGTACCCCAGGGCATGACGACTACTGAAGAAACCGTCTCCGGGCCCCGCCGCCGCACCGTCGTGGCCACGTTGGGCGCCGCGGGGGTGGCCGCCGCCCTGGCCGCGTGCGGCAGCGATGACAAGGACGCTTCCGAACCGGCGGGCGCGCAGGCTCCCGAAGACGGCGGCGGGGGCGCCGGGACCGTGCTGGCCAGGACGTCGGACATCCCCGTGGGCGGCGGCAAGATCTTCAAGAACGAGGGCGTGGTGGTCACCCAGCCCGCCAAGGGCGAGTTCAAGGCGTTCTCGAATCTGTGCACCCACAAGAAGTGTCCGGTGACGAGTGTCGAGGGAGGCACCATCAACTGCACGTGCCACGGAAGCAAGTTCGACATCAGCGACGGCAGCGTCAAACAGGCCCCCGCACCCGGCCCGCTGCCCGCGGCCAAGATCTCCGTGGACGGTGACTCGATCAAGCTCGCCTAGGGCGTGTCCGCGAAGTCGCGTCGTTCGCCCGCAGGGCGGGCGTCGCGGCGTCCGGTGCGTGCTCTCGGCGTGCCGGCCGGATGCCCTCGTACTGGGCGTACTCGGGCTTTCGGCCGACGCGGCGAGAGTGCGTGCCGGGCGTCGCGACGCAGACGGGACTTGGCGGACACGCCCTAGGGCTTCCAGACGCCGAGTACGTCTTCGGTGCGGGTGATGGTGGCGACCAGGGCGAGGGTGTTGCGGACCATCGCGGGGGTGTAGTCGGCGGGCACCCCCGCGATGGCGTCGGCGGGTACGACCGCGGTGTAGCCGAGGTTCACCGCGTCGAACACGGCGTTGGGTATCGCGACGTTGGCCGACACCCCGGTGACCAGGAGCGTGCGGCAGCCGATGTTGCGCAGCAGGGCGTCGACGTCGGTCCCCGCGAGGGGTGACAGGCCGTGCAGACGCCGTACGACGAAGTCCTCCTCGGCTACTTCGACCGGCGGCGCGATCCGCACGGCCCGGGTGCCCGACAGCTGCTGCACGGGCAGCCGTTCGGCGGCGCGGAAGAGCCGGGCGTTGTGGCTGGCCCCGCGGCCGTCGGGCCGCCGTTCGGCGACGGCGTGCAGGACCTGGACGCCGCTGCGGTGGGCCGCGGACACCAGCCGCGCGACGTTGGCGAGGGCACCGGACGACCGTGCCTCCGCGGCGAGTTCTGGCAGTGCGCTCTCGGTTCCCACCACCCCCTGCTGGCACTCGACGGTCAGCAGGGCCGTGGTGGCGGGGTCGAGTAGCTCCCTGAGCTGTTCGTACGACGGCATGGCTCTCCCTGTCGCGGACGTGCCGGACATCCGGCCCCCGGCGGCGCGCGGTCGGCGCCCCACGCACGGCCGGCGCCCGGAATCCGCGGGAGGCTAACGGCCATTGCGTCACGAGGGAAGAGCCTCCATCCTTTCCTGACGCACAGTCAGCCGCGTGCCACTGGGGAGGACGTATGGCCGTCACACAGCGCCGGGGCCGAAGGATCATGATGACGCCGGAGGAGCTGGACGCGTTCCTCGCCGCTGAGCGCACCTGCCGGGTGGCGACGGTCTCGGCCGACGGCGCCCCGCACGTCAGCACGCTCTGGTTCGCCTGGGACGGCACCTCGCTGTGGCTGTACTCGATCACCCGTAGCAAGCGCTGGGCCGATCTGCGCCGGGATCGGCGGATCGCGGTGGTGGTGGACACGGGCGAGGAGTACGGAGAGCTGCGCGGCGTCGAGCTGTCGGGCACCGTCGAGTTCGTCGGGGAGTCTCCGCGTACGGGCGAGCCGTGCCCTGAACTCGACGTTCCCGAGCGCCTGTTCGCCCGCAAGCTGTTCGGCCTGGACGAGATGCCGCATGACGGGCGCCACGCGTGGATCCGGCTGACGCCGGACGCGATCGCCTCGTGGGACTTCCGCAAGCTCGCGGGGCTGTAGTCAGCCAGCTCTCACCGCCTCTCACCGCCACCCTCGGCTTCCACCCACGGGATGTGGGACTCGCCCCCTAGGCGTGTCCGCGAAGCCCCGCCCCGGCCACCCGCAGCGCCTCCACCGCCGCCCTGATCGACGGCCGCCGGTCCGCGTCCGCGCGCCACACCACGTACACATGGCGCCGCACCCGCTGCCGCACCGGGACCGTACGCACCCCGGCGGGCATCGGGTCCCGCCCCAACCGCGGGGCCACGCAGACACCGAGGCCCGCCGCGACCAGCGCGAGCTGGGTGTGGTGCTCCTCGGCACGGTGGGCGACGCGCGGCTCGATGCCCTTGCCGCGCAGGGTGAACATCAGCCACTCGTGGCAGAACTCGCCCTCCGCCCAGGTGATCCACTCGTCGTCCGCGAAGTCCCCCAGGTCCACTTCGGCGCGGTCGGCGAGCGGATGCGCGGCGGGCATCGCGACATCGGCGGGGTCGTCGAGCAGGGGCGCTTTGGCCAGGCCGTCCGGGATCGGCAGCGGCTTGTTGTACCAGTCGAGGACGACCGCCACATCGATGTCGCCGCGCACCACGGCCGCCACCGCGGGCGTGGGCTCCAGCTCGTGGCAGCCGACCCGCAGCCCCGGGTGGTCCGCGCGGAGTGCGGAGAGCGTGGCGGGCAGCAGGCCGCGCATGGCGGTGGGGAAGGCGGAGAGGCGCAGTTCACCGACGGCCTTCCCGCGCTGCTCCTCAAGGTCGGCCTGGGCCAGCTCGACCTGCGAGAGGATCCGCGCGGCGTGCTCGGCGAGCAGCCGCCCCGCGTCGGTCAGGCGCACGCCCCTGCCGTTCTTGGCGAGCAGTTGCTGGCCCACCTCCCGCTCCAGTTTCGCCATCTGCTGCGAGACCGCCGATGTCGTGACGTGCAGGCCCGCGGCGGCTCCGCTGACCGAGCCGTGCCGGGCGAGGGCGTCGAGCGTACGCAGGCGCTCCAAGTTCAACATGTAAGCGATGCTACGCGGTACAGCCCATCAAAACTCGCTTGTGCTAAGAGATCATCGAGGCCCATCGTGGGACGCATGAGCACCTCGCCCTCCCCCACGACATCCACACCGGCACCCTCCGCCGCGGCCGCCCCTTCGGCCACACTCACCGCCGCCGCCCCCGCGGTCACACCCTCGGGCGCGCCCCCCACGATCAACGCTCCCGGCCGCCCCGCCCTCGGCTGGCGCGTCCGCTTCGGCGTCCTCTCACTGATCTGGGGCTTCAGCTTTCTGCTGATCAAGGTGGGCACGGACGCGTACGCCCCCTTCCAAGTCACTCTGGGGCGGCTGGTGTTCGGCACGCTGGTGGTCGCCGCCGTACTCGTGGTGAAGCGGGAACGGCTGCCGCGCGGGACGCGTACCTGGCTGCACCTGACGGTGGCGGCGCTCCTGCTCAACGCCCTGCCGTTCTCCCTGTTCGCGTACGCGGAGCTGACGATCCCCTCCACGCTCGCCGGGATCTGCAACGCGACCTCGCCTCTGTGGGGCATGGCCCTCTCCCTCGTCGCCCTCTCGGAGGACCGCCCGACCAGGCGCCGCGTCGCGGGCCTCGGCATCGGATTCCTGGGTGTCCTCACTGTCCTCGGCGCCTGGCAGGGCTTCAGCGGCCTGGACTTCACGGGCACGGCGATGGCGCTGCTCGCCTCACTCAGCTACCCGGTCGGCTGGATCTACGTCCGTCGCACCCTGGCCGGTTCCGGGCACTCGAACCTCTCGCTGACCGGAGCGCAACTGCTGCTCGCGACCGCCGAACTGGCCGTGGTGACCCCGCTGTTCACCTCGTTCCCCGACAGCTTCCCGGTCGTGCCGCTGCTGGCGATCGTGGCGCTCGGCGCCCTCGGTACGGGGCTCGCGTTCCTTCTCCAGTACTCCCTGGTCTCCGACGTGGGTCCGACCACCGCCCAGATGGTCACGTATTTCGTCCCTGTCATCGCCACGGCCGCGGGTGTCGCCGTGCTCGGTGAGTCCCTGAGCTGGTCGACGCCGGTCGGCGCGGTCATCGTCCTGGCGGGCGCGGCCCTCGCACAGTCCCGGCCGCGCGTGCCGGCGGCCCCGCCCGCGGCATCCGGCCGCCCGTAGCCCCTCCCCACACCTACGGCCCGCCCCGTCACCCGTAGCGCCGCGCCGGGGCGGGCCCGACGGCCGAGGCGACCGCGTCCGCCACCGGCACGATGTCCTCGTCGGCGAGCGCCGCCACGGTGATGCGCACCCCGGGCCGCGCGCTCAGCCGGAACCGCGCCCCCGGAGCGACCGCCCACCCGGCGTGCAGCAGCCGCGCCACCGCCCCGGTCTCGTCCGGAACGGGCACCCATACGTTCATGCCACTGCGCCCGTGCGCCGGCACCCCCCGCTCGGCGAGCGCCGCGATCAGCGCGTCGCGCCGTCGCCCGTAGGACGCCGCCACGGCAGCCGGATCGACCGCGCCGTCGGCCCAGAGCCGCACCACGGCACGCTGGAGCACCCGGCTCACCCAGCCGGGACCGAGCCGCTGCCGCCCTTGGACCCGGTCGACGGTGACGGGGTCGCCCGTGAGGACGGCGAGGCGCAGGTCGGGGCCGTACGCCTTGGCGGTCGAACGCACCAGCGCCCAATTGCGGGTCGCCCCGGCGAGCGGGTGCAGCGGCACGTCGACGAAGCCGTGGCCGTGATCGTCCTCGATGAGCAGCACCTCCTGGTGCGCCGCGAGCACTTTTCGCAGAGCACGCGCGCGTGGAGCACTGATAGCCGCCCCCGTGGGGTTCTGCGCGCGGTCCGTCACGATGACCGCGCGGGCACCGCCCGACAGGGCGCGCTCCACATCGGCGGGCAGCGGCCCCTCGTCGTCCAGGCCCACCGGGACCGCGCGCAGCCCGAGAGCGGAGACGAGGTCGAGCAGGCTGCCCCACCCCGGGTCCTCGACGGCCACCGCGTCGCCGGGCTTGAGATGCGCGGCGAGCACTCTCTCGATGGCGTCGAGCGAACCGGAGCTGACGGCGACGGGTCCGTCCGGCACCCCGTCCGCGTCGAACGCCACGCGCGCGTGGCGTTCGAGTTCCGGGTCCACGGCCACTTCTCCGTAGAGGACCGGCGCCTCGTCGCCCTGGGCCGCGGCCGCCGCGAACGCCCCGGCCAGCGGGGGCAGTAGACGGGGATCCGGGTTGCCCTCGGAGACGTTCCGCACTCCGGGCGGCGCGTCCGCGCGGATCAGCTCGCGGGCGGTCGTGGCGGGCTTCGGCCGTACGCGGCTGCCGCGCCGCCCCGCCGTCTCGATCACCCCGCGCTCGCGCAGCGTGCGATAGGCGGCCGCCACCGTATTGGGATTCACGCCCAGGCGAGCCGCCAACTCCCGCATTGGAGGAAGGAGTTGACCCGGCTCCAGGCCCCCGTCCCCCACCGCGCGCTCCACGCTGGCCGCGATATCGGCTGCGCGGCTACCTTCGATCCGATACTCTCCTAGCACAAAGCACAGTATGCACTAGTGCAATCTCGTCGCCAAATGTACAGCGACGACGAATGCACCTCTACAGGCACGTGCACAGCGACGGCATATGCACAGCAAGGACAGGGAGAGGCCATGCAGACGACGCCGACCACCACCGACACCGCTTCACCGGGCAGCGCCGCCTACGCACCGACCGACCGCACGGTTCCCACCCGCGCGCGGGAGCGCGCTTCGTACGACCGCGAGTCCGTGCACGCGATACTCGACGAGGCCTACGTCTGCCATCTCGGTTTCCTACGGGACGGCTTCCCTGTGGTGCTGCCGACGCTCTACGGCCGCGTGGGTGAACGCCTGTATGTGCACGGCTCCACGGGCTCCCGGCCCCTGCGCATGGCGGGCACCCCCCAGGAGGGGCAGGAGGACCCGGGTCTCCAGGTGTGCCTGACCGTCACCCACGTCGACGGCCTCGTCCTGGCCCGCTCCGCCTTCCACCACTCGCTCAACTACCGCTCGGTGATGATCCACGGCATCGCCCGCCAGGTCACGGACCCCGAGGAGAAGCGGACCGCCCTGGACGCGCTCGTCGACCACGTCGTGCCGGGCCGTTCCACCGACTCGCGTCCCGCCAACGCCAAGGAGCTGGCCGCGACCGCCGTGCTCCGCCTCGACCTCAACGAGGTGTCGGCGAAGGCGCGCACCGGCGCCCCGAACGACGAGCCGGAGGACATGGACCTCCCCTACTGGTCGGGCGTGGTCCCCCTGCGCAAGGGATACGACGCCCTGATCCCCTCCCCCGACCTCGCGCCCGGCATCGAGGTGCCCGACTACCTCGTCGAGCGCTGAACCGATACCAGTACGGGGGCACTCACCACGCCGACTACACCGGCGCCGCCTCCCTGCGCGCCGCCACCACGCCCCGCGCCTCCGCGACGGCGAGTCCCGTCACCGCGGCCAGCATGAGTACCGTGCCCGCGACCGTCGCCACGGTGAGTGCCTCGCCGAGCAGGGCGACCGCGATGACGGCGGCGCTGACCGGCTCCAGGAGCGTGATCACGGAGACGGTCGCGGACCGCACGACGGCCGCCCCGGCGAAGTACAGGGTGTACGCGACGGCGGTCGGCACGGCCGCTATGTAGAGCAGGTAGACGCCCACGCGCGCGGGTTCGACGGTGTGCGGCACCAGTCCCTCCGCAGCGGCGAGCGGCAGCAGGCAGAGCGCGACGACGGCGAACGACCAGACCGTGTCGGCCGAGTCGGCGCCGCCGTCCCGTCCCCACCGCCGGGTGAGCAGCGTCATCGCGGCGTACGCGGCGGCGGAGACGAGTCCCCAGAGGACGCCGGTCGGCCGTACGGTGGCGCCCCCGCCACCGTCGCCTCCACCGCCACCGAGGACGAGCACCATGAGTCCGGCCAGGGCGCCCACGACGGCGACGACCCCGCCGCGCCCGAGCTGCTCCCCGAGCGTGAGCCGCGCCCCGAGGGCGATGAGGACGGGCCCGGCACCCATGGTGACGACGGTGCCCACCGCGAGGCCGGTCGCCTCGACGGAGGCGAAGTAGGCGGTCTGGAACACCGAGAGGGCCACGCCCGTCACGACGATCCGCCGGATCCGGCGGACGCTGTGAGCAGGCTTCGACCGGCGCGGCCGCACCAGGCGCGCGGCGAGCAGCAGTACGAACCCGCCCGCGCACCGCCAGAAGGAGAGGCCGACCGGCCCCATGTCGCTGGCCTGGAAGACCAGCGCGGCGGCGGCGCCCGCGGTACCCCAGGCGATTCCGGCGACGATCAAATAGAAGAGGCCTCGCCCGACGGGCAGGCCGAGTACGGCATTCGACACGTGAGTTCTCCGCAGCAGAGAGGGATGTTCTGACTCCGTCTGCGGGCAGCACCGTTCCGCCCGGCCACCGGCCCGGGCGTGATCCGAGAGCGCCCCGCCCTAGGGCCTGTCCGGCGGATCATGCCGCGGGCCGCGGGGTCTGGCACGCCGATCTGCGGCGTTGTCGTCGGTTGACAACGCTCCGCGTTGCCGCCCTCCGACAACTCCGTTTCGGAACCCGGGGCACCGGCCTTCACGGCCCGCTCGGCGGGCGCGGAGGACTGGGCGATGAACGCGCCCGCGAGGACGACCGCGCCCCCG
Source organism: Streptomyces sp. NRRL S-920 (assembly GCF_000717945.1). Classification (NCBI taxonomy): domain Bacteria; kingdom Bacillati; phylum Actinomycetota; class Actinomycetes; order Kitasatosporales; family Streptomycetaceae; genus Streptomyces; species Streptomyces sp. NRRL S-920. The sequence goes on from NZ_JODF01000095.1 coordinate 19,887, forward strand.
ATGATCTGCGGCGCGGAGAGGTGCTCGCCGAGGATCACCCAGGCCAGGGCGGTCGCGATGACGGCCTCAAGGCAGGCCACGACACCGGCGACCGGGGGCGAGAGCCTGCGTACCGACAGCACCCCGGTGACGTACGCGACGACCGTGGCGACCAGCACGATCCAGCCGAGCAGGATCCAGGCGGGCACGGTCGAGCCGTTCAGGTCCGCCCCGCCCGCGAGCACCGACCAGTCCATGCCCCACGGGCGCGCGACGACGGTCAGCACGGCGGTGCCGACGAGCAGGCCGTACGCGATGACACCGAGGGGGTGGGGCGCGTCGGCGCCCGCGTCGCTGCCCTGGTCGGACAGGACGAAGTAGCCGACCTGGCAGCAGGCCGCGCCGAGGGCGAGCAGGAGGCCGACGGCGTCGAAGCTCAGGCCGGCCCAGACCTCGACGACGCAGGCGAGCCCGCCGACGGCGAGCACCACGCCGAGCGCGGCCGCACGCGTCACCGACCGCCGCTGCACGAAGCGCACCCAGCCGAGGACCAGCGCGGGAGCGAGGTACTCGACGAGGAGCGCGACGCCGACGGGGATGCGGGAGAGCGCGGCGAAGTAGCAGGCCTGGACGCCCGCCACGGCGAGGAGGCCGAAACCGGCGAGGAGCGCCGGCCTGCTCCGCGGCAGACTGCGGTGCCGCCAGGCCACGGGCAGCATCACCAGCGCGGCGCCCGCCACCCTGAGCCACACCACGTGCAGGGGGTCGAGGCCCGCTTCGATCAGCGGTTTCGCCGCGACGCCGGAGCCGCCGAAGGCGACCGCCGACAGCAGGGCGAGCCCCAGCCCGAGGCCTCGGCCCCGGTGCTCCTGGCTTCCCCGGCCCGCCTGGCCTCCCCGGCCTTCCCGGCCTTCCTGAATCCCCTGAGACGCGTGCACCGGCACATCATGGCAGGCCGCGTCATGACCGTCACCCCACTTGACGCCTGTCTCAATCGGCGGACGTCATACGCCCGCCGAGCCGTGCCCGCCCGCGAAACGGTGGCCTCCGGAGACGTACTGCCGGCAGCCGGCCTCCACGCGGCGCAGCAGCACCTCGACGTCGACACCGGCCCGCGCCAGGACCTCGACCGCCCGGCACTCCGGGTCGGCGGTGAGACCGGCGAGCAGGTCCATGCCGAGGGCCCGCGGGTCGCCGCGCACCTCGGTACGCTCCAGTGCCACGTCCATCGCCGAGACGGCCGCGGGCGACCAGCCCGTCTCCTTGTGGGACGTCACCACCGGCACGGCCCCGGAGTCCTCGACGGTGCCCTGCCACTGGAGGCCGTACCCGATGCTGCGCTGTACGAGGTAGCCAAGGAGGCGCACCACCTGCGCGCCGTTCTCGAAGACGGCGCGGACCTCGGGGTCGGTCTCCAGGAGGGAGTGCAGCAGATGAGCGGTGTCGATCTGCCGGTCGCCGTCCCGCACGGCCCGGCGGCGCGCGCCGGCCACGACCGATGCCAGCTCGGCACTGAGTCGGGAGTCGAGTTCTGCTCGGATGGGGTCGGGCTCGGCGCCCGGCGAGGTACGGCTTTGCACACTCCCACCCCATCAACCCCCGGTGGCATATGCATCGGCGGCGGGAAGCATCTTCCCGTCCGACACAGGTTGGGCATGCCTGCGGTGGTTGTCCTCCTTACGGATGAGATCCGCCCGGACCGCCCCGGCGGCGCGCGCCGCCTTGCCTCCGGGTCCGGAGGGCAACCACAGCACGGTCTCGGGCGTCTCACTTGCATGGAGAGCAGGTTCTGGATGGTCGCCCTGCCGGCGGTCGACGGAAGGCAGTACGTGTACCGGGTGTACGCACCCGACGACGCCCTGCCCGCCGACCTGTTCTGGGACGCCTGGCACTGTCACGACGAGAGCCCGTTCCCCAGGGCCTCCGATCTCTTCGACGCGGCGGTGATACGACGGGTCGGCTGACCGGGGCCCGCCCTCACGCCCGTCGCGTGCCGATGACGACGGTGGCGTACAGCTCCTCGTCCTCCACGACCCGCGCCACCAGTCCGGCCCGCTCGACGGCGGTGACGGCGGCGGGCACCTGCGCCTCGCTCGTCTCGAACAGCAGATGGCCGTCGGCCGCCAGCCACCGCGGGGCCTGCGCGGTCACCCGGCGCAGTACGTCGAGCCCGTCGCTGCCACCGTCGAGCGCCACCCGCGCCTCGTGGACGCGGGCCTCGGCGGGCAGCAGGCCGACCTCGCCGGTGGGGACGTAGGGGACGTTGGCGAGGAGGACACCGACGCGGCCCCTGAGGGTGCGGGGCAGCGGGTCGTAGAGGTCACCTTCATAGACCTCGCCCCCGGCGGCGACGAGATTGCGGCGGGCGCAGCGGACCGCGGCGGGGTCGATGTCGGCGGCGTGCAGTTCGACCCGGTCGAGGCCTGCGGCGAGCGCGGCGCCGAGGGCACCGGACCCGCAGCACAGGTCGACGACGACGGCCTCGCGCCCGGCGAGCGCGGCGGCCTGGTGGACGAGGAATTCGGTCCGGCGGCGCGGCACGAAGACCCCCGGGTCGACGGCGATCCGAAGCCCGCTGAACTCGGCCCAGCCGACGACGTGTTCGAGGGGCAGCCCATTCGCCCGGCGCTCCACCATGGAGCGGACCTCGGCGGGGTTGCGCGCGGCGGAGAGGATCAACTCCGCCTCGTCCTCCGCGAAGACGCACCCGGCGGCGCGCAGCGCCGTGACCACGGCGGCGGGGTCCGCGGGCGACAGGCACCCAGGGGAGGACTGCGTAGGGGAGGACTGAGAAGAGGAGAAAGACTGCGAAGCGGAGAGCGACTGCGAAGCGGAGAGCGACTGCGAAGCGGAGAGCGACTGCGAAGCGGAGAAAGACGAAACCGACATAAGAAAAACCTTCCGGGATCCCGATGGGGCTCCCTCGGATCACCTATGCCGGGCGAACCGCGCGGTCGCGAGGAGGAAGCACCCGACCTGCTACTGCGGTAATGGGTCTCACCTCCAAGGCGTGTCGCCTGCGTCCGTCACAGGGCAGGAGAACAGTACCCCACCTCCCGTCGACGGTGGCATGGTCCGGCCGCTCACCAGGCCTGACGGTTCATCCAGCAGAGCTGACGGTTCATCAGTATTGAATGTTCGGGACCCTGCGGCTACGTTCCGCGGCACCGTAGCTGCGGCTGCCGCAGCGCCCGACGAGAAGGGGTGGCCGCATGGCCGAAGTCAGCGCGGAGGCACGGATGGAGGCACCCGCGGAGAAGGTCTGGGCCCAGCTCACCGACCTCTCCTCGTACGGCGAGTGGAACGCCACCCACACCAGCTTCCCCAAGGGTGCCCCGGCGACCCTGGAGACCGGCGGCACCTTCCTGGAGAACATGAAGCTGATGGGCTTCCCCGCCGAGGTCGACTGGACCGTCGAAGAACTCGTCCACGCCCGCACCCTGGCCATCGCGGGAAAGGGCCCGATGGGCGTCCACGTGGCGACCCGCTACACCGTGACTCCCGACGGCACCGGCACGCTGGTCCGTATCGATGGGGAGTTCACCGGCGCGGCCGTCTCCCTGATGGCGGGCAAGCTGAAGGACTCGGCGACGGCAGCCCTCAACGAGTCACTGCGCAAGCTGGCCGCCCTGGTGTCCTGAAGCGCGCGACTCCCGCACACGAATGAGGCGCCCCGCACTGTGCGTGCGGGGCGCCTCATTCGTGGCGGGGGCCCTCGCCCCCGGCCGCCTCAGTCCTCATCGGCGAGGATCAGATACAGCTTCTTGCGGGCGTCGTTGATGACGGAGACCGCCTTCTCGCGCTGCTCCTTGCTGCCGGTCTTCCAGACCTGGCCGAACGCCTCCATCAGACCGAAGCCGGCCTGCCGGATCTCGTTCAACGTCTCCCAGTCGACCCCGCGCCCGGCCTCTTCCCAAGGGGCTTCGGGCCCTTCAGTGGCCGCTTCACGACCGGCGTCGGTGAGCGAGAAGAGCTTCTTGCCGCCCTCACTGGCGCTGCTGATCAGCCCCTCGTCCTCCAGGAGCTGGAGGGTCGGGTACACCGAGCCGGGGCTGGGCTTCCACGCCCCGCCGCTGCGCTCGGCGATCTCCTGGATCATCTCGTAGCCGTGCATGGGGCGGTCCTTGAGCAGGGCCAGGATCGACGCGCGTACGTCACCGCGCCGCGCCCTGCCCCGCGGACCGCCCCGCCCGCCGCGACCGCCCCAGGGGCCACCGGGCCCACCGGGGCCCCCGAAGCCGGGGCCTCCGAAGCCGGGACCGAACGGGCCGAACGCGCCGCGCCGCCCCTCGAATCCACCGAGGCCTTCCCGACCCTGACGGCCGCCGCGACGGCCACCTCCGTGCTCGTGTTCAAAACCGTGGGAACGCATAGCGACCACTCCTTGTGTCAGTCATCGATCAATCGCGCATCTATCGCGATGCGTCAACGATATATCGGAACAGTTCGCCTGACAAGAGGAGGGACCCCAGCCAGTTGCCTTACCTGGCAAGTTCAACCGGTTCGTCCAGTCTCGTCAGCTTCCGCGGGTTTCTCACCAAGTAGACCCGGGTGATCTGCCCGTTCTCCACCACGAGACTCACCGCTGTGGCCAGCTCGCCGTCGATCTCGATCCGGCCCGCAGGTGCCCCGTTGAGCCACACGGCCGTCGTCGCGAGCGGGGCCGCTTCCACCCGGTTCGTGCGCGCGAGCACCTGCGCCACGCGCTCGACCCCGTGGATCGGAGCCAGAGCGGCGGCCGCAAGCCCGCCACCATCGGCGATCAGGACCACGTCCGGCGCCATGACCTCCACAAGCTCCTGCA
>NZ_JODF01000096.1:0-19230 GCF_000717945.1 Streptomyces sp. NRRL S-920
GCTTCGCTCGAGCAGGGGGCGCCCCCATCGCGTTGCCGCCCTCCTCCGCCTTGCATCTCGACGCACCAGACCCCGCTCACCTGCGCAGAAAGGTGACCGCCACCCAAGTACGGCCTGATCCGCCGGACAGGCCCTAGGCCGGGTTTCCCGTCGAGATGTCGAACTGGATGTCCACGTTCTTCGGGTCGACCTCCGTGCCTTCCTTCGGGGTCTGCCGCATCACGGTGTCCTTGCCGTAGGCGTTCTCGTCGACCTCGCGCTTGTCGTAATTCCATCCGGCGGCCTGGAGGCAGGTCAGGACCGACTTCCAGTCCCTGAAGGTGAAGTCGGGGAGCTTGATCTTGGTCTCGTCGTTGTAGCCGACGTCGGGCTCCTTGCACTTCTCCTTCTCGATCGTGTTGCCGCGGTCGGGCCCCTTGTACCCCGCCACCGGCGTCTTCTTGTCGCCCGCCGCATCCTTGCCGTCGTCGGCATTGAGGGTGAGCGCGGTGATGAGGCCGCCGATGGCGATGAGCGCGACGACGATCGAGCCGATGATCACCGGCATGTTCCGCCGCTTGCCGCCGCCCGAGCCCGAGGGGGACGTGGTCGTGGCGGGCTGCGGGGAGAGGTTGTACGGGGGCGGGGTGTGCGCCCCCTGCTGCGGCGCGTACGCGTTGGTGGGCGCCGGGGTGGCGTAACCGCCCTGCTGGGGGTAGCCGTAGCCCGGCGTCGGGGCCGGGGTCGACGGGCCGTAGGCGTTCGGCTGGTACGGCGTCTGGACGCCGCCGGACTGCGGCGGGAGCGAGGAGTCGACCGGCGGGAAGACCGCGGAGCCGACACCCGCGCCGCTGGCCGTCTGCGCGCCCGGCACGATGCTGGGGGCCGCCGCCTGGAAGGACTGCGCGACGCGCAGGCACTCGTCGCGCATCGCCTCGGCGGTCGGGAAGCGCTCGTTCGGGTTCTTCTTCAGCGCGCGGGCGACGATCGCGTCGACCGCGGGCGGCAGCGAACGGTTGATCGAGGACGGAGCGACCGGCTCCTCCTGGACATGGGCGTACGCGATGGCCAGCGGCGAGTCCGCCTCGAACGGCAGCCGTCCGGTCACCAGTTGGAAGAGCATGATGCCGACCGAGTAGAGGTCGGAGCGCGCGTCCACGCCGCGGCCGAGGGCCTGCTCGGGCGAGAGGTACTGCGGGGTGCCGACGACCATGCCGGTCTGGGTCATCGACGTGACGCCGGACTGCATGGCGCGGGCGATGCCGAAGTCCATGACCTTGACGACGTTGCGCTTGGTCATCATGACGTTGCCCGGCTTGATGTCGCGGTGGACCAGGCCCATCTCGTGGCTGATCTCCAGCGCCGCCAGCACATCGGCGGTGATCTTCAGCGCCTGGTCGGTCGGCATCGCTCCGAACTGCGTGACGGACGCGTCGAGCACGGAGCCGAGCGGCTTGCCCTCGACGTACTCCATGACGATGTACGGCATCGTCGTGCCGTCCAGCTCGTCCTCACCGGTGTCGAAGACCGACACGATGTTCGTGTGCGTGAGCTTCGCCACCGACTGTGCCTCGCGCCGGAAACGCTCACGGAAGGACTGCTCGCGGCCCAGCTCGGTGTGGAGCGTCTTGATCGCGACCTGGCGGTCGAGTACGGCGTCGTACGCCAGGTGGACCGAGGCCATGCCGCCCTCGCCGAGCAGATCGCGCAGTTGGTAGCGGCCGCCGGCCAGCGAACGCCCCGCGTACCGCCCCTGTGCGCCGTCCTGGCTGCTCATCTCGTGCGTCCCCCATCGGCGCGGCGGCCGGACGGCTCCGCGGCTGGTGATCGATTACCCGCTATTCCTGGCCAAGTCTGCCCCAGGACGATGACGCGTCAAGCTCGGTGCCCGTTCCGTGACCGTACGCGCAAGAAGCGTCTCGGAAGCGTTACAAGTTAGCGCGTGAGGACCCGGGAACGCTTTTATGTCCGGTCCACCTCGAACCGGCAGGTGGCGTGAAGGCTGTAGCGTGGCCCGTCGGAGTACCCGTACAGCGGCGTACCCAGCACCAAGTACCACGACCAGAAACGACGGCGAGGACTGATGGCACAGACGCAGCGCGCTCAGGGCCCGTCCGACCCCGACGCGACTGGCGGCGGTATGTCAGACGCGCCCGAGTTGTGGGGCAATGGCGGGCTCGTCGGAGACGGCCGGTACCGGCTGACCCACCGGCTCGGCCGAGGCGGCATGGCCGAGGTGTTCGCCGCCGAGGACGTACGCCTGGGGCGGACGGTGGCGGTCAAGCTGCTGCGCTCCGACCTCGCCGAGGACCCGGTCTCCAAGGCGCGTTTCACGCGTGAGGCCCAGTCCGTCGCGGGCCTCAACCACCACGCTGTGGTCGCGGTGTACGACTCCGGTGAAGACGTCGTCGGGCCGAGCGTCGTCCCGTACATCGTCATGGAGATCGTCGAGGGCCGCACGATCCGCGATCTGCTGCTCAACGCGGAGGCGCCGGGTCCCGAGCAGGCGCTCATCATCGTCTCCGGGGTGCTCGAGGCGCTCGCGTACTCGCACCAGCACGGCATCGTGCACCGTGACATCAAGCCCGCGAACGTGATCATCACCAACACCGGCGCGGTGAAGGTGATGGACTTCGGCATCGCGCGCGCCCTGCACGGCGCGCAGTCGACGATGACGCAGACCGGCATGGTCATGGGCACGCCCCAGTACCTCTCGCCCGAGCAGGCGCTCGGCAAGGCCGTCGACCACCGCTCCGACCTGTACGCGACCGGCTGTCTGCTCTACGAACTGCTCGCGCTGCGGCCGCCGTTCACCGGTGAGACGCCGCTTTCCGTGGTCTATCAGCACGTCCAGGACACGGCCGTGCCGCCCTCCGAGGTCTCGGACGCGGCGCCGCCGGAGCTGGACGGGCTCGTCATGCGCTCCCTGGCCAAGGACCCGGACGACCGGTTCCAGACCGCCGAGGAGATGCGCGGCCTCGTCCAGTACGGGCTCCAGATGCTGCACGAACAGGGCAGCCACACGGGGACCTGGAACACCGGGCCCGTCGAGATGCACGAGGGCGGCAACACCCCGGCGATGGGCGTCGCGGGAACGGCCGCGATGGGGCACCCCGACTCCGGGACCGCGCAGATTCCCGGCCCGATGCTGCGTCCGCCGGGGGGCGACGACGGCGGCTTCGAGGGCGGGCAGCGCGGGGGCCGGGGTGGCCGCGGCAAGATGTGGGTCTTCGCCGTGCTCGCGGTCCTCGCGGTGGTCGTGGGTGTCGCCGTCGCACTGAACGCCGCGGGCGGCAAGGGCAAGGAGAAGACCCCCGACGTGACTCCTTCGACGAAGCAGTCGCAGGAGAAGAAGCCCAGCAAGAGCCCGGACAAGGACGAGACGGACGAGCCGACGGAGCCGGGCAGCGACACCGGGGGCCAGACGGGCTACCCGCCGCAGACGAACCAGCCGACCGGGCCCACGCAGCCGACCGGGGGCCCCACGCAGCCGACGGGGAACCCGACTACGCCCACGACGGACCCGACGAGCGACCCGACGACGCCGGACCCGACGGACGATCCGACCGACGACCCGCCGCCGACGCCGGACCCGACCGACGAGGGCGGCGACCCGGGCGGCGGCGGGGACGACCCCGGGGCCTGATCGGGCGGCCCGGCCGCTCAGGGCCGGGCAGGTGAGCCCTGCCGTGTGCGTCAGCGGGCGTGCTGGAGGCCGCGGTCGTGGGCCGCGGTGAAGGTGTGGACCTTGGTCACCTGCGGCTCGATCCGCAGATAGACCGGGTCGAACAGCTCGCCGTCCGCGTAGTGCGGCGCGGGGCCGAAGAGTTCCAGCTCGGCGTTGGACGGTTCGACCGCCTCGCACAGGCCGATGCACTGCACGGTCCACTGGCCGCCCTGCCGCGCGGTCGCCACGTCGAGGTTGTCCGCGCCGTACGCGACGACGCTGCCCACGCACGCGTGGTGGTAGCCGTATCCCCTGTGCAGACGCAGCAGGATCTTCCCGCCGACGACGATGTGGCGGGCCGCCGCGAGGAAGGGCAGCGCGCGCATGCTGGTCGCCACCCGCCCGTAGTCCGTACGGCGGAGCAGTTCGAAGGCGAGCTGTTCATCGGCGGAGGCGGTGGGGTCGATGGACATGCCCCCACCCTCGTCCAGAAGCGGGACGCCACAAAAGAGGAGCCCGCCCCCATCAAACGGGACGAAAGTCCCTTCAGTGTTCCTTCGGCACTGCTTCAGTGCTCGTTCAGTGCTGCTTCTCGGCCTGCATGCGCGCCACGTACGCGGCGGCCTGTGAGCGCCGCTCCATGCCCAGCTTGGAGAGCAGGCTGGAGACGTAGTTCTTGATGGTCTTCTCCGCGAGGTGCAGCCGCTCGCCGATGACGCGGTTCGTGAGGCCCTCTCCGATCAGGTCGAGGATCTTCCGCTCCTGGTCGGTGAGGTTGGCCAGGCGGTCGTCGCCCTTGGTGTTGTTGCCGTCGCGCAGCCGTTCGAGGACCCGGGCCGTGGCGACGGGGTCCAGCAGGGACTTCCCGGCGGCCACGTCGCGCACGGCGGTCAGCAGCTCATTGCCGCGGATGGCCTTGAGGACATAACCGGAGGCGCCGGCCATGATCGCGTCGAAGAGGGCCTCGTCATCGGCGAACGAGGTGAGCATCAGGCATTTGATGTCCTCGTTCTGCGAGCGGATCTCGCGGCACACCTCGACCCCGCTGCCGTCCGGCAGGCGCACATCGAGCACGGCCACGTCGGGCCGGGTCGCCGGGATCCTGACCAGGGCGTCCGCCGCGGTACCGGCCTCGCCGACCACCTCGATATCGGACTCGACGGAGAGCAGCTCATGGACTCCGCGCCGCACCACTTCGTGGTCGTCGAGGAGAAATACCGTAATTTTTCCATCTTCGCGCACGGAGCCAGTCTCACACACGATCTCTTCCGGTGCCCGGGCGGAACCCTTCCCGTGGCCGGGGTGGCCGGGATAACGTGCCGGTGTTCCGGCCCCCTGCCAGGCTGTGATCAGTGCTGTGACCAGGAAGTGTTCCCCCTTTTCCCGACGTACTTCTCGACGTACTCGGAAATCCGAGCAATCAGGTACTTGGATTTCCGAGTAAATTCGCAGGTCAGATGGGGTTTCACAGAATTGGCGAGCACTGGGTAACGTGCATTGTGCAGGGCGTTCGCCGGGACACCTGTCACGCCTGTTCCCGGCCGAGACGCACCCACCCCGTGCGCGGGCACGGATCAGGCGAGCCGCACTGGCCTCACCGGTAACCCCGGGGGCCGGACCGACGGAGGAGCACACGTGACCGTGGAGAGCACCGCCGCGCGCAAACCGCGCCGCAGCAGTACCGGCGGCGGCAAGCGCGCCGCAAGCGCCAAGAAGGCCGCTCCGCAGAAAAGCACGGAGCCCGAGCTTGTACAGCTGCTGACGCCCGAGGGCAAGCGGGTCAAGAGCGCGGAGAACGCCGTGTACGACGCGTATGTCGACGGCATCACGAGCGAGGAGCTGCGCGGCCTGTACCGCGACATGGTCCTCACCCGCCGCTTCGACGCCGAGGCCACCTCGCTCCAGCGCCAGGGCGAGCTGGGCCTGTGGGCCTCGCTGCTCGGCCAGGAGGCCGCGCAGATCGGTTCCGGCCGGGCCACCCGCGACGACGACTACGTGTTCCCCACGTACCGCGAGCACGGCGTCGCCTGGTGCCGCGGGGTCGACCCGACGAACCTGCTCGGCATGTTCCGCGGCGTGAACAACGGCGGCTGGGACCCGAACAGCAACAACTTCCACCTGTACACGATCGTCATCGGCTCGCAGACCCTGCACGCCACCGGCTACGCGATGGGCGTGGCCAAGGACGGCGCCGACTCGGCCGTGATCGCGTACTTCGGGGACGGTGCCTCCAGCCAGGGGGACGTCGCTGAATCGTTCACCTTCTCCGCGGTCTACAACGCCCCCGTCGTGTTCTTCTGCCAGAACAACCAGTGGGCCATCTCCGAGCCGACCGAGAAGCAGACCCGCGTGCCGCTCTACCAGCGCGCCCAGGGCTACGGCTTCCCCGGTGTGCGGATCGACGGCAACGACGTGCTCGCCGTGCTCGCCGTCACCAAGTGGGCCCTGGAGCGGGCGCGTACGGGCGAGGGCCCGGCGCTGATCGAGGCGTTCACGTACCGCATGGGCGCGCACACCACGTCCGACGACCCGAGCAAGTACCGCAACGACGACGAGCGGGTGGCGTGGGAGGCCAAGGACCCGATTCTGCGGCTGCGGGCGTTCCTGGAGTCCGAAGGTCACGCGGATGAGGGATTTTTCGCGGAACTCGACGACGAGAGCGAAGCGTTGGGCAAGCGAGTGCGAGAGGTGGTGCGGGCGATGCCGGATCCGGACCTGATGGCGATCTTCGAGAATGTCTACGCGGACGGGCACGCGCTCGTGGACGAGGAGCGCGCCCAGTTCGCCGCGTACCAGGCGTCGTTCGCCGACGCCCCCGCGGGCGGGGAGGTCAAGTAACCATGACTGTCCAGAAACTGCCCATCGCCAAGGCGATCAACGAATCGCTGCGCACGGCGCTGGAGAACGACCCCAAGGTCCTCATCATGGGCGAGGACGTCGGCAAGCTCGGCGGCGTCTTCCGGGTGACGGACGGGCTCCAGAAGGACTTCGGCGAGGAGCGGGTCATCGACACCCCGCTCGCCGAGTCCGGCATCGTCGGCACGGCCATCGGCCTCGCCCTGCGCGGGTACCGCCCGGTGGTGGAGATCCAGTTCGACGGCTTCGTCTTCCCCGCCTACGACCAGATCGTCACGCAGCTGGCGAAGATGCACGCCCGCGCGCTCGGCAAGATCAAGATGCCGGTCGTCATCCGCATTCCGTACGGCGGTGGCATCGGTGCCGTCGAGCACCACAGCGAGTCGCCCGAGACGCTGTTCGCGCACGTGGCGGGCCTGAAGGTGGTCTCTCCGTCGAACTCGGCGGATGCCTACTGGATGATGCAGCAGGCCATCCAGAGCGACGACCCGGTGATCTTCTTCGAGCCCAAGCGGCGGTACTGGGACAAGGGCGAGGTCGACAAGGAGTCGATCCCCGGCCCCCTGCACAAGGCCACCGTCGCCCGCGAGGGCAGCGACCTGACGCTCGCGGCGTACGGGCCGATGGTGAAGGTCTGCCTGGAGGCGGCCGCGGCCGCCGAGGAGGAGGGCAAGTCCCTGGAGGTCCTGGACCTGCGCTCCATGTCGCCGATCGACTTCGATGCCGTGCAGGCCTCGGTGGAGAAGACCCGGCGGCTCGTCGTCGTGCACGAGGCCCCGGTCTTCCTGGGCACGGGCGCGGAGATCGCCGCGCGCATCACCGAGCGGTGCTTCTACCACCTGGAGGCCCCGGTGCTGAGGGTCGGCGGCTACCACGCCCCGTATCCGCCGGCGCGCCTCGAGGAGGAGTACCTGCCGGGCCTCGACCGGGTGCTCGACGCCGTCGACCGCTCGCTGGCGTACTGAGGGAGAGGGTCGTGACGACGATGACAGACACCGCTCTTGCCGAGTTCAAGATGCCCGACGTGGGCGAAGGGCTCACCGAGGCCGAGATCCTCAAGTGGTACGTGGCGCCCGGTGACACCGTCACCGACGGCCAGGTCGTGTGCGAGGTCGAGACGGCCAAGGCCGCGGTCGAACTCCCCATTCCGTTCAACGGCGTCGTGAGTGAGCTGCGCTTCCCCGAGGGCACCACGGTCGACGTCGGCCAGGTGATCATCTCGGTGGACGTGTCGGGTGGGGCGGGTGCGGGGGCCTCGGTGGCGCCAGAGCCGCTGAGTGCGCCCGAGCCTGAGGCCGCGCCTGAGCCCGAGCCCGCCGAGCCGCAGGGGCGGCAGCCCGTGCTCGTGGGATACGGGGTCGCCGAGGCCTCCACCAAGCGGCGGGCCCGGAAGGCCGAATCGATGGACGCCCCTGTCGCGGCGCCGGAGCCGGAGGCACAACGGGAGAGCGGGCTCAACGGCCACGGTGTCCGGCCGCTCGCCAAGCCACCCGTCCGCAAGCTCGCCAAGGACCTCGGCGTGGACCTCGCGACGGTCACGCCGTCCGGTCCCGACGGGATCATCACGCGCGAGGACGTGCACGCGGCGGTGGCCCAGGCCGTCACCGAGCCCGCGCCCGCCGCGCCCCAGGCGCCGCAGGCAGCGGAGGCACCCGCCCCCGCTCCGGTGGCCGCTCCCGCGCCCGCCCCGGTGGTCGGCGCGGATGCCAGGGAGACCCGCATCCCCGTCAAGGGCGTACGGAAGGTCACCGCGCAGGCGATGGTCCACTCGGCGTTCACCGCGCCGCACGTCACCGAGTTCGTGACGGTCGACGTGACGCGGACGATGAAGCTGGTCGAGGAGTTGAAGCAGGACAGGGCTTTCGAGGGGTTGCGGGTCAATCCGCTGCTGCTCATCTCCAAGGCCCTGCTGGTCGCGATCAAGCGCCACCCCGAGGTCAACGCCGCCTGGGACGAGGCGAATCAGGAGATCGTCCAGAAGCACTATGTGAACCTCGGCATCGCCGCGGCCACCCCGCGCGGTCTGATCGTGCCGAACATCAAGGACGCGCACGCCAAGACCCTGCCCGAACTGGCCGAGGCTCTCGGCGAGTTGGTGACCACGGCCCGCGCGGGCAAGACGTCGCCCGGCGCCATGCAGGGCGGCACGGTCACGATCACGAACGTCGGCGTCTTCGGCGTCGACACGGGCACGCCGATCCTGAACCCCGGCGAGTCGGCGATCCTCGCGGTCGGCTCGATCAAGCTTCAGCCGTGGGTCCACAAGGGCAAGGTCAAGCCGCGCCAGGTGACGACGCTCGCGCTCTCCTTCGACCACCGCCTGGTGGACGGGGAGCTGGGCTCCAAGGTGCTCGCCGATGTGGCGGCCATCCTGGAGCGGCCGAAGCGGTTGCTGACCTGGGCGTAATGCCCGCCGAGCAGGGAGAAGGGGGGCCCGCCGCGGTGATCGCGGCGGGCCCCCCTTCGTTCCGTCAACGCGTCAGGCGACCTTGAAGCCGTAGTCCATCAGCTTCTTGGCGTCCGAGAGGCGGTTGGCCGCCGAGGACGAGGTCAGGACGGTGCCGATGACCGTCTTGCCGTTCCGGGTCGCCGCGAAGACGAGGCAGTACTTCGCCTCGGGGCCGGAGCCCGTCTTCACGCCGAGGGCGCCGCTGTAGGAGCCGAGGAGCTTGTTCGTGTTCTCCCAGGCCATGTTGCGGTAGCCGCCGGACTTCGTGGTGACCTTCTGGGTGGTCGCCTTCGTCTTCACGACCGTGCGGAACGTGGAGTACTTCATGGCGTTGCTGGCGAGCTTCGTCAGGTCGCGCGGCGTCGAGTAGTTCTGGCCGTGCCCGATGCCGTCGAAGGAGTCGAAGTGCGTGTTCGTCAGGCCGAGGGACCTGGCGGTGGAGTTCATCTGGCCGATGAAGTTCTTCACGCGGGCCGAACGGGTCGTGCCCTTGCCGAACTTGTCCGCGAGTGCGTACGCGGCATCGCAGCCGGACGGCAGCATCAGCCCGTACAGCAGCTGGCGGACGGTGACCTTGTCGCCGACGATCAGGCGGGCGGAGGAGGCGTAGTTATTGGCGACGATGTAGTCGCTGTACGCCTTCTGGACCGTGACCTTGGAATCCAGGTTGAGGTTCCGCTGGCCGAGGACCACGCGCGCCGTCATGATCTTCGTCGTGGAGCCGGTGGACCGGCGGGTGTCGGCGGCCTTGGTGAACAGGCTCTTGCCCGTGCCGTTGTTCATCACATAGCCGCCCTTGGCGGCGATGGACGGCTTCGGCGGTGCGGCCGCGTGGGCCGGGGTGGTGAGGACGCCGCCGGCCAGTATCGCGCTCGCGGTGATGGTAACGGCTGATACGCGACGTACGCCCTTAATGCCGGTATTCAAGATCTCTGCTCCAAATGCCCCTGGATTGCGGCCACATGGAGGGGGCCGCTCTTACGTAAGACGAGTGGGAGACGTGAATGGATGTGCCGGATGGCCCGGGAATTGCTCGTGCGGCCTTCAAAGCGACGAGTTTCCGCCATATGGACCGGGGATTCCCGCGTATACGTGTTGTATCTATGCTGTGCGCATGTCAGTCATCGCCATCAAGCAGCCCCCCGCCGCGGAGCGCGTCTACGCGTATGTGAAGCGGGCCGTCCTGGAGCGCCGCTACGAGGGCGGCACGCTCCTCACCGAGGGGGAGCTGGCCGAGGCCGTGGGGGTTTCCCGCACGCCCGTGCGGGAGGCGCTGCTGAAGCTTGAGGTGGAGGGGTTGCTGCGGCTCTACCCCAAGAAGGGGGCGCTCGTGCTGCCCGTCTCCGCGCAGGAGATCGCGGACGTCGTCGAGACGCGGCTGCTCGTCGAGACGCACGCGGTGCGCAAGGCCGTACCGGCGCCGGCGGGGCTCGTGGAGCGGCTGGAGGGGCTGCTCTCCCGGCAGCGGGAGCAGGCCGCGGCGGGGGACCTCGCCGGGGCGGCGGTCACCGACCGCTGCTTCCACGCGGAGATCGTGCGCAGCGGGGGGAACGAGATTCTCTCGCGGCTCTACGACCAGTTGCGGGACCGGCAGTTGAGAATGGGCGTGGCGGTCATGCATTCGCATCCCGACCGGATCGCCAAGACGCTCTCCGAGCACGAGGAGATTCTCGCGGCGTTGCGTTGCGGCGACGCCGAGGCGGCGGTCTCCGTGGTCACCCGGCATGTCGGATGGTTCCAGAACCTGGCCAGGGGTGAGGTGCGGTGAGTTCTCCAGGTTCTCCGGGCTCTCCGGGTTCTCCCGGTTCTCCGGGGTCTCCTTCCGCGCCCGTTTCCCTTCCCGGTGATCCGCCCGGGGGCAGGAAGGCCGTGGTCGTCTGGTCCATCGGGGTCGCCGTCTATTTCGTCGCCGTTATTTTCCGGACCTCTCTCGGTGTCGCCGGGCTCGACGCGGCCGACCGGTTTCACGTCAACGCGTCGGCCCTTTCGACTTTCTCCATACTCCAGTTGCTCGTGTACGCGGGGATGCAGATACCCGTCGGCCTGATGGTCGACCGGCTCGGCACCAAAAAGGTGCTGACCATCGGCGTCGTGCTGTTCACGGTCGGACAGCTCGGCTTCGCCTTCTCACCCTCGTACGCGATGGCGCTCGCCTCCCGCGCCCTGCTCGGCTGCGGCGACGCGCTGACCTTCATCAGCGTGCTGCGGCTCGGCACCCGCTGGTTCCCCGCCCGGCGCGGCCCGCTGGTCGCCCAGCTCGCGGGGCTCGTCGGCATGGCGGGCAACCTCGTCTCCACCCTCGTGCTGGCCCGGCTGCTGCACTCCGTCGGTTGGACCGCCGCCTTCGCGGGCAGCGCGCTGTGCGGTGTCGTCGTCCTCGTCCTGATGACGCTGTTCCTGAAGGACCACCCGGAGGGCCATGAACCGGAGCCCGCCGACCGCGCCGGCGTGGCCTTCGTACGCGAGCAGATCGCCCTGTCCTGGCGGGAGCCCGGCACCCGGCTCGGGATGTGGGTGCACTTCACCACACAGTTCCCCGCGATGGTGTTCCTGCTGCTGTGGGGCCTGCCGTTCCTCGTCGAGGCGCAGGGCCTGTCCCGGGCGACCGCGGGTGAACTGCTGACGCTCGTCGTGCTGTCCAACATGGTCGTCGGCCTGGTCTACGGCCAGATCGTCGCCCGGCACCACGCCGCGCGCCTCCCGCTGGCGCTCGGCACGGTCGGGGCGACGGCCGCGGCCTGGGCGGCCACGCTCGCCTCCCCGGGGGACCACGCCCCGATGTGGCTGCTGGTCGTCCTGTGCGCCGTGCTCGGCGCCTGCGGGCCCGCCTCGATGATCGGCTTCGACTTCGCGCGGCCCGCCAACCCGCCGGAGCGCCAGGGCACGGCCTCCGGCATCACCAACATGGGCGGCTTCGTCGCCTCCATGACGACGCTGCTCGCCATCGGCCTGCTCCTCGACGCGACCGGCCAGAACTATCGCGTGGCGTTCTCGGCGGTGTTCGTGCTCGAAGCGGTGGGGCTCTGCCAGATCCTGCGGCTGGGGTCCCGGGCGGTGCGCCGGGAGCGGGAGCGGCTGGTCGCCTCCCGGGTCGAGGCAGTCCACGTCCCTGCCTGAGCCGCCCCACCGCTATGGCGTCACCGCGAAGTTGCGCAGGATCGCCTCCGCGAGGTCCTGGTCGCCCTCGGCCTTGACCCGGTCGGCGACGGCCGGGTACGTCACGCGGCCGCAGGCCAGTCTGAAATACGTCTCCCAGTCGAGGGCGATGGTGGCGAGCGGGCCCAGCGAGGGCGCGTTGTCCACCGTGCCCCTGCCCTCGGCGTCCACGCGCACCGTGCGCAGGAACTCCACGGGGCCGCTCACGTCGAAAACGACCGCCGAGTTCGCCGGCGCGCCCGCCTTCTTGGCCACGACCTTCGCGAGGCCTTGCAGGAGGAGGTCCCGGACGACGTAGGCACCGGCGGAGTCGAGGTTGCCGGGCTTCCGCAGCGTCGTACGCAGGTCCTGTTCGTGCACCCACACGTCGAACGCCCGCATCCGCATGGCCAGTTCGAGGGTCTGCTCGGAGCCGAGCGGGCCGCGGATCTTGGTGCCCGGGTCCCGAGACTCGTTCCGCAGCTGCCGGGAGCGGCGGATGATCGTGTACTCCAGCTCGGAGGTCATCTCCGGCGCGGTGTGGTGGCGCCGCACGTCGACCTGCATCTCCATGTACCGCTGGCTCTCGGTCTTCACGTGGTACAGATCGCGGGGCAGCGTGTGGATCGGGCGGGGATCGCCCAGCATCTCGCAGTCGAGGCCGATGACGTGGGAGACGATGTCGCGCACGGACCAGCCGGGGCAGGGCGTCGCCCAGTTCCACTCCCCCTCGGCGAGCGGCGTCACCAGCTCGGATATCGCTTCCACGGAGTGGGTCCAGGCATCGGCGTAGGTTTGCAGGCTGGGATGGAGACTCACGGGACCCCTCGACGGTCGTACGCGGGCGGTGGGTGTCTGAGACGTAAAGTTACGCTGCCCGCAGGCACCCCGGCAGTGCTTTCGTGTGACGATCGTAGGCTGTACTTGACGTTGCCGACGGATCCAATGCCAGGACGGTGGTAGTGTGCGCGCCTCCCTCATCCAGATCGCTGTAGACGAGGGCGAACCGGTCAATTCCCGTCGGTCGCGGGTCGCTTCACTGGTACGTGAGGTGAGCGCGCGGGACGGTTCGGACCTGGTCGTCCTCCCCGAACTGTGGACCACGGGCGCCTTCGCCTACGAGTCCTTCGCCGAGGAGGCGGAGCCGCTCGAAGGACCCACGTACGAGGTGATGGCCAAGGCCGCGGCCGACGCGGGCGTGTGGCTGCACGCCGGGTCGATCCCCGAGCGCGCCGCGTCCGACGGCGCGCTCTACAACACCTCGCTCGTCTTCTCCCCCGAGGGCGAACTCGCCGCCGCCTACCGGAAGATCCACCGCTTCGGCTTCGACAAGGGCGAGGCGGTGCTGATGGCGGCGGGCTCGCAGCTCGTGACGGTACGGACGCCGGCCACCACCCTCGGCCTCGCCACCTGCTACGACCTGCGCTTCCCCGAGCTGTTCCGGGGACTTGTCGACGAGGGCGCCGAGATGTTCGTGGTGCCCGCCGGGTGGCCCGAGCGGCGGCGTGAGCACTGGCGGCTGCTCGCCCGGGCGCGGGCGGTCGAGGACCAGGTGTACGTCCTCGCGTGCGGCACCGGCGGTACGCACGCGGGCGTCCCGCAGGCCGGGCACAGCCTCGTCGTCGACCCGTGGGGCGAGGTCCTCGCGGAGGCGGGTGACGGCGAGGAGGTCCTGACCGTCGACATCGACCCCGGGAAGGTGGCGGCGACGCGGGAGCAGTTTCCCGCGCTGAAGGACCGCCTCCTGGGGCGGGCTCCGTAGTCCCTGGACTCCGTAGGCACCTGGAGTCCCTGGACTCCGTAGGCCCCTGGGCTCAGTCGTGGTCCTCCCGCTCCTTCTCGGCGAGGCGGATGACGCAGACGGTGACGGCGAGCAGCAGCGCCGGGTCGGTGTCCTCGCGCACGATGTGCAGGCCGTACGCGTCGCGCACGCTGAACCAGCGGCGCGAGATGTCGGCGAGCAGTTCACCGTCGTACTCGATGGCGAACTCACGGTCGAGGATCTTGCCGCTGACGTCCAGCTCGGTGCCGTCGACGAGCGCGACGCGGTAGTGGTTGCGCAGCAGGGACAGGCGCTTGCGCCTGACGGTGGCGAGCGCCTCTCCCTCCCGCTCGATGACCATGGTGTCGCGCAGGGCGAGCATCTTGGCGTGGATGTCGACGAGGACCCTGCCCTGCATGTCCTTCAGCTCGAAGGTGTCGCGCAGCCGCATCGCCTTGCCGTCGACGAAGAAGACCTTGCGGCCCCGCTCGTCCTCGATCCAGTAGTCGTCGCCGATGCCGAGGAGCCGGTCGCGTACGAGTAGTTTCATGCCGCCATCACTACCCCGAAACCGGTACGGACCGGACGCGGCCCGGCCGTGTCACCCCTCGGGATCAGTAACCCCTGCGCTCCTGGTCGGGGTCGACGATCGTGGTCTGCGCGGCCGGTGGCACCACCGCCCGCCTGCGCCGCGCGATGCTGGTGAACGCGGCGACACCGATGAGACCCACCGCCATCATGACGAGACCGGCGACGGTGACGTTGAGGCCTTCCATCTTCCAGTCGGTCGCGAACGTGAGAATGGCGCCCACGGCGATGAGGATGATGCATCCGCCCAGGCCCATATGGACCGCCTCCCTGTGGTCGTGTCTGCGCAGCACCGTGTACCCGGCTGCGCCACGACCACACGGAATGCGGCCCCTCAGCCGTCCGCTCAGCCCTCCAGGAACGCCACGAGCGCGTTGGCCAGCAGATACGGGTCGTCCGCGCCGCACAGCTCGCGCACGCTGTGCATGGACAGGATCGCGACGCCGATGTCGACCGTCTTGATGCCGTGCCGGGCGGCGGTGATGGGGCCGATGGTCGTGCCGCACGGCATCGCGTTGTTGGAGACGAACGACTGGAAGGGCACGCCCGCCTTCTCGCACGCGGCGGCGAAGACCGAGCGTCCGGCGCCGTCCGTGGCGTAGCGGTTGTTGACGTTGACCTTGAGGATCGGGCCGCCGTTGGCACGGGGGTGGTGCGTCGGGTCGTGCCGCTCCGCGTAGTTGGGGTGCACGGCGTGGCCGGTGTCGGAGGAGAGGCAGACGGTGCCGGCGAAGGCGCGGGCCCGGTCCTCGTACGAGCCGCCGCGCGCGAACACGGACCGTTCGAGGACGCTGCCGAGCAGCGGGCCGTCGGCGCCGGTGTCGGACTGCGAGCCGTTCTCCTCGTGGTCGAAGGCGGCGAGTACGGGGATGTAGGGGAGGTCGCTCCCGGCCGCCACGGCGGTGAGGGCGGCCGTCGCGGCGTGCACGGACAGGAGGTTGTCCATGCGGGGGCCCGCGACCAGTTCGCGGTCGCGGCCCAGGTACGCGGGTGGCTCCACGGAGTACGTCATGAGGTCCCAGCCGGTGACCTCGCCCTCGGCGAGGCCGGTCTCCTCCTCCAGGAAGCGGATGAGGTCGCCCTCGTCGATGTCGTCGCCGAGGCCCCAAATGGGCTGCATGTGCTTCTGCTTGTCGAGCTTGAGCCCGTCGGTGTGCACGTTCCGGTCCATGTGGATGGCCAGTTGGGGCACGCGCAGCAGCGGCCGGTCGATGTTCACGAGCCGCGAGGTGCCGTCGCGCAGCGAGAGGCGGCCGGCGAGGCCGAGGTCCCTGTCGAGCCAGGAGTTGAGCAGGGGGCCTCCGTAGATCTCGACCGCGACCTGGCGCCAGCCGTGGGCGCCGGCGTCGGGCTGCGGCTTCACGCGGAGGTTGGGGGAGTCGGTGTGGGCGCCGACGATGCGGAAGGGGGTGTGCGGGGAGGCGCTCTCCGGGACGTACCAGGCGACGATGGCGCCGCCCCTCAGTACGTACTTGCCGCCGGTCGTCCCGTCCCAGGCGTCGGTCTCCTCGACCTGCCGGAAGCCGGCCTTCTCCAGCCGCTCGGCGGCGCTCGCCACGGCGTGGTACGGCGTGGGGCTCGCCGCGAGGAAGGACATGAGGTCTTCGGTGTGGCCGCGGTCGAAGGGGCCGGAGGGTGTGCGCATGGCTGCCAGCCTAGCCAGAGCGGTTGCTTTTCTGCGGGGCGGTTCTTCCGGGGTGCGGCCAGCTGCTCCCTGCCCCGCCGCTCCGCGCCGGATGCCTCCCACCCACCCGCCCGTTTGCCCCGCATGGGCTGCGGGGTGGGGCGCTTCGCCTGGGGTGTTTCTCAGGTCCCAGGTCCCCCGGGGGCCGGCCCCCGGGCAGACGTGCGGGTGGCCCGCCCCCTCGAGGGGGCGGGCCACTGCGTTGTGTGCGAGGAGGGCGGGGTTAGAACGCCGCCTCGTCCAGCTCCATGATGGACAGCTCAACGCCCTCGGCGAGCTTCCGCTCGGCCGCTACGCCCGGCAGGACCGTCGTCGCGAAGAACTTGGCCGCCGCGATCTTTCCCTCGTAGAACGGCTTGTCCTTCGCCGAGGCCGTCTCCAGCTTCTCGGCGGCGACCGCCGCGCCACGGAGCAGCAGGTAGCCGACGACCACGTCGCCCGAGGCCATCAGGAGGCGCGTCGTGTTGAGGCCCACCTTGTAGATGGACTTCACGTCCTGCTCCGTCGCCGCGAGGTCCGTCAGCATGACGCCGACGATGGCCTCCAGCTCGACCGCGGCCTTGGCCAGCTCCTCGCGGGCGGCGGCCAGCGTCTCGCCGCCCGTGCCGACCGCCAGGAACTTCTTGATCTCCTCGGCGAGGCCGTTCAGCGCCGCGCCCTGGTTGCGGACGATCTTCCGGAAGAAGTAGTCCTGGCCCTGGATCGCGGTCGTGCCCTCGTACAGGGTGTCGATCTTCGCGTCACGGATGTACTGCTCGATCGGGTACTCCTGGAGGTACCCCGAGCCGCCGAACGTCTGGAGCGACTGCGCCAGCAGCTCGTACGACTTCTCCGAGCCGTAGCCCTTCACGATCGGCAGCAGCAGGTCGTTGAGCGCGTGCAGCTGCGACGCGTCCTCGCCCGCCGCCTCCTTGACCTGGATCTCGTCCTGGACGGCCGCGGTGTGCAGCACGAGCGCGCGCATGCCCTCGGCGTACGCCTTCTGCGTCATGAGCGAGCGGCGCACGTCGGGGTGGTGCGTGATGGTGACCTTGGGGGCCGTCTTGTCCATGAACTGGGCGAGGTCCGGACCCTGCACGCGCTCCTTGGCGTACTCCAGGGCGTTCAGGTAGCCCGTCGAGAGCGTGGCGATGGCCTTCGTGCCGACCATCATGCGCGCGAACTCGATGATCATGAACATCTGGCGGATGCCGTCGTGCTTGTCGCCGATCAGCCAGCCCTTGGCGGGGTGCTGGTCGCCGAAGGTCATCTCGCACGTGTTGGAGGCCTTGAGGCCCATCTTGTGCTCGACGTTCGTGGCGTAGACGCCGTTGCGCTCGCCCAGCTCGCCGGTCTCCCAGTCGAAGTTGTACTTCGGGACCAGGAAGAGGGAGAGGCCCTTGGTGCCGGGGCCCGCGCCCTCGGGGCGGGCGAGGACGTAGTGGAGGATGTTCTCCGACATGTCGTGCTCACCGGACGTGATGAAGCGCTTCACGCCCTCGATGTGCCAGGAGCCGTCCTCCTGCTGGACCGCCTTCGTGCGACCGGCGCCGACGTCCGAACCGGCGTCCGGCTCGGTGAGGACCATCGTGGAGCCCCACTGCTTGTCCACGGCGATCTGCGCGACCTTCTTCTGCGCCTCGTTGCCCTCCTCGAAGAGGATGCCGGCGAACGCCGGACCCGAGGAGTACATCCAGACGGCCGGGTTGGCGCCGAGCAGCAGCTCCGCGTACGCCCAGATCAGGGAGCGCGGGGAGGTCGTGCCGCCGATCTCCTCGGGCAGGCCGAGGCGCCAGTACTCGGAGTCCATGAAGGCCTGGTAGCTCTTCTTGAAGGACGCCGGGACGGGCGCGGTGTTGGTCTCCGGGTCGAAGACCGGGGGGTTGCGGTCGGCGTCCGTGAAGGACTCGGCCAGCTCGTTCTCGGCGAGGCGGCGCAGCTCGTCGAGGATGCTCTTGGCGGTGTCGACGTCCATCTCCGCGAACGGGCCGGTGCCGTACAGCTTGTCGCGGCCGAGCACCTCGAAGAGGTTGAACTCGATGTCGCGGAGATTCGACTTGTAGTGGCCCATGGCGAAGGCTCCGTAAGCAGGAAAGGGATGGAATACCAGCAAGTAGCTACGATGATGCTACCCGTCGGTAATAAGACGCAACCCCAAACCGCCGATCTGTGACTCAGTAGGCTTCCACCCATGTACGGCTATGACCAGAACCCCGGCGCTCAGCAGCAGTACGCACCGCCGGGGGCGCAGCCACCGCCGCAGCAGATGTCGGGCATGCCCGGCGGTGGGTACGGCCAGCAGCCTCCGCTCTATCCCGAGCCCTCGCCCCCGTCCCTGGCGGACGCGGTGCGGGCCTTCACGACCGGATCGATGTCCGCCGAGGACTTCCAGCAGATCTTCGCGGCCTCGAAGGTCTACTGCCCGCGCGGCGACAACCCCGGCTTCCTCGCGCTGCACAACACCCAGCAGCCCGTCATCCCGATGTTCACCTCCCTCAAGGAGCTGCGGCGGTACGCGGGCAAGGACTCGAAGTACTTCGTGATCACCGGCGCGGAGGTCATCGACCTCCTGCCGACGGGGTACGGCTTCGTCCTGGACATGGAGGGTGAGCACCGGATGGTCTTCGACGCGAAGGCCGTGGAGCAGATGGTGGACTTCGCGATGCGACGTATGTACGGGTGAGTGGGGCGCCGGGACCGGTTGTACGGGTGGGGGCGGCGCGCCCGTCCGGCTGACCTCTGGCTGACCCCGGGGGCCGGACGGGGTACGGCAGGTGCCGCCCCGTCAGGTGAACGGGGAGCGGGGCGTGTTCGGGGCGGGGGCGGACGCGGGATGTCTCCGGCTATGCCCGCGTCCCTGATCTCTTGGCGGCCCGTGGTGGTCGTTGTCCTCCTGAGCGTGACGATGCTCTGCGCTGTGCCGGTTACGTGGGCGGGGCCTCCTCCGCCTCCCGCGGGCCCTGCGCCTGCGGCCCCTGCGGCTCCCGGGGTCCCGGCTGACGCCGCCCTGTCCCGCCGCTTCGCGGCGGATGTCTCCCACCCACCCACCCGTTTGCCCCGCGCTGAGCAGCTGGGCCGCGGGGTGGCGGGTGTGCCCCCCGCCTCGGCTCGTTTGCCCGGCGCTGGACAGC
>NZ_JODF01000097.1:0-18794 GCF_000717945.1 Streptomyces sp. NRRL S-920
GGCGGAATGTGGCTGAATGTATCGAACGAGGAACTGCCCGCGGAGGAGCAGTTGCCCTTCTGGGCCGAGTTGGTCTCCCGTGAGCTGGCACCGCTCACCCTCAGCAGCACGAACCGTGCGGGGGGCTTCCCCGCGTCGGCCTCGATGCTGGACCTCGGCTCCGTACGGGTTGCCGCGTTCAACAGCCCGCCCGCACATCTGAAACGCGCGTGGGCGGACATCCGGCGGTCCGACCCGAGCACGTACCAGCTGACCTTCGTCTCCGGCACGCCCCTGTGGATCAACCAGCGACGCCAGGATTCCGGACTGGTGCTCGGCGACATGGTGCTCTTCGACTTATCGCATCCGTTCGAGGGCGCGGTGCCCGACAGAGGCCGCCACATCCAGGTGGTCATCGTGCAATTGCCGCGCGAGGAACTGCCGCTTCGACCGGACAACGTCCACCGGCTCCTTGCCCAGCCCTTGTCGGCCCGCACCGGCATGGGGGCGATCCTCGCCCGGTTCCTGACGACACTGGACGCCTACGGCCCCGACTGCGGCCCGCGCGACCTGAGTCGATTAGGAGCAATGACGCTCGACTTGGCGGGCGCCTGCCTGGCCCAGCACCTCGGAGCTTACGACGACCTTCCGGCCGAGACCCGCCAAGAGGCCATGCTCGCCCGCATCAACGCCTTCATCGACCACAACCTCAATGATCCCGACCTGGGACCGGCGGCCATCGCGGCACACCACCACATCTCCGTGCGCTCCCTGCACACACTCTTCCGCCGGCAGGGCGAGACGGTGGCGGCCTCGATACGCCGGCGCCGCCTGAAATGCTGCCACGCCGACCTCACCGACCCCCGGCTGCGGCGGCGTTCGATCGGCGCCATCGCCGCCCGGTGGGGGTTCCTGCGCCCGGCGGACTTCAGCCGGGCGTTCCGCGCGGCATACGGGGTGACGCCCAGAGAGCTGCGGCAGGCCGCGCTGCGCGCTCTGCTGGATGCCCAGCGGGCCGCGTCGAGCGACAAGTAACCGCGCACGCATCACCAACTCGCGGCCGACGGCGCGCGCCACGATGTGAGGGCGCAGGCGGGGGAACAGAGGGCGGAAGGCCCCGTGCTGCGCTGCATCGACACCCGCCTCCAGCACAACGCTTCCAACCGAAGGGGGAACATCCTGTGACACGCATGCACGTTGCGGCGCGTATCGGCGCGCTCACCGCCGCGGCTGGCGCTCTGATCGCTCTGAATGCCGCCCCGGCCTCGGCCTCCGGTTTCTGGTTCGACGGCCAGAACAACGAAACCCGCCGCTGCCTGGACGACAGCTTCGCCTACGGGCTGCGCACCTTCGGATGCAACCGTACCGACTTCCAGCAGTTCTGGGCCAAGCGCGTGGAAGTCAGCGGCAAGGAATTCCGGCAGATCCACAACAAGGTCACCGGCCGCTGCCTGGACGACAGCTTCGAATTCGGCCTGCGCCCATACCCCTGCTACGGCGGAGCCTGGCAGGAATGGCGCGTCAAAGGCTACGACAACGACAAGGGTTACATCCTCCAGAACCGGGCCACCGGGCGGTGCTTGGACGACAGCTTCGCCTACGGGCTGCGTACGTGGTCGTGCAACGGCATGGACTTCCAGTACTGGTATGGGGTGTACGCGTCCTGACCAGGTGATGCTTGAGAGTGAGCAGGCCCGGCATCAGGCCCGGGCCTGTTCTGTGCAGGAGCCCGCACATCACCTTTGTCGCCCCAGTCGCGCCCGGCGACGAGACAGTCTGGTTCCGCGACGCCGACGGCACCGGCTTCGAGCTGTCCCTTGCCACCGTGGAACCGGACCCCGACGGTGAGCGGGTGGCCTACGCCTGGGATGCCATCGCCGCCGCGATCGGCAACCGCCCGCACCGGGCCTACGCCGCCGATGGGCTGCTGATCAGCGAATGCCACCAAGGTCTGGCTCCCCATGGGCTTCCCCTCGTGGGATGCCTACTGTGAGGCGAAGGACGTCGCGGACGGCCTGGCGGACCTCGGCACGCACCGTGGCCAGGCCAGGGAGCGTGCGGGCCGGGCGATTGATGAGGTTGTCCGGGCTGGGGGAGGGGAGCGCCGCTCATCGGCTGCCGCCGCGGGCCGCGCGGCGCCTCCCCTCACCCCCATGCTTCGAGGAGTTGGCGTTCGCGTTCGACACTCAGGCCTGCCTTGCGAGGCCGGTCAAGACCCGCTTCCCGCTCCCAGCGCAGGGTCTGCTCCAGCAGCTCCGGCAGGGGGCGGTGCCGCAGGCCGGCCGCCTTCGCCGCAGCGCCGTCGCGGGCGCAGAAGCCGGCCCAGTCCGGGTCGGCCACCCACAGCGCGAGCGACTCCGGGCCCATGGCCTGTACGACCTTCTGCCCGAGCAGCCAGTCGTCGTCCGCCTCCACCACCGGACCGGTGTGCCCGCCGATCTCCCGTGACAGGGCGACCCACTCCCCGAAGGGCACGATCGGGCCGACCGCGTTGTACGTGCCGGTCGTCCCCTTCTCCGCGCAGTCGAGCAGCCAGGCCGCGAGGTCACGCGCGTCGATCACCTGCGTCGGCCTGTCCGGGGAGGCGGGCACCAGCAGCGGGGCCAGCGGCTCGCGGGCCGCGCGGGCGACCCAGTACCCGGATCGGCCGCTGTGGTCGCCGGGGCCGCCGATCAGCCCCGCACGTGCGATGAGGAGCCGGTCTCCCAGGGCGGCTGCCGCGGCCTCCTCGCAGGCCACCTTGGCCTGCCCGAACTCGTCGCGGCCCGCTGTGTCCCCCTCGGTCGCCGGGAGCAGTTGCGCCGACTCGTCCGCGTTCGCCTGCGCGTGCGAGGCGTAGGCGCTGACCGACGACACGTACGACCAGTGGCGGGCCCGCTCGCCGAGCGCGGCCAGCGCCGCGCGGACGAAGCCTGGTTGCGAGGACACCTCGACCACGGCGTCCCAGTCCTGGCCCGCCACACTTTCGTACGCCGTCGGTTCGTTCCTGTCGGCGGCGACGAGCACGGCGCCCTCGGCTGTCTCGCCGCTCTCCCCGCGGGCCAGACAGGTCACTTGATGCCCGCGTTCCAGTGCCTGCCGCGCGATCTCGCGGCTCACCCATGCCGTTCCACCCAATACCAAGACGTTCATGACGCTCACTCAACATCAACTGTGAGCCTGTGCGTCACCGCTTCGCCGAGGGCGTAGCGGCCCTGGGTGAGCGGGCACTCTCAGACGGAGCTGCGGGCCTCTTCGCAGTCCGGTTCCGGTGTCGGATCCTTCTTCTTTCCGGCAGCAGGCAACGTAATCAGCAGCACAACCGCTCCGAGCAGCGCGATGACCGCGATCCAGCCCGCTCCGACGTGCATGGCGTGGATGAACGCGTCGTCGGCAGCCTGGGCGAGAGCGGGCCGGTGGGTCGCGGTGGCGACGTGGCGGGCCTGTTCGGCGGAGACGCGCGCCTGTTCCTGCACCGCGCCGGGCGCATCCTCCAGTGACGGCTCGATCGCACGGCGGTACATGATCGACATGATCGTGCCGCCTACTGCGATGCCCAGCACGCTGCCGGTCTGCCGCACGGTGTTCGTGACGGCCGACCCCGCACCGGCCTGTTCCAACGGCAGGTCACTGATCAGGGCGGCGGTAACGGGCCCGATCACCATGCCGATCGACAACCCCTGTATCAGCAACAGGACTTCGATCTGGGCGAGCGGAGTCTGGAGCCCGAGGAACCCGTACCCGCCCATGGTCAGCGCGGCCACGGTGAGCGCGGGGACGGCGACAAGGCGCAGCGGCAGGCGGCGCACCAGGCGTGAGGCAATGGGTGCCCCCGCGAGCGCGCCCAACGCGGTCGGGATATTGGCCAGACCCGCCTTCATCGGCGAATATCCGAGCGCTCCTTGCAGGTAAAAAGCGTTGTAGAAGGTGATGGCGGCCACACCGAAGAGCAGCAATCCGAGCGCCACATTGCCGCCACTGAACGCGCGTTGTGCGAAAAGTCGCGGATCAAAGCTGGGCACTTTGACGTGCAGTTCGACGAGTACGAAGACGGCCAGCAGAACCAGACCGGCAACGATCGGCGCCCAGACGTCGGTACGACTCCACGCCGCCACCTGCCCCGCCCGGATCAGCCCATAGGCCAACGCCACGAGCCCGCTGATCGAGAGCAGCATGCCGGCGGGGTCCAGTGGCCGTGGAGTGGGACTGCGGAAATTCGGAACGAGTACGGCGAGTCCGACCAATGCCAATACCGCGACCGGGATATTGATCAGAAATACGGAACCCCACCAGAAATGGTCGAGCAGGAACCCGGCCAGCACTGGACCGGCAGCCATTCCGACACCGGCCGATGTCGAGAAGATGCCGATCGCGGCAGCCCGCGCGGGGCCGGTGAAGGTCCACATGAGAATGGCCATCATAGCGGGCGTGATCAGCGCACTGCCCACCCCCATCGCGGCCCGGGCCGCGATCAGCTGGCCCGCACCGCTTGCGTAAGCCGCCCACAGCGAGGACCCGGCGAAGACGACCAGCCCGCTGGAGAACACGGTCCGGTGACCGAACCGATCGCCCAATGCGCCCGCGGTGAACATCAATGTGGCGAAGGTCAGGGTGTACGAACCGGTCGCCCATTGCAGTTGACCGGGATGGGCCCCCAGCCCACGGGCCGGGTCTGCGAGGGTCTCCAGCGTGGTGCTCAGGACAGTATTGTCCAGCCAAATAAGCAGCGAACACGACATAAGAACGGCGAGAATCAACTGCTGCCGCAACTTCGGCAACGTGGGAGGCGTGGTCATTAACACCTTCGGATATCGATCAGCGGGAACCTGAACGACTGGACCATAAGCAAACTCCACGACGCCGTCAAGCTTAGATTTTCTTGCCAATGCTATTGCGGCTGAACGGACTTTATGCCCTCTGTCAGATTTGTGGGATGGATAATTTTGTGCCCTCTGGCGGATTTGCACGTCGGATAATTTCATGCCCCCGGGAAAGCGAACCTCCGCTCTTCCGTGCGGCCGAGGTCCGTACCACGACAGCGGTGATGGCCCCGTTGACCCCGGGACCATCACCACACCCCCGAACAACACCCGCCTCGTGAGCGGGTGCGAACATCACGCTCCCTTCTCGGCCCGGCGACCGAATCGGACGTCGCTCAGACCTTCGGCGATATGCCGAGTCCCACACTGTTGGCGGCCCCTGACGAGTCCACCGCGGCGCTCTGGGACATGGTTCGTCCGAAGCACACCGACCACGAGTTCGGCCCGACCCCCGAGGACGAGCACACCCACGAGCCCAGCCGGGCGGATGAGGTGTACAGGTCCATCGATGCCTTGACGGAGTAGAGGGCGGATCGGTTGTTACGCACGATCACCGCCGCCTGTACGGAGCCCCCGCCTGACGACCTGATCGCGCACACCTGCGCGGCCACACTGGTGGCGATCGTTTTGGTAGCGGCGCAACGCCACGTACTGGTACTGGAGGTGATCGGGTTCGTGTTGCCGTAGGCACGCCAGGTGCCGCTGTCGGCGGCTGCGGCGGGTCCGGCGGTCGCCAGGCTCAGCCCGGCGACAGCGGTGATGATGGCTGTCGATCCTGTGACCATCCGTGCGCATCGCATGCGATCCCCTTTCGGTTCTTCTCTGGAAGCTCTCGTCGTCACCAGGTGACCGGGCGACCTGAGCGCTCGACCCCCGGCCACCCGAACGCCATGAATGCTCCGCGCTGCCGGCACGGGCGGCTACGCCCTTAAGCCATGGCTTAAGGGCCCGCGGCGACGCTGCGCGGGGCGCTATCGGTTCCCGTCCAGCAACTCCCGGCCCAGGACGGTGGCCATGTGCAGTACGGAACCACCGCGTCGGCTGGTGGTGATGAGGCGCGCTTCGCGCAACGCCTTGGTGTGCTGACTGACGGCCGCCAGGGAGACACCGAGTCGCGCGGCCAGTTCGGTGGTGTTGCAACCGTCGGCGGCCACGCGCAGCGCGGCGGCCCGGGTACGGCCCAGCAGGGTGCCCAGGGGGTCGTCGGGCATGGGGCCCCCGGGATGCCACAGCGCAGCGCCGGTGGCCGGGTCGGTCACCGCGGGCACGGTGAGCCGCGGCGCCGACGCGTCGTCGTACGGGTCGTACAGGAGGCTGAACGCACGCCAGGTGAACAGAGTCGGTACCAGGATCAGCCCGCTGCCGTTCAGCTGGACCTCGACGGGGCGGGGGTAGCGGATCTCCAGCACGGGCGGGCGCCAGCGCACCAGCGGAGGGCTCAGAGACGCCAGCAGCGCGTCGACTCCCCCTTCGAGGAACGTGCGGGCGTACTGCGCCCGTACGATGTCCAGTTGGGGCCGGGAAGCCGCCCAGTACGGCGCTACGGCCACCCGGTGGCAAGCCACGAGGCCCGCCGCCAGCAACCGCCGGGCTTCGCCATCCCCGTCGGCGACGGCTCGCGCCCACGGCATGTGGGCGGGGCGGACGGCGACGGGTTCCAGCTCGCGGCGCAGCTGGGCGCGGGGTGCCCGCAGCAGAGCCTCCACGGCGTGGTCGATGTCGGGGGAGTCCCCGGCCAGCGCCAGCAAGTCAAGGCCCGGGCCTCGACCGGGCAGCAGTGAGGTGAGGGGCTCGGCGTCCTCACCCAGCCGGCCGGCCACGGTGGCGCGCCACCGTTGGAAGGGCAACGGGAGGGAACGCCTGCACAGCATCTCCAGGCTGTAATACGTCTCCGCGGCGGCCCCGATGGTACTGGCCACCCGGGTGCGGGCGAGATCCTCCGCGGTGAAATGGATCCGCAGCACCACAGACTCCCGTCACGGAGCGGGGAGACACCCCCAACGCGGTGCCGGTCCCCGACCGCCACCTCCGTGGCGACCGTGGCATTGTCGGACGGGGCGAGCGGATTCTGGAACGCGCTTTCCGGACCTTTCACCGCGCGGCGCTCCCCGGGGCCAGGTACGGCCGGGCAGGTACGGGCGGCCGGAGGGGCAGAACCCACGGGGTGTACGGCGGTGAAAGCGAGCGCCAACGGCTCGGGCGATCCCGTAGGTGTCACGTGGTGTCCCGCGCTGTACGGTCATGAAGTTCGTTGACGCCGGCGACGTTCAGGAGGCTTTCATGTCTTCCACTCCACCTTCGTCATTACCCCCTCCGGATAACGAGCCGCCGAGAAGCGGTTCACCTTCGACCGAGCCGTCCCCGCCTGAAGCAAGGCCCTCTGCCGAACCGGATCCGGGGGGCGCACGTACTCGGTCCGCGGCCTCCGGAGGGGAGGACGGGGAGGACAACGCCCGGCCGAACACGGCATGGCAGTGGACGCTCAGGGTGTTCGCGGTGATCGGCGCTGTGGGCGTCGTCGTCTCGTCGGCCGTCGCGATCTGGGGACTTCCCGCGGCCGTACAGAGTTCCGATGTCGCGAAGCAGGCCGAGGCTCGTGAGCGGAACAAGGACAAGCAGGACGACGCGAAAGAGGAACGCCTCACGATCGGCCCTGCGATCGACATCGCGGCCGGCGATCCGAACCTCTCTTTCAGCCACCAGTTCGCGCTCGCTCAACGCACCACGAATGCGGCGAGCCTGCCGGACGGCGGCTTCCTGTCGGACAAGTACTGGGCCTGGTTCGCGAAGAACAAAGGCCTACAAGTCAATGAAGCCACGGTCCGCGTCACCATCTTTCCCATCCACCGGGGCACGGTGGTGATCCAGAACATGCGGATCACCAACCTCTCCTGCAAACCCACGCGCTACACCGGTACCGCTGTGGTTCCCCCCAGCTTCGGAGACAGCGGAGGCGAGGCGCTTCCCACAGCAGTCGCCTTCGACCTTACGGAACCCGTCCCGAGGCCGTGGAAGAACGAAGGCCGGACTCCTGCCGACGGCGCGTGGAACCTCTCCGGAAACGCCTTCGCCAAGGCCATCTACCTTGATGGGGGCGAAGATTTCGACGCCAGAGCGTTCGACCTCTCCTTCTTCACCAAGGACAAGGACTGTGAGTTCGGGGTCGAGGTGAACGTCACGACCGCCGGACGGGGCGACGAGTGGTACCGCGTGGTCTTTCCCGGCCGACGGTCCACCTACAAGGTGGCTGGACGCCCGGAGCGATACGAGACTTCCGTCATCAGCGAAAGTGTGGAAAAGCCACCTGTTCTCAGGGGCCCACGTACCCCGATTGAGCCGCCGACCTTACGGAAAGGAACGTTCTTGCCGGCTCGTGGTAGGACCTGAACTCGCCCCCTTTGCTCACCTTTACGTGATCACAGGAGGGAAGCCGACAGGTGCTGCTACCGGGCTGACTGCCTGGGTCACCCTGTCCATCTGCACATAGCTCGCCGTGTACTCGACCCCTTGCGGTACGAAGTACTCCAGTTCAGCAGGGTTGGTCGACATCTGGCCGTAGGTACGGACATGGAAGGTGACGCCGTACCAGAAGGGTGAGCCCGCATTGTTCTGCGCGTGCCGTGTGCACGCGAGCAGCATCATTTTCAGAGGTTCCTCGAACCTGCGGTTGAAGTTCTGGTTCGTACTGTTGGTCATGGGCGTCAGATTGATCGAGACCCCGTGGCCGCCCAAGTTGTCGTTCCACAGGTGCCCCTTGATCCAGCCGTCGCCGTCCCTCTGGTTGAGTTCGTTGACGATCGTGCATTCGGCGGGCGCCGGACGAGAACCCCCGTAGGTGTTCCCCGGCGCGTTGACACTCGGCCCCAAGGTGACCGAGACACTCGACCCACCCGTGCGGGTCAGCGGCCCGCCGTAGGGGTTCACAGGACCGAAAGCAGGAGCGGTCCACACCGGCGAGTGCCTGTCCCAGGCGGGGAGCGGCAGATTCCCGGTGGCACCCCGCGTGGCGACGCGCTGCACCCGGACTTCCTCGGCAGCGGGCACCCTTGTCGACCGGTCCTCCTCCACGGGCGACTTGCGCTGTACGGGACTGCTCATCACCCGGGTGGCATTGGCCTCGGCCTCGCGCTCGAACCGGTCACCCGGATCGGAAACACGCAGCCCCGCGCCGTTGTCCGTGCCCGCCACGGGACCTTGGCGTTGCTGGATGACGTGGGTGAGTTCGTGGGCGAGGGTGTGCTTGTCACTGCCACCGTCGCCGATGACGACATGGCTGCCGGAGGTGTAGGCGCGGGCGCCCACCTCGGCGGCCGACGCCTTCGCGGCACTGCCGGTGTGCAGGCGGACGTCGGAGAAGTCCGCACCGAGGCGGCTTTCCATGTCGGTGCGGGTGGCCTCGTCCAGGGGCTGTCCGCCACTACGGAGGACATCGTGGACGGCAGACCTCTGTACGGCCGGTTCGGCTTGCTGGTGTCCGCAGCCCGCACCGTGCTGGTGCTGTTCCTGCGTTCCGAGGTGGCCTGCCTGACGGAGCATCTGAACAGCCGCGGCGTTCCCAGCGGTGCGCTGTAGCGCCGCGAGCGCCTGGGCGGACGTGCTCCCGGCGGCCGCACCTGTTGGCGCCGGGGTGCGGTCCGGTGCCCGGCTGGGCTTCTTCTCGTCGGCGGATCGGGAGTTTTCGCGGGGACGCATGGGGGCCTTCCGGGGAGCGGACTCGGGATCCTCCCTGCATACGTGGCCTGCGGCTCGGCGCGCCAGGTACTGAGGGGCAGTGTTCAGTGGCTGAACAGGCAAGGGGACGGGGCGAGATAGCCCATGTCCTGGCTGTCCTG
Source organism: Streptomyces sp. NRRL S-920 (assembly GCF_000717945.1). NCBI lineage: Bacteria > Bacillati > Actinomycetota > Actinomycetes > Kitasatosporales > Streptomycetaceae > Streptomyces > Streptomyces sp. NRRL S-920. The sequence continues at coordinate 9,611 of NZ_JODF01000097.1, forward strand.
GCTGTCCTGGTGTCGACTTCCCTGGGATACAGTAGATCTTGAGCTGGTCACCGCAACACGCGGTAGCTGGCGATGCGTTGGTGGTCCAAGGAAAGACGCCCCGCTTCCTGCGGGGAAATGCAGGTGCAAGGCCTGCCCGGCGCTCGATAAAGGGCCCGTACGCGCACAGCGCGTACGGGCCCTTTGTGTGCGGCTTGAGTTGGTCCTACTTGTCGGGGGGAACCCCCGGCCCCTGTGCGATCAGGACGTCGGCATCGTGGTGCCAGCCGAGGGAGGAGTAGAGGCGCTGGCCTTCCTCACTGGCGATGAGGAGGCCGGTACGGGCACCCTGGGCCACCGCGGCCTCCGCCAGAGCGCTCATCATGGCGCGGCCCAGGCCGCGGCGGCGGTGCGCCGCGTCCGTCTCGATGCGATCGGCGATCGCATCGGTGCCGATCACAGCGATGGTGCCCTGCGCCGCCACCGCTCCGGAGGAGTCATGGAGAGAGACGACCGTGACGGGTCCCTCCGTGCGGACCTCGCGTGCGTAGGGCGCGGCGAGCGCGTGCCGCGGGTGCTCGGTCAGATCGGACGTCATGAACCACTCGGACCGGCGGAGCACCTGGAGCCCGGCGGCGCTGACGACGGCTTCCACGGTGCCTGGGCGCAGCGTAGGCACCGTGAGCCAGGTGGTCTGCTGTGCGGCGGCGACGAATGCCGCCAGCCGTGCCAAGGACGTGGGTTCCTCGTCCGCACGCAGCGCGAACACCTCGACCTCGCGGCCAGGTTGGTTGCACTTGGACCACAAGCCGTCCTCGCCGTACTCGACCGGCTCGGCGTCGGGCAGGGAGCGAGCCGCGGTCCAGCCGCTCACCCAACGTCGTATCAGTGCTGATTCGATCTTCGTCATCCGGCGATTAGAGCATGACCACCTCAGCCAGTGGATACGCAGAGTGACCTATCCGCCCACAAGGCCGTCCAGGACCTTGGCCACCTCGGCGGGATGCAGCCACACGCCGAGGCGGCTGGCGTCCACGGTGTGCAAGGACAACGTCGCCCACGTCGTCGAAGCCGTGCGGCGCGTCCGGGTCGGCGATGCGGTGCCCGATCTGTCAACTGGCGTTCGAAGGACCCTGAGTTCCTCGCCGCCGCACCTATATCCGCTTCTCGCAGGACAAGGCGATCCAGGGTGACTTCGGCCAGCGGGGACGACTGCGCGGTGAACGCGTCCAGGTCCTGGGGCGCCTGATACGAGAGGGGAAAGCAGGCATCGGCGCCGTGCCCGGGCAGATCCACCGCCAGCGACCGGTGACCCAGGAGGGCAAGCTCCCGCAGCAGCGGCGACCAGACGGCGGAGTTGCTGCGCGCGCCGTGGACGAGTACGAACGTCGGGCGATCATCCCGACGCGCCTGACTCTGACACCCACTGCCATAGGACACGGACACTGGCGGTATGCAGGCGTTGTCAGACCCCTCTGTCACCATCGGCGCATGGGATTCTTCGACGATCTGGTGTTACCCGAGGAACCGGCCGCGGAGCGGACCGCGTTGGTACGGCTGAGCCCGCCGGGCGAGGACGCCGCGCGCTACGCGCCGCCCGTCGACTGGTTCGCGCCGGTGCTCCACTCGCAGTTGGAGGTGGCCGGCGCTGGAGAGCACGCCCGGGTGGTGATGACGGGATGGTCCCTGTGGCCGCACGCGGCGACCCTGCATCTGTCGGTCTTCCGCAAGGCCCGCCTGCGGAGTGCGGACTCCGGTCGGCAGTCGGGGCTCAGGGTCGGTCTGTTGTTCTGCGACGGCCGTCGGGTGACCTCACTGGACCCCACGGTGCAGCGAGCCGTGCACTGGACAAGGCCGGATGGAGAGAAGTCCACGGCGATGACGGACCAGGCCGTCGGGCTGATCCCACTGGACCCCGGCTTGCACGGGCCCCGCCGGTCCCTCTTCAAGACCGACGTCGACCTGTATCTGGCGGAACTGCCACCGCCCGGTGAAGCGCATCTGGTCGTCGAGTGGCCGGACGAGGGCATCGACGAGATACGCACCGCGATCGACACGGCCGCCTTGCATGCCTCCTCGGCGCGGGTGCTCGAGGTCTGGCCGGGACTGGAGCCACCGGACCCCGAGGGTCAGCTGGGTTCCTTCTCCACCATCGAAATGGGAGGACCGCCTGGCTTCCTCGCTCCACCTCTGACCGGACATCAACGCATGATGCTGCGCCGTCAGGAGGAAGAGCGGCTGCGCTATGTGCCGCGGGCCGACTGGGAGCGGATGGCCTACGACGATTGGGGCGACGCGGCGGTGATCCGGGCCCGGCTCGACGCGGGCGCGCCGCCCGGCGCCCGCGTCGTAGGGCAGGAGTCGACCCCGCTGCACCAGGCGGCGGAGCGCGGGGCGGGGGAAGCGGTCGCCGCGCTTCTGGCCCATGGCGCGGAGGCCGACGCACGCGACGAGGACGAGCACACTCCTCTCTGGTACGCCGCCTGCACGGTGGACGAGGACAGCGTCCGTGCGCTGATCGCATCCGGTGCCGATGTGTGGACCCCACAGATAGGGCCCTGGTCACCGGGCCGCCTGCTGCTGACCACACCCCTCGCTCCGCTCGTCGCGGGACTGCCCGGGAAAGTGGAGCTGCCCGTCGAAGAGGCCGCCGCCTTCCGGGAAGCGGACGCGCTCATCGCGGCGTGCGGCGATCGAGAGCTGTGGACCGAGGGGCTCGGTCTCTGCTTCGTGCGGGGGCTGAGCGAGGTAGAGGTCATACGGCGTCTGGGTGCTGACCCCGCCAAGTGCCCGACGGCGGACCTTGAACGCGGCCCCTTCGACCTATCGGACTATGACGAATCACTCCGCTACGTAGGCGTGGCGAGCGTGCCCGGTGCGCCCGGCGGCTGCGTGATCACACAAGAGGGGTATATGCCGAGCGACGACGCCGTGCTACGCGCGATATCGGCAGGCACTGACGCGTACGGCATCTATTTCAACCCCAAGGGCGGCACTTTCGGAACGCTGGCCCGGGACGGCGAAGTCGCTCTGTCCGAGGAGATCGACCTGTGGCCGGACGAGTCGGCCCCGGCCGCCCACTGGCACTTTCGCTTCTGGCAGCGGCGGTACACGTTCCCCCACGGCGCCAACACCCTCGCCTACGCCGCTGCTATGGCAGGTCTGCGTATCAGCGACGCCCAGGGAGCGGTGGAACGTCGCTCGTCACGCCGCTGGGTGGAGCTGCCGCCACAGCTTCACGATCGCCCCTGAGCAGGCCCTGGAGGCTTCCGCGAAGGCCGCGGTGTGTCAGTCCTCGTCCGCACTGGACAGAGCTTCGGCGATCATGCGGGTGGCGAAGTCGGGGTCGTCGGTGATGCGGTTGATGTGTTCCGCGAGCAGGAAGGCGGTGGCTTCCAGGGGATTCATCTCCGCCTCGGTCCAGTCCCCGTACTGTTTGCGCCACAGGTTGGGGCTCAGGCCGGTGCCCGCGGCGATGACCAGGCCGGCCATGGTGGGGATGGCCTCGGGGCGGACGCTTTTGGGCATCATGCGCATCGTGGTCACGAGCGTGGGCACCACGTACTCGATGACGTCCTTGCCGTGCTCCTCGTGGGCCTTCCGCAGCCACGTCATGAACATGTAGATGAGCGTGCACGCCCCGTCCAGCACGTCATGGACCTCCTTGGGCCCCAGTGACGTGGCGAACTGGTTGATCAGCGCCTGGTGTTCGGAGCTGGCCCCGCTCTTGCCGTCGCGGATGCCTTTGAGCCGGGAGTCGATGATCATCAGGGCTGCGCCCACATCGCCGACGGGAGAGTGCGCGGGATCGCAGGGCGATGACACAGGGTTCCTCCTCAGGCGGCAGCGGTGGGCAGCGCGGCGTCTCCGTACGCTAGACGGCCGACGCGGCAGAGATCCGGCGAATGCCCTTCTTGGCGTTGAGGGGCTGTCATCCCTTCGGTAACGCGCTCCTTGTGATCGCGAATGATCGTCGGCCTCCTCAGAAGACGTCGGTGAGGGTGACGGCCAGGGCCAAGAGGCCGAAGGCCACCGGTGCCATCACAGAGAGGGACAGCAGCGGCAGGAAGCCGATGAGGCCTTCGCGGATCTTGCGGCCGGGCCGGAAGCGGCCGTGGGGGCGGGTCAGTTCCGTCCGCAGGTCGAGGCGTTCGGCGGCACGGTCCGAAATGAGCACTCCGGCACCGGCCGGCCTTGCCATCAGCGCGCGACGGACGAGTACGTCGATGGTCTCGTCACCGCCCCTCAACTTGTTCAGGATGACCCGCACGCCGTGCGCGTCCGTCAGGATCAGCCGGTCGTCGGTCCGCGTCTGGCCCGGCACCTCAAGACGGCCGACCTTGGAGAGCCGGGCGAGGTCGATGGTGTGCCGCCCGGTGAGGGTGCGGGCGGAGAGGAGGCCGCCCTCGTGCAGGCGGGCGTGCCAGCCCATGTGGGCATAGACCGCCACCAGGCCGCTGATGAGCAGCGAGACCAGGTTCAGGATGAGGTACCCGTCGGAGATCCTCCCGGCCCGGACGAGGACGACGGGGACCGCGAACATGACGACGGGTATCAACAGGACGCTGCTGTCGGCGGCCAGCCGGGCGGTGCGGCCCTGTCCGGCGGAGGCCGGGGTGGTCTCGGTGGAGTCCGCGGTGAGCCCGCGCGTGTTGGTCGTCATGGCTGCGACGCTATCGCCCTTGGGCGTAGCTCTCTTCCGGGGACGGCCCCGATGGTTTGAGCTGGGAGATCATGGTTGTGGGTGATGGCGGTGTTGTCGGGTCTCTACCCGTGTGGGTGGAGGAGGCGACGCTGATGGGGTCGTTGATCGGGGAGTTGGAGGCGTGGGAGGTGGCGGCCCCGGTCCGGGTGCGGTCGCCGCCGTCCTCGACGAGTGACGGAACCGCCGGGGCCGCACCGTGCCGGGGGGCCGAGCGGGGCGGGCCGCCCACCGACTAGCATCGACGAGTTCGTGCCACCCACCGGACCGGGCATCGCGGCACGGCGTACAGGGGAGCTGACCCGGCATGAGAACGAAGAGCACAGCGGCGTGGGCGGTAGCGGTGCTGATGCTCGGCGCAGCCGCCGGCGGCTGCGCCGAGCAAGCCGAGCAATCGGACAGGGGACCGTCCGGCAGCAGCGCGAAGCACGCGACGTTCCACCGCGAACCCGAAAACAAGCCTGATTCACGGGTCGTCGAGAATGACGACGACCACACCGTCCTCGAACTGTCCGACGGCCGGCAGGTGTCCCTCCGCTTCACTCGCCGCGGCCTGGAGGCACAGCATCGCCACACCTCTGACGACGCCTGGTCCGCCCGGAAGACGGTCTATGAGACCGGGACCAAACCGTGCGACGGCATCAGGGCAAAGGCGTACCGGGACACCGTGTGGCTCGCGGCCGGCTTCGGCCAGCACTGCACGGACGGCGAAGAACCGCAAGAGGTGATCGCGGCCGTCGCCACCGGGGACCTCTCCTCCTGGACCACCGACCCGACCAAAAACACCCTCGTCTGGCCGAAGGTCCGCATCCGCGACGGTGGCGCCCGAGTGGACTTCGTCCATTCCAGCATGCTGGAAACCACCACGCTGACCTGGCGCAAAGGCTCCGGATTCGCCGAGGCGGCCACGAAGTACAAGCCCATCCACCCCTGGTTCGTGGGCCGGTGGCGAGCCACGGACGGCAGCCAGCAGCTGACCATCCACCAGGTCAAGCCGGGCAGACGCGCACGCGTGGTCATCGAGACCCGCACCGGCCCGCGATGCAAGGGCAGCGCCACTGTCACCGGCATCGACCAGCACGACCTGTCCATGAGCAACTTCAAGCTCGAACAGGGCACCAGGGCCATCAACTGCCCGCCGGAGGAGCTGAAGTACGACTTCGACGTAAAGTCCTCGGACGGCCCGCTGCGCCTACGCAAGATCGGCAACCACCCGAAGACCGTCCTTACCTATAAGCGGGCGGGCTGACGCACGACTGCGCATGAGGGGCGGCGTGGTCGGGTCTCTGCCGTGTGGGTGGAGGAGGCGACGCTGATGGGGTCGTTGATCGGGGAGTTGGAGGCGCGGGAGGCGGCGGCCCGGGCCGGGTGGAGGCGCTCGAAGCGGAGCTCGGCATCGAGGTCCTCACCGACGCCGCGAAGCCGATGCAGGCCCAAGCAAATCGTGCCGCGGATCGGACCCACCACGATCTGGAGGACCCGATCGAGGCGCGGGGCCGCGAGCAGGGGGAACGCGCCGGCCGCCCGGCGGTCCGGGGTGCGGACGGACAGGTTCGCCCGCATCGCGAGGTGGGCCATTGCAGGCGTCTGGCCTGCGTGTTCGGCGCCGTGACCGTGACGCGGACCGCGTGGCGGGGCAGGTCGATGACCAGCGTCCGCCCCCTGGATGCGGACCTGTCGCTACCCGCCGGGCTGCACTCGCATGGCCTGCGCCGCCGCGCGGTTCTTACGACCAGGCCAAGGAGGCGATCGAGCTGCGGTGCGGGAAGGTCCTGGGCAAACGTCAGGCCGACTATCTGGTCGCCCGCGCGGCCGTTGACATCGACGGCTTCCACGCCCCTCGCGTCCCGGCGCCGTCGACCGCTCCCACGACGCTGGTGATCCAGGTCGACGGCAAGGGCATCGCGACGCGGCCGTCCGGTCTGCTGCTGACCACTCTCAAGGCGCACCTGAAGACCCCGCCGACGATGCGCACCCGCCTGGCGTCGGGCGAGAAGCGGCACCGCGAACGGATGGCCACGCGGGGTGTCGTCGGGTGGGGAGTGATACGCGGTCCGGGCGTGGCTGGCAGCCCGGCTCGGGGGAGTGTTCAGTCCTGGTGGAGTTCGTTGCGGCCCGGGCCGCCGGAGAGCTTGTCGGTGCCTGTGCCGCCCCACAGGACGTCGTCACCGCTGTTGCCCCACAGCGTGTCGTTGCCCGCCGCGCCGTACAGGGTGTCGTTGCCCTTGCCGCCGTAGAGGATGTCGGCGCCGCCTTTGCCGCGCAGGACGTCGTCGCCGTCCTCGCCGTGCAGGGAGTTCTCCTCGCCGGTACCGGTCAGGGAGTCATGGCCGGGGCCGCCGAAGCAGTCCTGGCTACAGCGGGTGAGGGTGTCGTTCCCGGCCTCGCCCCACGGGCCGAACCCGAACGGGCCGCCACCGCCGTCGAGACGGTCGTCGCCCTCGCCGCCGTGCAGGAGCGCGGACTCCGAGGCCTTGATGACGTCGTTGCCCTTGCCACCGTAGATCCCGGCCCAGGCCTGGCTGTCCGGCGCGAGAATCGCGGTGTCGTTCTTGTCGCCGAGATCGATGTCGTAGCTGTCGGAGTCGTCCGAGTTCTCCGGGATCTTGACCGCGCACCGCACGGCGGTACGGTCGCCCTCCTCGGGGTACACGCACTCGTCTCCCTCCGCCGCGTCGGCGGAGATGTCGATGTCGTACCGGTCGTGGAAGGTGAGGACGTAGAAGGAGTCGTGCTCGCCGCGGTGGTCGATCTTTTCGTCGACTGTCACCTTGTTCTGTTGGCCGGGCGCCGCCTTGTACCACAGCTCGCCGTCCACGACGACGACTGAGGCCGGGGCCGGGGCAGCGGAGGGGGCGGCCTGGGCGGTCGACGCCGTTAAGCCGGCTGTGCCGAGAGCCAGCGCCAGGGTGGCCGTGGCTGCGATGGTCCGGTGAATGCGCATGCGGAAGTGACCTTTCAAGCGGTACGTGTGCGGTGGGGTTTCGGGTCACCCAGTTAGACAACAGGCCCGAGAACGCCGTTGCTCGGCGGCTCATGAACAGCGGCGGTCGGTGTGGTGACCGGTACGTGGTCTGGGACTATCGGCCGCGGAACCTGTACACCGTCTCCCGCAGGGCCATCTCTCCTCCAGGCCCCGCACCTCCACCACACGGATCAAGGACTTCAGCATGGCGGAACTTCGCATACTCATCGTCGGCGCCGGGATCGCGGGGCTGTCCCTGGCCCGGGCCCTGGAGGGCAACGGCATGAGCGCAGACGTAGTGGAGCGCGACGGTGAACTGCGTTCCGCGGGAACCGGGTTGTACCTTCCGGCCAACGCGGTGCGCGCACTGCGGCGGCTGGGCCTGGGCGACGAACTCGCCGACCGGGCGCACTCCGTGAGACGGCAGCGGATCCTCGACCACCGCGGGCGCGTCCTGACCCAGTTCCCCCTCAGCACGATCTGGGGCGAGGTGGGCGACTGCTTCGCGATCAGCCGGAGCGAACTGCACGCCATGCTGCACTCCTCGCTCGTTGCCTCGGGCGTACGGCGCGGCACCGCCGTGACCGACATCAGCGCCGAGGGCGCCGTCACGTTTTCCAGCGGTGAGCAGCGGACGTACGATCTCGTCGTCGGCGCTGATGGTGTCGGCTCCACGGTGCGCCGTACCGTGTTCTCCCACGAGGCGCCACGTTTCCTGGGGCAGATCTGCTGGAGGTTCGTCGCCGAGCAGACGCCGCAGAGCGCAGGGACGACCGACTGGACCGCGCGACTGGGCAGCGGAGGCCGCACCTTTCTGACCGTCCCCCTGGATGACGACCGGGTCTACTGCTACGCCGACATCAACAGCGCGGATCCCGAGCCGCCCGCCGGTGACTGGCGGTCACTTTTCGCGGGGTTCGCCGATCCCGTCCCGTCCTTGCTGGAACAAGCGGAGGGCGCGCACTTCGCATCCCTCGCGGAGATCGCTGGCACGGACTGGGTGCGCCCGCGCGTGGTGCTCATCGGCGATGCCGCGCACGCCTGTTCGCCCAGTATGGCCCAGGGCGGAGCGATGGCCCTGGAGGACGCCCTCGTGCTGGCGGACGTCCTCAGCGCGGCGACCACCGAGACCGTCAGCCCGGCTCTGGCCGCCTACCAGGAGCGCCGGAGAACCCGCATCCAGTGGGTCCTGGCACAGAACCACCGCCGCGACAAGGCCCGCAACCTCCCCTCTCCTTTGCGTAACCTCACCCTCAGGTTCGGCGGGGAACGCCTCGTGCGAACCAACCACGCACCTCTGCACGACACCCCGTAGGACTCCCCGTCACGAGGGGCAGGCGTGTCACTTCAGGTGTCGGGTGAAGAACTGGGCGGCCGCGTCCCCCGCGAACTGCGGGACGCCGGTGTGCCCGCCCATATTGGCGTGCAGCGTCTTCTTTCTGGAGCCGAAGGCGTCGAACAGGTCCAGGGCCGCCTGCCGGTCGTTCCCTTCGTCGTCCCACTGCAACAGGACGTGCAGCGGAATGGTGACCTGGCGG